>JANXAQ010000118.1 GCA_025062105.1 Thermoguttaceae bacterium
GGGATTTGGGCAGTTTGAGAAGCTTAAGAAAAGCGTTTTTCAAAGCCAATGTTTATGGATTGCCTATATTGTCTAGTATTGACTCAGCCCTCCTGACAACCGTATAGCAGCGAGCAATGGCTGAGGAGCTCAGAAAGGAAGATGCCCCGCTTTCGGGGGATATTAGCAAGTTTTGTACCGAAAGACTAAAGGTCGAAAGATTGTTAAGATTGGTGGCCCCTTTGAGGTATCTGCAAATGTTGATCTGGGCGGGTGGGCCACCGGGGAGGTATCCACCAGAAGGTACCTAGTACTATCACAAAGAAAAGGATATGAAGCGTCCAGAAAAATTCCTGGGGCGCATCCCAATACAATAGCCGATGGGCCCAATAAGCTAAAAAATCCCCCGGATAGGGGGTTTGGCCAGCTTGCTCCCGGAGCCAATTTTCCCAGTCCGTAAGGGGGCAAGTCCAACCAAAGACCGCTTCCACTGCCACCAAGCCAATAGCCGCTAAGTGGATGATTCGGAACCAAAAGTTCCGGATCCAGTTCCAGCCGGCAGTCCATCCCACCCAGACGACCACCAACCCTCCTACTACAAACCCCACATACAGGGCATGAAAAACCACCATTAAGTCTGCCGCCAAATAAGCCGGCATCGTCGATCCTCCCCTCCCGGTCTCCAACCGCTTTAGCCAACCAAAATCCTCTCAGCTCGACTTTTGCTCATTTCCAGGGTGCAGCCTCTTTTAGATATCCTAACCCTTTGACAATATTGAAGTCAGCAAAATTGCTGGACAAGCTAGCCTCAAAGTATAACCCCTTAACATAAAAGAAGTTACAAAAAATGGCAAAAGTCGAGCTCAGAGGTTCTCCTGAAAAGGGATTTTTTTCAATAGGCGCAGCTTTGCCCGAAGGCTTCCCAATTCTTCAAACCTTAATTATACCTGGTTCTTCTGGGGGGCAACGCTTTGCTCGACTTTTGCCATTTTAGGCCTTCGCCTGGAGGGGAAAAGCTCTAAGTCCTTGTACCTATTGGACTTAGGAAATTGGATGAACAAAGGAAAGTTTCGTCCTAACTGCTGGCACTAAAACCCGTTAAGGAAAATACCAAAAGTCGAGCTAAGATGCGTTTTCCCAGGTGAAATCAGCTCCGTAGCTGGATTACCCAGCATCCGGAAAGTGCCGTTTTTTTCCCGTCTTTTGCTAGAAGAGCTGGTGCATGCCCACCGTATCGGGAAACACTCTACGGTTGATTTCCAGACAGCCCCTAACAAAGCTCGACTTTTGCCAGTTTAGGCCTTCTCCCGGAAGGAGAAAACTCTAACTGCTTGTAACTATTGGACTTAGGAAATTATGTGAACGAAAGGAAGTCTCGTCGTAACTATCAGAAACAAAAGGACTTAGGGAAAATGGCAAAAGTCGAACTAACAAAGAGCTTCTAACAAAATCAAAATGAAACTCCCCGAAGGGAAAAGGAGCATGTTACCGTCCACAAAAGAGAGAAACCTCCTTTTGTTAACGGCTCTTAGCTCGGATTTTTGCCAATTTTCCTAACTTTTTTATACTCAGGAGTTACGGCGGAACTTCCTTCTGTTCAAACAATTTCCTAACTCCGGTAATGCCAACCCAGTGAGGGCTTTCTCCTTTCGAGAAGAAGCCAAAAATGGCAAAACTCAAGCTAGCCGACTGGGCCTATTCCTACGCGGAGCGGGAAGAAATCGAACGATATTTCCTTGCACACGAAACTGCCTAAGCAATGTCCGGAAAGATATTTCATCAGTGGGTCGATGTCTATGATCTGTTGGTCGATTGGCAGCGCAGATTGGAGCGCGAAGGACCGTTGTTTCAACGCCTGTTTGAGCAGACCGGGGTTCGGCGGGTTTTAGACGTAGCTTGTGGACCTGGGTATCATGCGGCCTTGTTTCACCGATGGGGCCTGGAGGTGGAAGGAGCAGATGTTAGTGAAGCGATGATCCAGCGGGCCATTGCTCTGCACGGCCAGATGCCCGGGCTTCGCTGGACGGTCCGAGCGTTTCAGGAGCCTGTACCGGAACCGGGCTATTTCGATGCTGCCATTTGCATCGGCAACTCTTTGGCTTTGGCTGGGGATAAAACCACGGCCGCAGAGGCGGTTCGGCAAATGATGCGGGCGGTTCGGCCTGGGGGGCTGGTGGTCATTCAGGTGCTGAACCTTGTAGCCTTGCCGGAGGGCCAGCTGTTGTGGCAAAAATGCCTGGCCGCTTGCATCGGTGGCCAACCGAAACTCATCTTAAAAGGACTGCATCGAGTAGGCAACAGGGCGTTGGTGGAGCTACTGCTGGTGGATTTGTCAAGAGGGGATCGAGCAGCCTTTGAGACGTCAGACCAAACTCTCAGCCAGTCAGAGGGCGGCCGAGCTATTCCGGCCTCCGATCTTAGTGCTCTGTTCCATCCAGATCATGGTACACCGCTGCGTTGGCAAGCCCAGACCGAGCAGTTGCTAGGTTTTTTGTCCGAAGAACTTCAGCAGATGGCCCGACAGGCTGGCGCCGACCAAATGATTGTCTACGGTGGCTATCCGGAGCAGCCTTATCATGCGCTGACTAGTCAGGACCTCATCCTAGTGGCCTGGCGATCGCAAAATCCTGCCGAATGCTCTTCGGAAAATAGGTCAACGAAGATATAATGGAAAAGTAACTTTTCAGGCGAGTGATGAAAGCCTTGTTCCACACAATGGCGAAGCAGTCATTCGTAAACAAGTAGGACGGAAACAAGTAGGAACCCAAGTAAACAAGTAGGAACCCAATTTTTTCTCCGGTGTGTTCACAAACTGCAACTCTACTTTCCCAAGGAGTAAAAGGCCGGGGTACACATCCTTTCCCTCTTATCCTGCTCCCTATCCCGCTGGGGAAGGCGAGAAACATCGACATACTTCACTCAAGTGGGCTGAACTGTTAGATGGAAAGTCTAGTTTAGGTCGTTTTCTAAAGGAGCCGGGCAGCAGTTCGCTTAGGGGAACATTCAGCTCCTTATGGGAAACGCAATGAGAACAGAGGGAGTTTTGTTCGTGAGCGTGAATAGGTTTGTGTTTAGGCGAATACCCTTTGGGGGAACGGCGTACTTGTTTGGGATTTTAATCGGAATAGAGCTTGCCGGGAGGATGGCTTGGGCAGGCAGTGGAGGCGTACCGGGCAGCTTTCTACTTTGGGCGGAATCCAGAGACTCTATTTCCTCGGAAGCCGGCACTCCACGGAAGCAGAATTTCTCTTTCTCCCAGCAGTCCCCTTGGCCTAGCTTGGGGCATCTACCAGCCGACTTTGAACCAATAGAGGCCCTGGTCTTTTCAGCAGGTCTGCTGGTCCGACGGGATCCAGAACTTTTGCTTCAGATGATGGAAGCCCTGCAAGACCATACGACGCTAGTGGGGCTAGTGAACGATACACACCAACGCCGGAAGGTAGAAAAGTTATTAGCAGAACGAAAAATCCTCCCTCGCTCTCTCCGATTAGTGGAAATCGCCCATAATACTGTTTGGATCCGGGATTACGGGCCGATCTTTTTCCGCTTTCCGGATATGCATTCGGGGGCTTATGATGCCGAATATCCGGATCCTGGTCGTCGGTTGGACGATGCGGTCCCTAGCCGGTTAGCAGCCTTGTTTGGGGTTTCGCTCTTTGCACTACCGATGGTCTTAGAAGGGGGGAATCTTTTGACCAACGGGCATGGGTTAGCCTTAACTAGCCAAGCGGCGGTGATTCGGCACAGTGGTTCAACAGTTTCCGAAGCTTCTTTCCGTCAATTGCTTTCCCAACATCTGGGAATTGACAGCTTGGTGATCTTGGAACCGCTGGCTGGGGAACCCACCGGGCATGTGGATATGTTTGCTTGTTTTACGGGGCCGGATACGGTAGTGGTGGGCCAATATGATCCACGGGAAGATCCGGTCAATGCGGCCATTTTGGATCGCAATGCGTCTGTGTTGGCCGGTTGTCGGACATCGGCCGGGCCGCTGCGGGTGGTTCGGATTCCTATGCCGCCGCATCGAGACGGGATCTGGAGGACATATACAAATGTTATCTTTGCGAATCACTGTCTCCTAGTACCCACCTATCCGACCATGGATCCGGCAGGCAGCAGGCGAGCGTTGGAACTTTATCGCCGAATTCTTCCAGGTTGGAAGGTCATTGGCGTGGATACCAGCCGATTGATCACCATCGGCGGTGGCTTACGCTGTGTTAGCTTAGGCATTCCCGCCCCTGCTCCAAGTGGTTCTTTGGGGGCGAACCTTAGAAGTGGCACCGGGCTGGCATGGCTCCGCCTCTTCCAAGAAATTCATACGGACCCATCTGGGCCCGGTGGATTTGCAACTGCCTTTGGAGGTAGTTGGGACTTGTTCCAAGCTGCTAACCGCTAAGCTTTCTCTCAGAGACTGCGCTGAGTTTGGGGAAGCTCGGATAATTCCGTTTTTATATTTGGCTCCCCACACTTTGGCTCCCTTTACTCTAGCCCCCATATACTGCTAGCATTGCTAGCACACAATAGATGGTAGGTGTTCGGATAGAAGAACTCACCGAAAAGTTTATGACGTTCACTATATGATATGCTCAAGATTTTTGAGAGGTTCCTTAAGGATTGTGGGAGATTCTAAAGACCCAAATGGAGAGAAACCTCTTTTGATCATAGAAAATGCTTTTCAGGACAGCCTCTCTGCTGGACTTTTGCCATTTTTCCTAACCGGCTTTTGCTTCCAGAAGTTGCGAGGAACCCCTTTTTGTTCACACAATTTTCCTAACTCCAATATATGCAAAGAGTTAGAGCTTGCTTCTTCCGGCACTGGCCCAAAAATGGAAAAAGTTGAGTTCAGGAATTATCTCAGCTAATTTTCCCGAGAATCCCTTTTTATCCATTTCCCCCGGACGCCTCTTTTGGATGACCTAACCCTTGAAAATATCGGACTTAGACCCTGAACTTTCAGAAAGCTAGGTGCTTGAAAAAGGCAAGTTACAAAAAATTGCCCAAGTCCACACTGGAGAACGTCTAGCATTTTTCCCGAAAAACCGGTATTACCCCCCTTTGAAGGCAATTATTATACTCCTTAGAGGAAATGCATCTGGCATACACCACTTGTTTGGGATGTGTATTTTCGGAGGTTTTCCAATATTCCATGCAAAATCACTACTTACGCCAAATGCGGGTTAATGTTCTGATTGTTTCTGATCGGATACACTAGTGGAATACCCCACTGAGTGAACCAGCTCACCCAAAAAGTTCTCTTATTTTGCCTTCCCTAGTCCTCTGGATCACTCCGAGTGGTTTCTACTTTTGCGTCTCCCTACGCCAGATTTTTTCTAACCTTTTGCCAGCCTGGAAAATCCCTTTAAAAAAGATTAGAATGTTTTTCTTATGTTACTTCCCCTTAAAAGCAAAGAAGAAATAAACTGCTGTGGATCGGTATGTGTATGCCAGAATTGATAAAAATGCCACGGCCCCTTTTCTTTTGCCCAACTTACCGAAATAATTCCTACTAGGAATTGCCTTAAGAGCATAAGAGCAATAGATAAGATAACCTCCCACAGGAGTGGTGGAGAGAGTCTTGGTCTTTCCTGTGGGTACTTCATGGTGCTGTTAACTGCACGTAACAGGACCTATAGTTAGGAACTCTTTTAGTTAGGAACTCTTTCGGGTTGAAACGGGGCTTTAAGCTTTTGGAGTTATTTCAGCCAAAAGGAGTGAGCTTAGTTTTGCCCCTCTCTCGGCATCAAGAGGGCGGGGGAGAGGGAAAAGAAAGGTTTGGTGGTCCTTTTGCCACCGCAGCTGCATTGCCTTGGGCAAAGGCTTCCTTTAAGGCGGCAGGCAGCGATGGGCTTTCTCATTGGACCTGAAATATACAAGATTTTTCCATTTGGGTGAGGTAAGTGATGATTTCGACGTCGCACATGCAACGTGGTTCTGCCTTTTTGCATGAGGTGATTGCGCAGACGCCCAACGGCCATCGGCTGTTGCATTGTTTACAGTGCGGCAGTTGTGGCGGTTCGTGTCCTAATGGTGCGGACATGCAATACACACCCCGAACGATCTTTGCGATGATCCAGGCCAATCAGCGGCAGGAGGTGCTTACCTCCAATACGATGTGGGTGTGTGTCTCCTGCTATTTTTGCACCACGCGGTGTCCGCAGAAGATCCCGATAACTGAGATTATGTATACACTTAAACGGTTAGCCATCCGCGATGGTTTGGCTCGGAACACGGATGCCCCTGCCCTGGCCAAAACCTTTACCGATCTATTGGATCGGTACGGCCGAAGCTTCGAGCTAGGCCTGGCCAGCCGTTTCTATCTGTTCAATAAGCCTTGGGCTTTACTGAAGATGGGCCCATTGGGTGTTTCGATGTTCACCAGAGGCCGGATGTCTCTTACCCCCACCAAAATCAAGCGCATCGATCAACTGCAAGCCATCATCCAAAAAGCTCGTGAACTGGGAGGCACCAAGTGAGATACGCGTATTATCCTGGGTGTTCGTTGGAATGTAATGCTGCCGCCTATGACTGGTCGGTGCGAGCGGTAGCCGAAGTCTTCGGCCTGGAACTGCCGGAAATCGATGACTGGAATTGCTGCGGCGCTACGGAGTATTTTTCCCAAGATGAACTGACGGCCTGTGCAGTGATTGCTCGGAATCTGGCCTTGGTGGATCCTCAGTTGGATCAGGTTGTCGCCCCTTGTGCCGCCTGTTATTTGAACCTCAAAAAAGTGGATCGCCTGATGGCTGAGAATCCCAAAATGGAGGAACTGATTAATCAGGCTCTTGCTGCGGGCGGATTGCACTATAGGCCCGGTCGAGTCCGAGTGCGGCACTTTCTGGAAGTGCTTCATACCGATGTGGGCGAACAAAAGATTCGGGAAAAAGTGGTTCGGCCGCTTACTGGGCTTCGGGTGGCCCCGTATTACGGCTGCCAATGGGTCCGACCTTTTAAAGAAGTCGACAATCCCGAATATCCAATGAAAATGGACGAACTGCTCAGTTGGGTCGGTGCCGAGGTGATCGACTATCCGGTCAAAGCGCATTGTTGTGGCGGCCACATGACGCAGATCAGCGAACCACAGGCCTTTGAGCTAATTCGCCGACTTCTATATAGTGCTGAAGAATACAAGGCCGACCTGATCGCCTGCATGTGTCCAATGTGCCAGTTGAATCTGGACGCCTACCAAAGCCGGGTCAACGGTTATTTTAATACCAACTTCAAGATTCCGATTGTGTATTTTACTCAAGTAGTGGGGTTGGCATTGGGATTGGATATGTATCGCCTTGGTTTTGGGAAGGAAATCGTAGGAGCTCGTCCAGTACTGGAAGCCAAACTCCAGGCCCAAGTCGCCGCCCAAACCTAACAACATCGCCTCTGCCCGCCACCCCACAGGCCGAAGTGTGGGCGTGTTGCCCATGGATGGATCGTCTTCTAACGGAGCGAAGACATCCCTTTACCTCCGCCCTAAGAGCTCGGTTGAGACCGAAGGCGAAGCAGCTCTGCGGTGGGGATGGTAAAGTTTTCATCCCACGAAAGTGGGAATCCTGAAAAAGAGCCTCTGGGAGGCAAGAAAAGCTGGTTGAGCCGACTCCGAAGGTGAGCCCAGTGAGTTGCCAAAGTTGCCATTCTAGGAAAAGGGGAATCCTGAAATTTATCCCTTTCCGGAAGGTGGTAGAAAGGGCAGGTGACCTGAAGGAAGGCTGCTGCGGGGGCTAGCAAAGTTGTTATCCTGGCGAAAGGGGAATTCCAGAAAAGTAGCCTTTTTCCTAGGAATTGGCAGAGAGGTCGGTCAACCGCAGAGGAAGCCAACTGCGGGGTGGAGTTGCCCCTGGAGGGAAACGGCCCTCCGGAAATGTGAACGTCCGCCCCATTCGTGCGATTCCATCCTCTCTCCAGCCGAAACCTGAGAGAGGGAACATTTCAGCCGAGTGAAGTAATTTGCCTTTGGCCTGGGGAGGCAAGGAGGGGCAGTACGGTTTTCCGGCTGAGAGTGGCCAAAGGGACCGACTAGTTTTTCAACTTCCTGCTGCACTCTAAACCTCTAGAGGCCAGCGGAAATAGGGAAAAACACAAACCTTGGTTTCGTTCCATTCAGTTTGAAGGGTTAGCAAATTAGATCTTGAGTCTTAGACAACAAGAGCACTTCCCCTTCTGAGCTCCCTTTTTGGTAGGGTTTGCTTTATCCGGACGGAGGACTCCTATGGCCGAAGAAAAAGTCGGCGTCTATGTTTGTCATTGTGGTAGTAACATTGCTGGCATGGTCGATGTGGAAGAGGTGGCCCGGTGGGCAGGCCAAAATCTGCCTGACGTGGTGGTGGCCAAAGATTATAAGTTTATGTGTTCCTCCCTTGGCCAGGCCATGATCGAGGAGGATATCAAAAAATATGGTCTGACTCGTGTGGTGGTTGCCGCTTGTTCGCCCCACTTGCATGAAAAAACCTTCCGCCGAGCTTGCCAAAATGCCAATCTGAATCCTTACCTTTGCCAATTGACCAATATTCGGGAACACTGTTCCTGGGTGAGTACTGACCGAGCCAAAGCCACGGTCAAAGCCAAGGCCATGGTGGCTGCTGCCGTTGAACGGGTTAAAAAACAACAGCCGCTGGAGGCCATGTATGTAGAGGTCAATCCTGCCACATTGGTCGTCGGCGGTGGTATTGCTGGCATCCAGGCCACACTGGAGCTGGCCGACGCAGGCTATCCGGTCTATCTAGTGGAACGTCGGCCTTCGATAGGCGGCCATATGGCCCAATTCGACAAAACCTTTCCCACCTTGGACTGTTCGGCCTGTATTCTGACGCCGAAGATGTCGGAGGTGGCTCAGCATCCAAATGTAACTATGTTTACATATTCGGAGCTAGAAGAACTCAGCGGCTCGGTCGGCCATTTCAAGGCCAAAATCCATAAAAAAGCCCGCTATGTGGATGAGTCTAAATGTACCGGCTGTGGCATCTGTGTAGAAAAGTGTCCTCGGAAAGTCATCGACTATGATTTTGAAGCCGGCCTAGGCTATCGAAAAGCCATTTATACCCCCTTCCCCCAAGCAGTGCCCAGAATCCCGGTCATCGACACTTCTTCCTGCATCTGGTTTGAGCGGGGCAAATGCCGAGCCTGTGAAAAACTCTGCCCCACCGGCGCCATCGCCTTCGACCAAAAAGACGAACATATCGAACTGACTGTCGGCAATGTGATCATTGCTACCGGTTGGGAGCTGTTTGATTGCCGTCGGCTTCCGCAGTATGGCTACGGACGATTGGCGAACGTGTTTACCAACATGGAATTTGAACGCATGTGCAATGCTGCCGGCCCAACCGGCGGCAAAATTGTACTGCGCGATGGCAAAACCGAACCCCAATCTGTGGCCATCATCCACTGCGTGGGCAGCCGCGATGTAAACACCAACGAATATTGCTCGGCCGTCTGCTGCATGGCCGCCTTGAAGTTCGGCCATCTGGTTATGGAAAAAACCAATGCCGAAGTCTATTCCTTCTACATTGACATGCGTACCAATCAGAAAGGCTACGAAGAGTTCTATCAGCGCCTGCTGGAAGAGGGGATGCATTTTGTTCGAGGCCGAGTGGCTGAAGTTACCGACGCTGCCCGCCGGCCCGAAGAAGAAGGAAAACTCATCGTTCAGGTCGAAGACACCCTGGTCGGCAAACAGCGGCGCATCCCCGTCGATATGGTCATCCTTATGGCTGCCTTGGAACCTCAACACGACGCCAAAGAACTAGGTCTCAAATGCGGCATTTCCTGCAGCATGGCTGGTTGGTACACTGAACGTCATCCCAAACTCGACCCAGTGGCCACCATGACCGACGGCATTTTCGTAGCCGGCGCCTGTCAAGGCCCGAAAGACATTCCCGCTTCAGTGGCCCAAGGAGCCGCCGCGGCCGCACGTGTCATGGCTATGATTACCAAAGGCACGGTGATGATCGAACCGGTCATCGCCACTATCAACGAAGAGCTTTGCTCCGGATGCCGCATCTGCAATAACCTGTGCCCATACAATGCCATTGAATACGACGCGGAAAAAGGTGTTAGCCGCGTCATTGCCGCCATGTGCAAAGGTTGCGGTACCTGTGTGGCTGCCTGCCCGGCAGGCGCTATTACAGGCGCCCACTTTACCAACGAACAGATCCTTTCGGAAATCCGCGGTGCGCTTTGGGACGCCCAAGCTCCAACTCCTACAGCGCCACCGGTCGAGACTCCTACGGCTGTTCCGGCCCAGGCCGCTGCTGCCGCCCAAATCGTGGCCGGTTCCTAAAAACTTGCATCTCCCCTCCGCGGGAGAGCACGGCCTGAAGTAGGAGGCCGGATTAGGGAGGCAAAAGGCCAGGTGAACCTATCGGTTCTCCCTACCCTTATCCCGACTGGGTAGGGTGCAAATATCCAATTCGGCTGAACTGTGTTACTTTAAAACTTACCTCTCCTCACTGCAGGAGAGGCCGGCCGACTGAGCCGAAGGCAACGCCGCCTCCCCAAACCTTTTAGGTGTCATCCCCGCGAAAGCGGGAATCCAGTCAATCCGATAAGCTGGATCCCCGCGTTGGCAGGGATGACAGGGCACTTCATTCGGATGATCATTCTACTCAGCAAGGACAGGGTTCCGATGACGCATCCAAACGGCGATTCACCGAACCTGGAATTTGAACCGAAGTTGATTGGTTTTCTTTGCAATTGGTGTTCCTATCGGGCCGCTGATCTGGCCGGGATTTCCCGCATCAAATATCCGCCCAATATGCGGATCATTCGAGTTATGTGCAGCGGCCGAGTTGATCCGGTCTTTGTCTTGGAGGCCTTTGCTCAAGGGGCTGACGGTGTGATGGTGGCCGGTTGCCATCCCGGCGAATGCCACTACATCGAACAAAACTACAAAACCATGCGTCGTTTCTACATGCTCCGCCAGATGCTCGTGCAAATGGGCTTGGAGCCAGAGCGATTCCGCTTGGTCTGGGCTTCGGCCGCCGAAGGCCAACAATTGGCTGACGCCGTCACCCAAATGGTCGAAGAGGTCCGTCAGCTCGGCCCACTCAATTGGCACGCCAATTGGCAGGAAAATGGCCAGCGCTTCCAAGCCCTCCAGGCTATCGTGCGCGAACACCAAGAGGCAATGGAGGTCCCCAAATGAATAACACCAGTTCGAATCCCGCTACCATCAACCCCGCATCCAAACCGTCCGGTGCTGAAAGTACTCCGCCGGCGCAGAAGCCGAAGTTGGCCCTGTATTGGGCTGCCTCCTGCGGCGGCTGTGAAATTGCGGTGTTGGCCATCAATGAAAAAATCCTCGATGTGGCCGCCGCTTTTGACATCGTCTTTTGGCCCTGTGTGATGG
>JANXAQ010000148.1 GCA_025062105.1 Thermoguttaceae bacterium
GTTGAGAGCTTGTCAGCCGGATCACCCCCATCAGCCGGATCACCCCCACCGATGGCGTGTCCGGGAAGATGTGTAGATACCCATGCACGCGGTCGGGCCGCAGCAATCCACCGGGCGATCGTCTACCATTGAGAATCCGTCCGATCGGATGGATAAACCCGTTTCCTCGAAGCAGTCTTTTGCTTGGGGGATAAAATCCGTTTTCTTTTGGTGGTACAATCCGTTTCCCCGACTACCTGGACGCCTTAAATAGCGCAGATTTCCCGTCTGTCAAGCCCTTTTCAAACACGCTCTAAAGGAGTCTCTTATGGAAAGGAGTCTCTTATGGAGAAGACTTATTGTAGCCCAAGGGAGTTGGCAAGAGCACCTGGTGCACAAGATGGGGCAGTTGGTTCAGAGTCTTCCGGCCAATCTGGAGGATTTCCCGCAGGCCGAGCAACGGATTCGGGAGCTTTTCGTCGGTTGGTCACTGCGGCGTTGGAGGGATGGGCAGGGCAGGCCCAGAGAGCTGAGCAGCCCCCGGAGGCCTGTGGTGAGTGTGGAGGTCGGATCCGTGTTCAAGGGCGGCCAAATAAGTTCAGGAACCTCTGCATAATTCAGAGCATATATTTTTTTATACTATTTTTTCCTATCATATCTGGCCCAATATATAGGGTGCTAGCCCTGCTAACAGGCTATATATGGTAGGTGTTTGGATGCGGCAGCCAAATGCCTACCGAATCAGAAGTTCATGAAGTTCACCATATGTTTAGGGTTTTGCAGAGGTTCTTTCAAAAACTTCTGGATAATTCCCCAATTCAAGGAGGATATATACCATTTTGGCTTGCCATCCTTCTTACCCAATCCATGGGGTTGCTAGCAGCCAATAGATAGTAGGTGTTCGGCTAGGACAAGCCAATAGCGAGAGAATCAAATATCTATAAAGGTATGTTCCGTAATTTACCGAGGTTCCCTCATTTTGTTAGAGGCTGTCCCAAAAAGCATCCTCTATGATGAAAGGAGGTTTCCTTCCGCAATGCCCTAGAATCCCCAAAATCCCAGTTTTTAAGGAGTCTGAAGGATAGGAGCCTGTCGGCAAAAACCCATGGGAAACTAGCCAAATCCCCATTTTAGGACAGCCTTTTAGAAGCTCTTAGCGTCAAAGCCATCTGCCGACAGGATTAGGTTGGGCAATGCCGGGTTGTTGGCATGGTGAGCAGCGACGGGTTTGTCCGTTCGGGTGAAGGAAAAGTGCTTTCCGGAGTGGCTGTTGATGTTGCGTCTTCTTGGGAGAAGAGGGGAATTGGCAGGAAAAGTGTTTTGGTCCTTACTAATGATGGATCTAGAGGTTGGAAGAGCGTGGTAAGGGGGTAGAAAGTGTCCCCCAGGCGGGGAAAGCATCTTTTTCTTCGGTCCCAAAATGCTACACTGGAGAGTCTGAGTTCGACTTTTGCTATTTTGGACTTTCTGGTTGAAAAGAGGCGGCTCGTAAGAGGGGCTTCCTGAAATTGGCTTTAAGTGTTTTCCGATAGGGTGTTGTGCTGTGGGGACATTAGGGGAAACACGGTACAATTAGAGGAGTTGAGGCTATGGAAGCCCGTTAGGCAAAGATCTACCTCGAAGGCGAAAACCCTCTTTTTGGGTTAGCTTCTCACCGCAAGTTTGCCATTTTTTAGGGATAATCTTCTTTAGATGTGCTAACCTTTTGAATTGGAGTTAGGAAATTGGCTGAAGGAAGAAAGCACAAATTCCGGCGAAATGATAGAAAAAGGCAAAAGTCGACCGGACATGAATTCGGAGATGAGGAAAGTGGGTGGACAAAGGGGGGCCCCGTAATTCTTGGAGCCAAAACAAGTTAGCTAAAATGGCAAAAGACGAAGTTGGAAGCTGGCGGAAGTAAGGGATTTGGGGGGGCCAAGGGCTTTGACTGACCGGCAGCTTCTCTGGAAGCTCCGAAAAAGATAGTATTTTGGGGTTTTCTAGCCGGAATTTAAGGAGGGAATTCTGCATTCATTATAAAAGTTCATTATAAAATGCATTTCTGGCTAGCCTCGGAAACGGTGAGGGAATCTGACGATGGTTCGAACTCGCTTTGCACCCAGTCCGACCGGATACTTGCATATTGGGGGAGTGCGTACCGCGCTATTTAACTGGCTATTTACGCGTCGGCATGGGGGGCAGTTTATTTTACGGATCGACGACACGGATCAAGAGCGGCATGTTGCCGAAGCGCTGCGCCCGATTTTAGACGGATTGCGTTGGCTGGGCATTGATTGGGATGAGGGGCCAGAGGTGGGTGGGCCGTATGCGCCGTACTATCAATCGCAGCGGCTAGAGATTTACCAAAAGGCGGTGGAGCGACTGTTGGAGGTGGGGGCAGCATACCGAGATTATGCTCGGCCAGAGGAGATCCAGGCGGAACGGGAGGCGGCAGTGCGGGAAAACCGACCGTTTGTTTATAGCCGGCGCTGGATGGCCGAAACGGCTGAAGATGCCCGCCGATTCGAGGCTCAGGGCCGTCAGGCTGTTGTTCGCCTGAAGATGCCTCGGGAGGGGAAGCTAGTGATCAAGGATTTGATCCGGGGGCCGGTGGAGTTTGACTGGGCGCAGGAGCAGGATCATGTTATTCAGCGGGCCGACGGCACCTGTCTATATCATTTGGCCAGTGTGGTGGACGATTATGAATTTCGGATTACCCATGTGATTCGAGCAGAGGAACATTTATCTAATACTCCTCGCCAAGTCTTCATCGCCCAAGCCCTTGGTTATCCTCTGCCACAGTACGCCCATCTGCCGTTTGTTGCCGAACCCGGCAGTCGAGTAAAACTCAGCAAGCGAAAACTCAACCAATATCTGAAACATAAGGAATTTGCCGAACGGGTCGAACACGGACGTCGGATCGCCGCCCGATTAGGATTACCCACCGATTTGGAATCGTTCAATCCGGTGGTAGTGGACTTTTATCGACAGGTTGGCTATCTCCCGGAGGCTCTGGTCAATTACTTGGCCCTTTTGGGCTGGAGCTCGGATGATAATAGAGAAATATTCACCAGAGAAGAATTGATCCGCTACTTTTCTTTGGAAAAGGTCAATAAAGCCCCAGCCAGTTTTGATCCTCAAAAACTTTGGGCTTTTCAGGATCGCTATATGCGGGCAGTGCCGATCGACAAAAAGGTGGAGTTAGTGCTTCCGTATTTGCAGCGGGTAGGTTGGGTGCCCCAACCATGTCCGGAGTTGGTCCGGGCAAAAATCGCTCAGATCCTCCAAGCGGCCGGCGATCGGATCAAGGTGGCCGGAGATATTTTGGATTATAGTTACTTTTTCGTCTCCGACGAGCAATTGGAATACGATCCGACGGCTGTAGAAAAACGTTTACGAATTCCAGGCACGGCTCAGCGGTTGCGTCGGTTTTCGGAGCAACTGGCGCAGGTGGAACCATTTGAGCCAGATCGGCTGGAAGCCATGACCCACCAGTTCATCCAGACCGAAGGCATCAAATTGGCCGACATCATCCATGCCCTACGGGTGGCCGTTACTGGTACTAGCATCGGCCTGGGGATGTTCGATGCGTTGGCCATTTTAGGCCGACAGTCCTGCTTGGCCCGAATCGAACGAGCCTTGCAATATGCCTTATAAGCGTCGGCTTTTACCTTTTGGCCCCATGGTATTCAAATGTACCAAAAGTTCAGTCTAAAGGAGAAATCTGCCTATGGCCGGGCGCAGAGCCCGGTACTCGACGCTCGCCAGCCGAAGGGGGGCAAAAGCCCTGCATGTTTGCCACCTTTCGCCGCATCCGAAACCTTTATTTGCTGATTTTCCCAGACGGAGTGCTCGCTCAAAAACCGCGGAAAAGATAATATCCGGATGGCAGGCCAGCCCCCAAACTTGACTTTTGTTTTTTTTTGATCTCCTGCCGAAAAAAGGAAAAATGCGAACTGCTTGGAAGGATAGACTTCGGGAACCTCGGCATAATTCAAAGGGGATGTTTTTATACCATTTGGGCTTCTCCTCCCTCTAACACCATATAAGGGCTGCCTGCATTACTAGCACCCAAGATAATAATAGTAGGTGTCCAGGTAGGCAAACCGAACGGCTATAAAATCAAAAATTTACGTAGTTCACTATATGTGCAGAATTTTGTAGAGGTTCCGTAGGTAATTGTGTAAGCAAAAAAAGGCTGGTGCGTCCTAACCCCTGAATTCAAGACAAGTTAGGTAAAAGGCAAAAGTGGCACTAAGAGGGGGAGGCGAAAAGCATTTCCGGCTTTCTAAGCAGACAACTGCTTGGAAGCTCCAAAATCCTCAAAACCACTATTTCCCTGCGTTTCTCTGACAGACTGCTCATGCCGAAAAAACCTCGTAAAAGCTAAAATTGCAATCAGGACAGCCCGCAAGGGCGTCTGCGGGAGTTGGACAACTCCGGGGGAAGCACGTTGGCTTGCTGAAGGAACTGCGCTATGCGATGGCAAGAACCGGAAAGTTATGAATTTTTAGCCTCAGGACGGATCGTGTTTGGTTGGGGACGTCGGCAGGAGGTGGGGCGATGGGCTTCGGGGCTTGGCCGTCGGGCCACCATTATCTATGGCAGCCCCCAGTTTGCCGAACAGGGGCTGTTGGATGAGTTGGCCGAATGGCTCTGCCATCAGGGCATTACCACCCTTCGGATGGAACTGATCGAGCATGAGCCGGTAGTGGCCGATGTGGATCGGCTGGCCCAACTGCTTCGCCAAGACGGAGTGGGCGAGGGGGATTTTCTGTTGGCTGTCGGAGGTGGCTCGGCTATTGACTTGGCCAAAGCGGTAGCGGCCATGGCCGTCCAACCAGAAACCGCATCCGTTCAAGAATATCTGGAAGGAGTGGGGCGGGGATTCCAACTTCGTCAGGTGCCTCTGCCTGTAATGGCAATGCCGACGACGGCCGGCACCGGCGCCGAAGCCACGAAAAACGCCGTCATCTCCTCGTATGATCCGCCGTTTAAGCGGAGTCTTCGGGACGATCGACTTTTACCCCGCTTGGCATTGATTGATCCGGAATTAACGGTCAGTACTCCGCCTGCGGTTACTGCTGCTAGCGGTATGGACGCGATCAGCCAACTGATCGAAAGTTATATTTCCTGCAGAGCCCAGCCGATTCCTCAGGCTTTGTGTCTGCAAGGGCTTCAGCTGGCTTGGTCGGCTCTGCCGGTAGCGTTTCGAGAACCGACCAATCGACAGGCTCGATGCCGAATGGCCCATGCCGCACTTTTATCTGGGATTGCCTTGGCCAATTCGGGGCTAGGGTTCGCCCATGGGGTAGCCGCTGCTTTAGGAGTGCATGCCCACGTGCCGCATGGTTTAGCCTGTGCGATGCTTCTGCCGACAGCCCTGGGCGTCAACGCCCAGGTACGGCAGAGTGAACTGGCCGAGTTGGCCCATCTGTTGCTCCGTCTGCCGGGGCCTGTTTCCGCCGAAGCAGCAGTTCAGGCGTTGATCGAAGCGGTTCGCGCGCTTTGTGCCCAACTGGGCCTACCAAGCAGGTTAACTGAGGTAGGGGTAAGGCCAGAACAAATACCGGCCATTGTGCGCGATAGCTACGGCAGCAGCATGAAGGGGAATGCTCGAGAAGTATCCGAAGCGGAACTAACCGCTCTGCTGGAAGCTCTCCTCTGAAACTCCTCCTAGGGGCGTTTTTTCGGCAAATCCATCTGGGGGCTAGACAGCCAAAATCCACTCAGTAGAATAAGAGATGTGTGTTTTTCGGTAGGTTCTGGTTTTCCTGGTCGAAGGAGTTGGATCATGGAAAAAAGACCACTGGTTATCAGAATGCTGGCTGTGGTGATGGGGGTGGTTTTGGGGGCGGAAGCGGCTCAGGCCCAACAGAAGCTGACGTATCGGGATCTGATCTGGCGGCTGGTGGATCTAGAACAGTTGGCTGTGCTACCGACACCGGGGGAGACATGTAAACAGTGGTCTAGTTGGGATCGGGCCAGCCAATATGACCCCAAACAGGATAAATACCTCCGTTGGGATGCCAACGGCGATGGCCATGGCATCATCCGCAAGGAAGGCAATCTGGAAGTCTTTGCGGAAATGGAAGGACCGGGTTGTATCTGGCGCATTTGGTCCGCTCGTGCCCAGGATGGTCGAGTGAAAATCTATCTAGATGGACAAGAGACACCGGTGATCGATCTGCCGTTTAAGGACTACTTTACTGGCCAAACGCCACCGTTTAACTATCCGATGCTCTCCTATGATCTCAACAAGCTGGGTTGTAGCGGCCAGAACCTCTATTATCCAATTCCGTATCAGAAGTCTTGCAAGATTGTGGCGGAGCCGGGCTGGGGCGCCTATTACCAGATCGTGTACACCACCTTCCCCAAAGGGACTGAGGTCCCCACCTTTTCGGTGCAACTGGCCCAGGAACATGCTCAGCAGCTGCAGAAGCTCAACGATTGGCTTCAAGATAAGCAAGGCACCGATCCGGCAGGCGATCGGCCGGGTCAAGAGGTGATCAAAAACACGGTGCGGCTTGAATCTGGTCAGGTGCATAAAATTGCTATCGAGGGCCCTCGGGCCATCACCGCCATTGGAGGTCGGATGGCCTTTAAAGATCGGCAGGACGAAATGGCGGCTTTACGTCGGTTGCTCTTGCGCATTACTTTCGACGGAGCAGCGAAGCCTCAGGTCTGGTGCCCGCTGGGCGACTTTTTCGGCACTGCTCCCGGATACAATCCCTACAAGACTGTACCTACCGGGATGACCGACCAAGGTGCTTATGCCTATTGGTACATGCCGTTTGCCCGCTCAGCAGTGCTGGAACTAGTTAATGAAGACCAAACGGTCCGAGAAGTGGCATACGAACTGGTCCACGCCCCGCTGAGCCGTCCGTTTGAACAGTTAGGCCATTTCTACTGCAAATGGCATCGGGATACCTTCGAGGTACCAGCAGATCGATGGCCGGATTGGTCGCTTTTGCGTACGGAAGGCCGAGGGCGATACTGTGGCGTGATGCTCCATGTGTGGAACCCGAACGGCGGCTGGTGGGGCGAAGGTGATGAAAAGTTCTTCGTCGATGGAGAAAAGTTTCCTTCTACGTTCGGCACCGGTAGCGAAGACTACTTTGGCTACGCCTGGGGGCATGCTGGCTTGTTCCAACGGCCTTTCCACGCCCAAACGATGACCAGTAATAATCGCGGCCATCAGTCGGTGCTTCGCTGGCAGATTGCCGACAATGTGCCGTTCCAAACCGCCTTTGACGGCTACATCGAAAAATATTTCAAAACCGAGGAAAATGGGACCCAGTATGCAGTAACCGTGGTCTGGTATCAGGCGCCGGGCGGCAAAGACTTTTATGAGCCGATCCCCGTGCAAGAGCGGCATGATTATTATATTAAAACGCCCCCTATGGCAGGGGGCTTTAAGATCCTGGACCAGCCGCCGGGAACCGTACAAACACAGGGTATGGCCCCCTTCAAAGCGGGGAAATGGAAAAACAACGATCAACTCTGGTGGACCGGCGCCAAACCGGGCGACAAACTCCACCTCGCTCTCCCGGTCAAGAAAACCGGAACCTACAAAATCAGTGTGGTGCTCACCAAAGCTCGGGACTACGGAATTGTACAGTTTTATATCAATGATCAAAAAGCCGGCCAACCGATCGATCTGTATAACCCCGAAGTCATTAACACTGAGCCCATCCCCCTGGGGACGTTCGAACTGACTGAAGGAGAACATAAGCTTACCGTTGAAATCGTCGGTGCTAACCCCCAGGCTGTTAAGGCCTACATGTTCGGCATCGATTATGTGATCTTCGACTTAGTAAAACCCGAATAGATGCTCCTCTGCAGATATAACCAACGGGTGGGGGAAGAAGGCTAGTCATCTATACATCTGTGGGGAATGGGATTAGGTAGCCATTCAGAGGCATTCGGATGCGCTGAGAGCATGAGCCTACTCTGGCTGGATACAGGCGAGGGGCCATTTCCGGCTACCAGTGGGTCTGAAGGTGCAGCTGGTGGCGATCGAGTTTGGCAAAAACGGCGCCATGCCGGGCGGTGTGGTAAACCCGGGCTCCTGCGGAACGATATATGTGTTCTGTAAGCGGAGTGGAAAGCACGCGCCCTCCGCTAATGACCACCCATTCGGGCTGGCACCATCGGGCTAACTGCTCGGGCATACTTTTTCGGCTTCCATGGTGGGGCGCTAGCAGCAGATCGCAGTCCCAGGGTGATTGGGCCAAGAGCCGTTGCATGCCAGGTGGCTCTAAGTCGCCAGTCAGAAGCAGCCGTCGGCCATAAGCCTGGATTGCCAGGACCAGACTATTGGCATTGTCGTTGCCTGGAATCCCTTCTACGGGCGGATGGAAGACCCAACAAGTTGTATCTGCTTCGGGTTGCCATTGCCAAGGGGCGTGGATTATATAAATTTGTGTATTTTTGCGGCAAATGGCTAAGTACAATTCCAGTTCCGGCGGAATCGACCCAGCAGCCGATTCCACGAACCGGTTTGGGCTCCCTATGGAGGCCGGTAGAGACCGTGGCTCTAAGGATTTTTCGTATTTTTTCCGAAGCTGGCCTATCTGCCGAAGCATCCCCGCGGGCATAATCACCCGCTCGATGCGGAATCGTTCTAGCAACTCGGGCAGAGCGTTGTAATGATCTTGATCCGGATGGCTTAGAAAGACGGCCTCCAACTGGCGGATTCCCCGAGACCAGAGATAACCGGCGATGATTTCCGCAGTCCGACCTGCCGGCGCAGTTGCACCAGCATCGTAAAGCCAGGTTTGCCCATCGGGTAAATGGAGCACTACAGCCAGGCCATGGCCGACAGATAAAAAAGTACATTCCCATTGGCCCCTCTCTTTCGCCCGAAAGGCTCCCAGAACCGTAGAAGCTCCCAGCCCCAGAGCAATCCAGCTGACCAACACCACCACAGCCCATCGGAGCCGAAAACCGCTCCGAAACCAAATCAACCAGGCAGCCAATCCTCCGTAGAAGCCCAGCAGCCACCAACCAGCCGGCCCCGGCGTCCAGAAATAACTGCCAGGTAAATGAGCGGCCCAATCAATGAGCGTTTTCAAACTGTACAAGCTCAAAGAACAACTCCCGGCAAGCAGCTGAGCCAATGGCTCCCAGACCCACCCGAGAGCCAGAAAAAGAAAACCACTGACCATCGCCGCCATCATGGGAATCCAAGCCAACGCATTCAGCAGAAGGCCAGACAATGGACATAAATGCATTCTTGCCATGATCAGCGGAGTAACCACCCCCCAGATGACTGCCCCGCTTGCCAGGATAAAACCAAAAGTATGGATCAGCCAGCGAACGGCCCGTTCGGTTCGGCTCATGGAGCGAAGAATCAGGCGATCAAGCGGATCGCTCGAGTCCAGAGGCCCTAGCCAGGTCCAAACATACTGCTTCCAGCGGCGGAGAAGTTGCCAACTAGAAGCCCAGTCCTTCGCAAGAGGCCGATGGGGGACAAAAAGTTTTTCGATTCGCTCCCACCACACCGTAGGCGCCGACTGAGCCTGTGGGGACATCTTAGGCAGCAGGTGTTCCCCCAATCGGTATTTGCTACCTAATAGAAATAACCCCCCCACCGATAGGAAAGACAGTTGAGTGCCCAAACGGAACAATTCCGTAGGATTGATTGCTAAGATGACCAGGCCTGCAGCGGCCAGAGTGTTCCAATTTAAGGGCTGTCTGCCTGCCAAGGCAGCCAGACAAGCTAGCTCCACCAGCACCGTAGCTCGCACCGTGGGCGGCCGGGCGCCAGATAAAAACATGTACATTAAACATCCGCAGGCAATCGCCAGAATTTCTATCGTTCGACTTGCCCCAACCAGCCGCATCAGCCAACTGACCATCAAAACAACCATCCCCACATGAAGACCCGAAATGGCCAACAAATGCACCGTCCCCGTGCGAACAAAAGGTTCTGTATAATCCGGAGGCAACTCCTCCCGGAGTCCAAGGAGGATCGTGGCGGCTAGTTGCCCTGTGGCTGATAGCTGCTGGCGTGGCAGCGAAAAAACGACTCGTTCAGACCCATCAGCTCCCCCCGTCTCTGCCAACCACTGGTCCGAGAAGTCCGAATCCTTCAGGGATTCTGAAACATACCATTGAAATCGCTCAGCACAATGGCGGCGGAAAGCCTCCAAGAGCCGATCCGGCCGATACCACGCCGCAGGTGTCAAAAGTTCAATGCATTCCGGGCCAAAACACCTCACGCTGCATAAAATTCGATAGCTGCGCATCGACTCAGCAAAATCATACTGGCCGGGATTGGCCGGCGGCGCAATGCGGGCCAATTGCCCGAAAATCCGGACCCGATCCCCTAAACCAAATCGGCCGGTCAACTCCTCCAACCGACGTGCTCCCACCCAGACAACTACCCGGCCCGAAACCGGACGCCAATGCCTCTGATCCCGAATCCGAGTCACAGCCGTTTGGAAACGAAACCAGTGGAGATCCTGCTCCCGTTGCCACCGGCTTATGCTTGCCAAAGGAACTGCATAGGGAACACTTTGAACAACCCCTTCCAAGGCGACCGGCACCGCTTTGCTCCATAGTGCCTGGCAGTCAGGCTCTGAAATTATTCCGGATCCCGATTCGGATATTTCGGGTTGGAAGATTGCTTCGGTCAACTCACCCGGCTGGACGGATCCGGCCAGTTCCTCCTTCACAGCAATCACATACCGAGCGATTTCCCATCGGTTATATATTCGCCACCAAAGATGATGCCAAGCGCCGCCTGCTCCTGCCACAGCTAACAAAAGCATCCCTGAGGCAAGCCAATCTCGTCTCCAAGCCCAACAGAACAGCCAACCTACCAGACTGCCAATACTGAAACCAGCCCAGAGTCCTAGGGCAAACCGAAGATATCGGTCCGCCACTATACCAGTGCAGACCGCCACCAAAACCACCATCAACGGCACATAGGTTCTGGCTGGGTCAACAGGTTTTGAGCCAGGGCAATCTACCGCAGCCATACTCCACCTATCGATGCTTAACCCACTGTCCTGCCAAGCCTTTGCTACTTGCAAGCAGCACTCTGACTAGAGGCCCTAAACCCTCGGAGCGCCAGCCCGGAAATTGCCAGAAGGCAAGCGTATCTCGATTTTTGACATTTTTTTAAGTCTCCAGCCGAGGAAGGAAAGTTTTAACTCCTAAGGAACTATCGCAGTTAGGAAATTGTACGAACAAAAAAGATGTTCCTTGCAACTTCTGGACTCTACAGCAGGGAGGAAAAAGGGCCAAGTGGAGCTTGAAGGATGTGTCGAAAATCAATTTTCAGCCTGCAAGCAGAGTGACGGCAGGCCTCTTTATAGGAAACTCTGCATAATTTAAGGGCGATATTTTGATTACATTTTGGATGTTTTTCCTTTAACACAACATATAGAGCTGTGGCCTTGCTGGCACCCAATAGATAGTAGGTGTTCGGAGAGAAGACCCGAACGGCTATAGAATCAAAAGTCCAAAAAGTTCACTACATGTTCAGCATTTTGGAGGGGTTCCTATATAGGATTTTGACACCCAATAGAAAGGAGGCTTCAGGTGGAAGAAGAGCGGCTACAGAATCAAAAATTCATATGGTTCACTACATGTTCCGAATTTTGCAGAGGGTCCAGAATGCTTTCTAGGCCAGCATCTTACCTCGGAGGCTATGGGCAATTACTTCCTCGGGAGAAGTGTTGCCTTAAACCACCAAGCTGCTCAGGGCCAGAAAGTCTGGATCGTTGCGAATCGGGTCAAAATCCGGTTCTTTATCGATTAGTTGGCGGTAATGGGGGTCTAGTTTCAAGGCTCGGGCCAGGGCCCGGATGGCCCGATGCTTCTGACCAGCCAAGCTCAGATAGCAGGCCAAATTATAGTGGAGCAACGCTTCGCCCGGCTCCACTTCCAAGGCTTTCTGAATCGCTTCAATGGCCGACTCCAAGCGCCCGCAACGTTTATAGCACCAACCTAAAGCCAGCCAAATCTGAATATTCCGGGGATCTCCCTCAGCGGCCTTTTCCAGGGAGACAATGGCCTCTTCGTACCGCTGCAAACTGCGCAGAGCTTCCCCTTGCAGATAAAGCAAGTGGGATCCGAAACTGTCCGGATCTCCAATCTTGGCCAGGGTCTCCAGGGCCTGTTGGGGCATCCCCAGCTCTAGATAGCCTTCTGCTTGCCGCTGCAAGTGTTTGAGTCGGATTCGGTCTCGGGCCATCATCTTCAGCAAACTCCCAGTGTTTCTCCCAGCTAGCTGTCCGCCACCAAGTACCCGGAATAGGAAGTTAGGTTAAAGAAAAGTTCGTGCCTCTTTTTTATTTTACGCAGAAGGTAGCTTTTGCCCAAGAGTTGGCTGGGGGTGGGGCTTGGGAAACTACTCAGAAATGCCATTCTATCAGAACTGGAGTGCTTCCGGAGAATGCCAAAAGAAAAACCCCTTTCTTAATGTAAATCGTTTCCGGAAGCCGGAAGAATAACTGGGGTTACAGAAAGTTTTTCTCAGAAGGTAGGCAGAAGGAAATGGTAAAATTATGGTAAAATAACTTCCCAATAGTGCGAGCGACTTAATCGGAGGAAGCTCAGCTATTCCTTGGAGGCCATTGCCTCCTGATATGTAGCAGTTAAGGATTTGGCAGGATGGGTAATTTTGAGAATTGGGGCAAAATCGGCAAAATCTCGATCCACCTCCATAAAAATCTCCTCCAACCGGGGCCATCTTCCCCCCTTAAGCCGTCCGTATACCTCCACCAATCGCTCCCGCTCATGCCACCTCCCTCCTGCCACCGTCGGGAGCAAAGCAGACATCGCTACTGCTAGCTTCGCTTCCTGCCGGGGCCCCTCAGCCAGCCAACGGTCTACCTCCGAATGCCCCTCCACTAAACCGGCTATCCCCTCAGGCAAATGCCACTGCCGAAGTAACCAACCGCCTACCTCTCCATGGTGCCACCCAAACTGCCTCTGCTCCAAGATCGATAACCGTGTTTGAGTCCGAAGGCTTTCCTCCAACATCCCTCGGTATTGAGCCGGCTGCTCTTTGGCCAAAAAAGGGATTGCCAAATCCTGAAGTAATGCTGCCGTGAAAATATCCTCGGTATCCCTCCGTCCCAACAACTTCCCTATCAGGCGGGCAAACAACCCCCGCCGTAGCGAGTCCTGCCACAGACACTGCAAATCAAACGGGCCACACTTTGGATTCGGCAATAGACTAAAAACCGCACTCCAAAGAGCAAAATTCTTGATCGTCCGAACTCCTACTAACGTGATCGCCTGCCTAATATTGGATATCTCCTGAGAAAAACCAAAATACGACGAATTAACAAACCGAAGCACCTGGCTACTTAACCCTGGATCTGCCTCGATCGGCTGGGCATACTCGGCAGGGCCATTGTCCGGATTGCGCGATAGCTCTAACAGACGGATTGCACTTTGGGGCAAGGCCGGCAACGAGGCTCTGGCAAACAAATGTTGCCATTCCGTCCGGTTTCTATTTGGTGTGCAACAGAACTTGATATTCACCATGGCCAAAATTCTACCTGATTTGCCTTAGTTCTACTTTTGTTCCCTCTTGTTCAGTTTGCTCCAAAACCACCGAACCTCTCTTCGAACACCACCCTGTTGAGATCTGTATATCCGTATTCTCTCTACAATTTTAGAGGTTTCGCAGCCAACGCCCCCCACCTATTGTATGTCCTGGAAGATGGGTAGATGCGAAGGCCATCCCCCAGAGGAAAACCTCCCCAAAATACCTTCGGCAACCTTTTGCCCCAAACCGTTTAGCCCCCTGAAGAAACTCCTCTCTCTGCTCCTGGCTCGCTGTTATACACAAGGTGTGAGTTCAGGTGAACGGAGATCACTTCAGCCCACTCCTGAAAGCTCGTGGAAGAACATAGATGGATGAAATAGTCAATCTATGGAAAGCCCTTGCTGATTCCCCAAATAATCTTTAGGTGTCATTACTCCAAAGTACCAGGTGGCTTCTTTTGAAAAGTTCGTTATCCCCTAGATGTGGCAATCATTTTCTCCCATTGGGTTGCCAAATCCGTTCCAAAGGTGTGTATAACAGCCAGACATCCTGGGCAAGCTTAGCCAGCCAAAAGGCTGGCCAGGGAAAGGGCCAAAAGGCCTGTAAGCAAATCATTGCCCCACTACTTTACTTTTCTCCTACACCAGGGCAGAAGGGAAAAATTAGCCGAGTGGAAAACCCGTTACCCTTCGAGCCAGAGCTCGGCAGAACCGAAGGCGAAGCCAGCTCCGGCACAAAAAGCCCATAGATCAGCTCTTTTTCCCCCTCGGCTGAAGTGTTACTCCCCCACCTGGGTCAAACTCTTGCCCGACCATCCAGTGTTAGGGTATTCCTGGTTTCGGAGCCTTGCCTGTACAACCCTAGAATATACCCAGCCAGTACGCAAATTCGTTCTCTTTAGGCAAACAAATAGCCTCTTGACGAGATTCGGACTGGCTCGGCATGGCTACTAGCTTATTTCGGGCCTCTTTGGCCTCCATGGTTTCCTCCCGCTGGCCAGCTGTCGAAGGAGTTTTCTTTCAAAAGCCCTTTCCATATCCAAATCCAATAGTAGAGGCAACAGGAGCGTACCTGAACTCTTTCTGGACCTCCCCAGCCGCGCTATAAATGAGAAAACCCCGTGAATAATTCACCCAGGATAATTCGCCACGGGAGTAGTCGGAAATCTCCCCTTTGGGAAAATTGGCAACATGGGCAATCTAGGAAATCAGGAAAGTTCCCCGGTTTCAAATTCATGGAGGATTCATTCGGGGTGGTATATTACCCCCCTAAGGATGTATTTTATGTCAATAAAACTACCCCCTATTTGTACAAAAATTAATACCTCAAAAAAGGGGTCCTTCTGGCCAGTCAACTGGAGGTCGAGTAAAGTAAAATATTAAGCCACATGTCCTCCGAGAATGAATACGGGCAATCCTCGTAGGGACCTCTGAACAAGTAGGGAGCAGCCAAGTCAGAAACACTCTGCATTCTCGTTTGTCCTGGAATGAGAAAGGAGCCACTGCACAATCTTGAACATAGAGTGAATTCTATGAACATTTGATTCTGTAGAGATTGGACCGTTCCTTTCAAAGACCTTTTCTCTATAGGTTGCTAGCAGTGTTAGCAACCTTATGGATTGTTTTAGGCGCCGGACGGTACCAAAATAGTGCAAAAATATTCCTTTTGAAGTATGGAAAGCTTCCAAATACGTTTTTCCGCCTTAATACTTCCGTTGGGGGACTGAAATGCCTGCTGTTCCCCTGGCAGCAAGAGGCTTTCCGAGCGGTAGATTCAGAGCCTGGGAGGCCGGTTGGACAGGGGGGATAGGCGGATCTGTTAGCCTAGGTGACTTTTGCTGGATGGGTGGCCGAGTGGTTTAAGGCGCCGGTCTTGAAAACCGGTGTGGGTTTTAACCCACCGGGGGTTCGAATCCCTCCCCATCCGATAAATCTTTATGCAATAGAGATTTAGGACTTGCGAGCTTTGGTAGAAATCGAAAATCCATAAAAGGGGATGATGAAACTTTTTATATGTTGACAAACTTTTCGGTGTTTTCCTAGATCGCATTTGTGCCGCAAAAGTACTTCAAAAAGTGCAGCTTTCTGATTATGTCCAAACATCCACTTTCCTCTATAGGAAACTCTGCAAAATCCTAAACATGTAGTGAACTTTGTCAATATTTAATTCTTTAGCGTTCGATCACTCTACCTGGACAGCCACTATCTATTGGGTGGTTGCAATGCTAGCAGCTCTATATGTTGTGTTAGAAGGAGAACAGCCAAAATGGTATCAAAACATCCCCTTTGAATTAGGCAGAGGTTCCTATAGAGAGACCTAAAGGTCCTGTTGGGCAGCCTTCTGGCGAGGTTAATCCGTTGGATCGACGTGAAGCTAGGGACCTGGTGGGTTTCAGAACGCCCACCAGAGAGGCTCTCTAAAAACGAATTTAGGGTCCCTCGGCTACCAAGCTGTTTCCCCCACTAGTAGAGCCACCGCCAGGGATTGGTCACCTTGCTTACCCAAAATCTTCACCGGCCAGTGGAATAGGAGAGACTAGCTCGTTTTCCTTTTCAGACGCCCTCTAAGCTCGACTTTTGCCATTTTTCTTAACTGCTTGTGCCTCAAGGAGTTACGCCGAACCCCCCTTTGTTTACCTAATTTCTTCACCCCAATAGTTACAAGCAGTTAGAACATTGCTTTTTCTAGCAGGTGGTCAAAAATGGCAAAACTCGAGCTAAGGACCACCTTAGCGAAAATAATCCATCGGGCAGGCGAAAAGCCGTGGCCTCGGTTATGGCATAACCTGAGGGCCAGTGGTGAAACCGACTTGGTTAGGAGATACCCCCTTCCGGTGGTCGCAAAATGGCTTGGCAATAGCAATATGATTGCCTATAGGCACTAC
>JANXAQ010000155.1 GCA_025062105.1 Thermoguttaceae bacterium
CTAGCAATGCTAGCAACCCTAGATATTGGGTAAAAGAGAAAATAAGCTAACATAGAAAATATCCCTTTCAATGATGGCGAGGTTCTTTGCCTTGAATTGTCCAGAGGGGCCGGAGTTTTGGAAATTTAGGAGCCTTCAGCCGAACTCTGGGTACCAGCGGGAAATCCTTTTTTAGGACCAGCTCTACGTTTCGCAGAACCTTCACCAGGGCAAAAAAGTAATTCCAGGAGGTCTGCCTCCCAGGGAATAGGAAGGGTATTTTCCGTGGAGAGCAAAGCTATGGTAGATCCAGAATTATTGAAAATATTAGTTTGTCCGGAGACACATCAGAGGCTTCGAGAGGCAGAGGAAGCTCTGCTGGCCAAGGTCAACGAACGGATTCGGACGGGGAGTTTAAAAAACCGTTCCGGCACGTTAGTTACCGAAACGATCACCGAGGCTTTAATCCGTCAGGACGGCAAACTGCTTTATCCGGTGCGAGATGGGATTCCGGTGCTGCTGATCGAGGAAGGGATTTCCCTCGACCAGTTGGAGTAAACGGGAGAGGGCACGGAGTTTTATGGTTAGTTTAGGGGGGTTGGAAAAGATAGGTAGGTGCTTAGCCCGGCAAACCGGCGTTCGGACTGGCAGCTCCCCCAGGGCAAAAGGCTCCGTATGCCTGGAGCAACTATGGGTTAAAGAAGTTTACTCGCCTGTCCGGAAGGAAAAGATTTTTCTATGGGGATAACATCTCCGCCGAGCATCTATCTTGTCATCAGGACCCAAACCGGGCAGCCAATTGGGTGCGGCTGAAATTCTGTGGGTCAATTGAGTAGGATAGATACTAGGAACCTCTGCAAAATCCTGAGCATGTAGTGAACTTTGTAAACATTTAATTCTCTATCCGTTCGATTGCCCTACCTGGACAGCTACTATCTATTGGGTGCTAGCAATGCTGGCACCCCCTATATGCTGTGTTAAAGAGAGCACCAGCCAAAATGGTATAAAAATATCCCCTTTGAATTATGCAAAGGTTCCTAGAATTATTGAGATTTGGAACATAGGTGAATAAAAGAAGGGTTCCTCGTAAGCTCTGGGAGATAAACCGAATTAGAAAAAAAAGGCAAAAGCCGAGAGTACAACCGTGGGATAAACTCGTGGTTTATCAAAGATTTGGTGCAAAGATCCACAGTCCCATATGAGCGCACATCGCAACAGCGGGTATCTTCGGCACCGAAAATAAACGCTAATTGCCTTTTGGTGAACTGTTTCCCAGAACCTTCTCCCACCAGTTGGCTGACCTATTAAGGATTGCGACTACCTGGACCTCCCCTGCCAGATAAGAAAGGAGTCGAGATGCGACGGTGGATCGTACTGGTTTTGACGGTAGCGATTTGGAGTGGTTTTTTCCTGGATGGGGGAGTGTGGTTGGGGTTTTGGCAGCTTTGGCCCAGGGGCCTGATGCAGGTGCTGCAGACTGAGGTGCTGGCAGAAACCTCCTTTTTGCTGAGCAGGTGGCTGACCGAGAGCAGCTGGGGCTCTGCGCCACCAGTGGCCACACTGATCCCGAGTCCAAGAGTCCAGCCAGAGATACCACTGATACCATGCTCAATAATCTGGGGTTGGCTATTGGGAAACAGCTTGCAACCTGAGCGAGCAGAGGGGCCATTGGTTGGAGTGGGTGGGGAGGGTTTGGTTTGTTCCTGTTGGGCATGGGCCTGGGACCTAGCAGCGGATTCTACGAAGTCGGCTGGGGCTTCAGCCATGGGCGCGGCTTGGGAGGGTTTTGTGCAATCGGAGTCCGTGCGGGTTGATGCCCAATTAAATGATGTGTTTTTCCTGGATGCCCAGACCGGTTGGGCTGTAGGGGACCGAGGTGTGATTTGGCATACCGAAGATGGCGGCCGGCATTGGCAGTTGCAGCCGTCGGGGACCAGTGCTCGACTGTTGAGCGTTTGGTTTTTGGATCGGCACCTAGGTTGGGCTGTGGGGGGGCTGGGGCAGCCGTACACTGGTTCCAGCACTGGAGTGGTGCTGAGCACCCAAGACGGTGGTCGCAGTTGGCGGCCGATAGCCAAAGGGCTTCTGCCGACGTTGCACCGAATCCGGATGGTAGATCCGCAGGTGGGGTTTGCTGTGGGGGAATCGTCTGGGTTGGGACCGACGGGCGTTTGGTTTACCGGCGATGGGGGGCGGAGTTGGGATCCGTTGCCTGGCAGGCGAAGCGGGGGCTGGCTGGGAGGGGATTTTTTCAATCCAGCTACGGGAGCCTTAGTGGGTCGATGGGGCAGTGTGGCCCAGGTCCGCCGGGCAGAAGTTCGTGCAAGCCAAACTCCGCCCTTAGGACGCCGTAGCCTTTGGCAGCTAGAATTGGTTCGGCCGGTGCATGGTTGGTTGGTGGGCGAGGGCGGGCTATTAATGCGCAGTGACGATGCCGGCCTCAGTTGGCAGATACCGTCTCGCTTGCCGCCCATGCAACTGCTGGGGCAATTTGATCTTTATGCATTGGCCGTCCGGGGGCCGAGAGTTTGGGCAGCCGGGTCACCCGGCTCGAAGATCTTCTACTCTTCGGATGCAGGCCAGAGCTGGGAAATATTTTCTACCGGACAAATGTTGCCAATCTATGGACTTTATTTTCCGGATGATGCTCATGGGTGGGCGGTGGGGGCTTTGGGTACGATTCTAGCTACCGAGGACGGCGGTCGCAGTTGGCGGCGGCAGCGTTCCGGCGGCGTTCGGGCCGCTTTGCTTGTCATTGTCGGCCAGGCCCAGCGGGTCCCTTGGGAAGCCTTGGCCAAGTGGGCCGCTCAGGAGGGATATCTTACATATGTATATGTTGTGGGTGCTCCCTCCTCCCCCCGCCTTCCGGAGGGTTTCTCTGCCACAAGCGAAATGCTCTTACCGGATCGGGTGCATGAGGCGGTCAGTTTGCTCAGCGGGGCCGGAGCGCAGACAGCTTGGAGGTTTCCTCTGGGACCATGGCTGGTGGATCGCCAACTCAACCACATTGTCGCCCGCTGGAACGATGCCAACGATGGTCGGGCCCTGCAGTACCTTCAGGCAGAGCTGGTTCGGCTGTTGCGCAGTTGGCGACCAGAAGTGGTACTGACTCACGATGCCGACCTGCAGGGCAAAGACCCCCTAGGCCAGCTGGTTAATCAAGCCGTTCTTCGAGCGGTCGAGCTTGCCGAGGATCCAACCGCCTATGTCGATCAGCTGACCCAGGCGGGTTTAGGTGTCTGGTCGGTCAAGCGTATTTTTGCGTTTACGTCGCCAGGGGTGGAAGGAGATTTCCAATTGCCGCGGGCGGACCTGCTGATTCGCCTTGGCACTAGCGTAGCCGAGGCCGCCGACTGGGCCCGGTCGTTACTTTCCCCAATTCCGGACGCTTCCTCTCTGGAGGGTTGGGCGGCAGAGAGTTTTGGCACTCAGAGGGCAACTTGGCAAGGCAGAGAAGCGGGGATGGGTTTTCGGCTTTTGCGGAGTCAACTGCCCCAGGACGGAGCCGCCCCAAAAGACCTCTTTGAACGGATCCTTTTGCAACCAGGCGGGGAAGCCCGGCGAATGCTTCCGGAACTGGATTCCGAGACGTTGGCCGATCTTCAGCAGCAGGCCAAACGCCGACGGCACTTGGAAGCCATTGCCCAGCAAGGAGTGCAGGATGCCCGGCTGGGACCAAGCCTATTGGCTCAGACCCGCCAATGGGTCCGCCACTTGGAGCCGACATCGGCAGCACAACTGTTATTCCATCTCGCTCAAATGTTTATTAACCGAGGGCAATGGCCACATGCGGCTGAGCTGCTGGAGGTGTTGGTCGAGCTTCAGCCGGAGCATCCGACTTCTGGGATGGCGCTGGTGTGGCTGGTGCAGTATTATGCGAGCCTGGAGGCGGCTTGGCGAGTGCATGGGCAGGAGCGGCGGCTGACGCCCCAGCTGGCCACCCCCAGCTGGGATCAAAAACTTTTGGAAGATCGTTGGGAGCGTGCGGCCGCCATGGCTCGCCTTTTAGAAAAACACCATCCGGAGCTATTTGTTCGGCCGGAAGTGCGTTTTCCCTTGGCCGTAGCGGATCGGGCCAGGGGCTATCCGAAGCAGGCCGAACGATGGCTGTTTTCGCAGCGGCGTAGCCAGACCCAGGACGCCTGGTGGGCTTGTGCCCAGGCGGAATATTGGTTGGATCGGCCTGAGGGGCAGCCGCCTAAGCCAATTGCCTTTTGCACACTAGCCACGGTCAAACCCCGTCTGGACGGCCGACTGGAAGAGCCGTTCTGGCGAAAGACCAAACCGATTTTACTCTCTGCCCCTGCAGTAAAGGAGGTCGGCCTGCGGCAGCAGTCAGGGCAGGAGCTACTACCTTCCACTGGCTCCAGCCCTCAGCCCCCACCGAACGATTCCAGGAGTGGTTTATCAACCGGGCCCACCACTACAGCGAACCAAGGCCAACCAATCGTCTTAACCGCTGAAGTGCGACTCGCTTACGATACACAATATTTGTATATCGGTATTCGGTCTCCTAAACTGCCAGGGGTGGACTATCCTGCTTCGCCTGGCCCTAGACCCCGAGATCCAGATCTAGCGGACCATGACCGAGTGGAAATCTTCTTGGATCTAGACCGGGACTGGACCACCTACTGGCATCTGGTGGTGGATCATCGGGGTTGGGCAGCAGAGGCTTGTTGGGGCGATTGGTCCTGGAATCCCCAGTGGTTTGTCGCCGCACTGGCCGATGCTGACAGTTGGACCGTGGAAGCGGCCATCGGCCTAGATCAACTTACTGGCTTTTTCCCAAAGGCAAATAGCGTTTGGACCATAGGCGTCCAGAGGATCGTGCCAGGAGTTGGTATTCATACGTTTCCACAGGTTGGCGATCGGCCTTTGCAGCCGTCTGATTTCGGCCTGCTAATCTTCCAATAACGATGCCAGTTTCGTCCAAGGAAGAGGCTCTTTTGCTCGCATTGCTGGCAACTTTTGCCAATGTTGATCCCCTACCGAAGGGGGAAGACTTTAAGGAAGCTCCGCATAACCCTGAACATATAGTGAATGTTATGAACCTTTGAGTCGGTAGGTTTTTGCTCCCTCCATCGAAATAACTACAGGAACCTCTGCATACTCCTGAACATATAGTGAACTTCGTGAACTTTCGATTCTCTAGCCGTTCGGTTGTCCTACCTGGACCCTTACTATCTATTTGGCATAAAAATATCCGCTTTGAATTATGTAGAGGTTCCCCACTATCTGTAGGCTCCCAGGAGTGTTAGTAACCCAACATCTTGGCTCAGTTCTGGATGGAACCAGCATGGTATAAAAATATATCCATTTAAATTATGGAAAGGTTCCTTACCTACTTGGAATAAGTAGAGTTAGGAAATTGCTGAACGAAAAGAGGTTCCACTATAACTCCTGGAAACAAAACAAGTTAAGAAAATGGCAAAAGTCGAGCTGAGGTGTTCTTTTTATTTTGAAGAGGCTGTCCGAAAAAGCATTTTCTATGATCAGTAGTTCCAAGTCGGGTTGCCAGAACCAAATAGTTCTAACCTTTTATCTTTAAAGGACTTATATCACCTTCTCTTTACACCCCTTGTGTGGGGGAAGGACCAAAAACGGTTGGCTGTTCCCGCTGGGCTGCCCAGCCTCTGGGGGAGGG
>JANXAQ010000187.1 GCA_025062105.1 Thermoguttaceae bacterium
GGCCAAAAATGGCAAAAGTCGAGCTTAGATTCATATTGACTAAACCACCTATTTTCGATACCACTTTTGGCAGTGGGGGAGGAAACCAAGCAGCCCCAACGATGTTCCATGGGGAGTGTCGAGAGTGTTAGGGGTAGAACATGGATAGGAGAAACGGCTCACCCATAAGGTCCTTGCTGAGGCCGGTAGAGGCGTACATAGCCTGGGATCTGAGGGATGTGGCGCGGATAGTTATAGCTGTTTGGATAGGGAGTTTTGTTTGGCCCGCAATGGCTCAGCAACAGCCGGAAGCTGGAAGGCCGTTGTTCCGTTTTGGTTGGCTTTCTCAGCCGAAGCCGGCACAGCAGCCTCCTGCCCCTTGGGGCCGATTGAGCGCACCGGCCGAATTGAAACTCGGGCAGGAAACGGTGGGTTGGCTTCCAAGAGGCACTATTGTTTATGTTAAAGAAGCCCAACAAGATTGGCTTTTGGTCCAAGCCGAGGACAAAACGGGCTGGATTCCCACCAAAACGGTGCAACCGCCTCAGCGATTGGCCGAACAAGTGTTGGGATTCCGGATTGCTCCGGCGGTTTTGCAGCCGGTCGGCGAGATTTTGTCCCGGAATGGCCATTTTGCTCATGTAGGTGCTATGGGCCCGACGCTGTTTGTGGTTTGGGATGGCCATGACCAGCAGACCGATGGGATTGCCCCGGCTTCGCTGATATTAAGCCCCCGCGGAGATCGGCTAGCATATGTACTCAAACGAGGCGAAAAATACTGTGTGGTCTTGGATGGTCAGGCCGGTCCCCTTTTTGATGCGATCGTCAAAGATACCCTCCTATTCAGTCCCGATGGACGCCGGTTTGCCTACGCTGCCAAAATGGGCGATAGCCACCTTGTGGTTCTGGACGGCCAGCCGCAGAGGCGGTTTGAAGGTATTGGGCCTGGTTCACTAGTCTTCAGTCCGGACGGCCAACGACTGGCTTATGTGGCCGGCCGAGACGAAAAACAGTTTGTCGTCGTGGACGGGCGAGTGGGGCCCCGGTTTGACGGCATTAGTCCGGGTTCGTTGGTCTTCAGTCCGGATAGCCAGCGTTTTGCCTATGTAGCCAAGCAAGCAGAGAATCGGTTTGTGGTGCTGGACGGGCAAAAAAGTCCTCCTTTTGAAGCGATTGTGAAAGATTCGCTGCTCTTTAGTCCGGACAGCCGACGTTTTGCCTTCGCAGCGGCCGAGGGGGAAAAACACCGAGTGTTTGTCGATGGCCAGCCAGACCCAGAATTCGACGATATCCTGCCTGGTTCGCTTCGGTTCAGCCCCGATAGTCTGCATCTGGCCTACATCGCCCAGCAGGAGGGAAAGTATGTGGTGGTTATGGATGGGCAAATAGGGCCCCGGTTTTTCGGTGTGGCCGAACTGCGCTTTAGCCCCGATGGCCGACGGTTTGCCTATGGTGCAAGCCTTGGGGTGAACAAGCAGTCGGTGGTCCTAGACGGTCAGCCCGGTCCCGAATTTGAAGGCATTTATGCTGATTCCCTCCGATTTAGCCCCGACAGCCGCCATGTCGTCTATGCCGCCTTTGTAGGTAACCGACGATTCATTGTCATCAACCACCAACCCGGTCCTGCTTTCGACGCCATCGTCAAGGATAGCCTTCTGTTCAGTCCCGACGGCCGACACTTTGCCTACGGCGCCGGACGGGCGAACAAGCGATTTATGATTCTCGACGGCCGGCCCGACCCAGAGTTCGACGGTGTGCTTTCGCCTCTGTTTACACCAGATAGTCGACGCTTTGCTTATGAAGCCATTCAAGCCAACCAACGCTTTGTTGTGGTGGATGGGCAGCCCGGCCCTGCTTGCCAGGCAGTGATCAAAGGCACCCTCCATGCCCGCTCTGATGGTTTGATCACCTATTACGCCATTATCGACCGCCACTTCTGGCATATCGTCCATACACCCTAAAGCCTTGGCTTGACTTTTGCCCTTTTATAGCACTTCAGCCAAGTGAACAAACCCCCGCTGGTTTCTGAACTCGACTTTTGCCATTTTTAACTCTGCACCGAATAGTCCACGCTCTAAGCTCGATTTTTACCATTTTCTCTAACTGCTTTTGCCTTCAGTAGTTACGACGAAACCTCCTTCTATCTACCCAATTTCTTAAATCCAATAGTTATAAGAAATTAGAACTGTCCCCTTTCGGGACGAGGCTAAAAATGGCAAAAGTCAAGCTAAGAGTTCCCCAGGGATGTTTCTAGGAATCGCTTCGTGGACAAACTGTTTCTTCTGCAAGGAGGAAAATGGCAAGCCCAAGAGCTAGAGAGGTTGGTCGCCGACCTCGGCGATCCATGTTCGGGTCCACTCGACGGATTCCAGTTCCAGGTCGCAGGTGGTGTTGCCGAGGAAGATCATCCCTTCCACCCGACCGGCTTTTAGCCATTGGAGGCCAAGCTGGCACTGCCGGATCATCCGATCAAGAGGCATAGGGGCCTTGGCCCCATAATCCCAGAGGTAACAGCCTAGAAGTTTCCCGTGCCGAGGGGCCAGCTTCTCCAGGCGCTCGAAGTTGCGCTGTAATTCTACCAGGTCCTTGGAATGCCACGTCCAAAGGGTGATCTTGTCGCAGAATTCCAGGTACTTCTGGACCGGCAGATGTAACTGATGTGTATAAAGGACCACATAGAGGTCCAGTTTTCGATCGGAGGTTTTTAGGTGCTTTTGCAGTTCTTGGAGTTCCGTAGGCGAAAGCGCTCCGGAACCGTCGGAGCGGAAGAAATCGTCCATGATGAATCCGACGATGTTGGGGAAGCGTTTGGGAAGCTCTAGTGCCCGGCGACGTTCTTCTTGAGCAGTCTTTCCGCCGGAGCCGACCAAGGACCACACCACCCGCTTCAGGGGCCGAAAGGGAATGGCCCACTGCTCGAACTGGTCCAAAGGAGGTTGCTCATCAGAACGGATGAACAGCAGATTGGGTACGCCCAGATAAAACGCCGCCTCTGCAGGCGTCATGCGCGAAGGCCGAGGAAGCCCCCACCCCTGGTTATCCCCGCCGGCATAGACCGTGAAGATCCAAAACCGATCTCGCAGCTTCTCTTTGGGTTCCGAACCCATTGGCGGGAATTCCGCACCCAATGCCAGCGCCGCTGTTCTCTTCGGGAGTCCCGGTCTTCCTGCAACGCTCCATACGAGTGCTCCCATGCCTGCCTGGAGAAAATGTCTTCGTTGCAACACAGCCATCGCCACCTCCTTTATTGAGCTTTGAATAACAAATTAAACTGGGCCTGTCCCAGAAAGCTGGGAAAATACGCTATCGGCCAGGCTAGAAGGGGTTTATTTGGTAATTCGTAACCCTTCAGCCGAACGGAGAAGCCGTTGGGGTCATCCGGAGCGAAACTTCTCGATCCGGTTCAGCAAAACAGAAGAATCTGGACTGCCGCTTGTGCGGGAAGGACAATGTAAAAGTTCTTCCCTGAGAAACGGGCAGTTCTCCTTCATTTGGCTGAACTGTTACAGAAGGAAAACTGGGGGTGCTTTATTCCGAGAGTCAAGGTTTTTCCCGAGGGGTCCTGTGAGCAGGTCGGAGTTTCGTTTCTAGGCGCTGGCGCTGGGCTTGACGGAGTTCGGGCGGTGCTTCGGGATCGAACGGGATCGATTCTCCCAGGAGCTGGGCCAATCGTTGGGCGGCGATCTGCCGGGTCTGCAGGTCCGGCCGATCCAAAAGAATCCACCAGATTTCTGGGTCATTGATCAGCCAATGGGCTACTTTGGTCAGGGAATCGAGGCCTTCCGGGGGTTCCAGCTCTTGGAGGATGCGGCGGATACGGAATCGCTGTTCGGCATCTAGACGGTTCCAATCCAAACTTCGCAGGAAGGGGACAATAGCCGGGCCTTGCTGACGCAGTGCGCAGTCAGCGGCTTGGCGGCGGGTATATTGATCGTCGGCCAACTGGGCCACTAGGGCCTCCCATCGGGACTGGTCCGGTGAGCGAGGCAACCGGGCCAGCGACAACATCTCTTGTTCGAGCAGCTCCCTCTGGCTGAAGAGGGAAACCGAGGGCAGAAAAGGACTGAACAAAGGAATAATGTACTTTTCAGCCGTTCCAGGCTCCTCAAACGCCAGATGCCACAAGCTGCTCGCCGCCCAAATCCGCTGTGAATCGGGTAGGGACACTTTCAATACGATCGGTTCCTTGGGCTTTTGAATCAGTTCGATCGTCCAAGGGGATTGTGGGTCCAAGTTCTTCCATTGGATCTGAAAGCAGCGATAGAAGTCCACCGAGAGGGAATACATTTGTTTCTCATTCTCCTGTTTATAGCTGAAATTAAAGTTCTTTCCCCCACCAGCAAGCGAGATCTGTTCCGAACAGCGTTTCCCTGCAGAGGTTATTCTTGACCTGGTTGTTCCAAACACTCTTTGGGGTTGCCACTTGGCCTTCCATTCCACTCGGCCTTGTGCCAAACGCGGTTGGACAATGCCAGCATGGATCCATTCGTTCATCAGGGGCATCTCCAGTCGAGGCAGCTCTTCAGCGGGCCAAGCGGTCTTCCCCTGCCAGCCAAACCCAATCCTCATCGCCAGCTCGATTCCGACTAGAAATCCTGCAAGCCGCGGGAACCACCAAACGTAGCCCGGAAAAAGGGTGCCCGGCAAACCTCTGTTTGTCTCAGCCGAACGATAGATGCTCAGCATCTGTGAAGAGCTTTTTACTGCTGGTTTTATCGCCAGCAGGCAGGCAGCCTCCGGGGGGCTATTTCCCAACCAGACCAATGAGGGCCAGCTATGTTCTTTTTGAGATAGCTTCATGTTCATATCTTCTCAATGGTCGGAGGTTTCTAGTCAGCCGTCCTGGAGGGTTTGCAAGAGCCGCTGCAAGATGGGGCGGATTTGTTCGATGGCTCGGCCCCGATGGCTCAGTCGGCCCTTGGCTACCGGCCCAAGCTCTCCAAATGTCCGGTGATACTCTACGATCTCAAACAGCGGATCATAACCGAACCCCTTTTCCCCTCGTTCGGCGAAGCAGATTCGGCCCCGGCATTGGCCGTGGGCTTCGGCCTGGATGACGCCTCTTGGATCAGCCAAGGCCAAATGGCATTCAAACCGGGCAGTGCGCTGCTCCAACGGCGTCCCAGCCAGTTCGGCCAGGAGCTTGCGCCGATTGGCCGCATCGTCAGCCTCAGGGCCCGCATACCGGGCCGAATGCACCCCAGGCCGACCTCCCAGAGCCTCCACTACCAGGCCGCTATCATCTGCCAAGACCCATTGGCCGATCTGCCTAGCATAGCCACTGGCCTTCTTCCGAGCGTTTTCTACAAAATGGTGGCCATCTTCTTCGACCGGGTGGACAGCAGGGAAATCGGCCAGGGTGATAATTTGAACACCTTGCAGCTCCAACAGACCAATCAACTCCTGAGCCTTCTTCCGATTCAACGTCCCTAACACCAACACCCAACTAACCTCCTGAGGAATCCTCCTGCCCTTGCTCCTTTTCTATCATCCTAGCTTTTGTTTTGCTGGTTGGCTATAGACAAAGCAGGATTCCCGAGGAGCAGTTCCCCCCTTGCCTGAGGGTGAGTATCCCAGCCCAAGTTTTTTCTGAGCTTTTCTCTGGGAGGGGGCTGTCTAGAGTTTACGGAACAGGTGAGCCGTTTGAAGAACAATCGCCCCTGCCCAGCGTGGGAGCTGGGCAGCTTTGCTGGCCTGGCGAGGGGCAAAAAATGCCGGTCACTCCCATTTTCCCTCTCCTCTGCCCCTCCCGCCAGGGAAGAGAATAAAACCCGCTCCCGTCAGCTATTGGTGTTTGAATTACCAATGAAAGCCATCCGGCCTGGTAGAAACCGGATTTGGTCGGTTGGCGGGGGTAGGATCTGTTTAATTGGTTATTTAAAGGTCAATAAAATGTGACGAGTTCCCCGAAAAGTCTTTCCGAAGAGCCTGCTACAAGGCCAAGAAAGGGCGATCTCCCTCGGTGCGAAGCGATTAGAAATTGCCGCTGGCGATCACTTCGCCCCCATCGCAGGTGGCCAGGGCTTTATAGACATCCAGGGAGATGTTTTCCGAAAGAAACCGGGCGCTGGCGTCGGTCATGAGGAAATTAGCGCCGCCCGGATGGTAACTGCCCATGGGCAGGTGGTTGAACGGCACGCCGCCGGTCTCCCGCTCCACCCGGGCGTTGATCGGATAATAGATGACTTTCAGAGTGTAGCAACCTTTTTGGTTGTCTTCCGAAGCGCCAAGGATCCAGGCCCGGATGTTTCCTTGAACATTGTTATATGTAGTGCCAGTTCGGTCCCGGTGGACAAACTCGCCCATGGCCAACGTGTTGCTTGTGCCGTCGATCACCTCATTGAGCCGGCGGACCTTTTCCCATTGGAACATGCCGTTAGTGGGGATGTTGCCGTGGCCGGAGGAGACAACCGGCTGGCCAGAAATCAGCACGCCGCCATTGCCCTGATAGACGCACAAGGCGCCGTCGCGCCAATCACTAGGATTGGAGGGGTTTTGCCGAACCACAGCCGGCCCCGGATAACTGGGGCACATATACACAGGCACCACCGTATAACGTTGGGGGTCCCGGAAGGTGTTGCCGGTCAGGTTACACTGGTCGTAGATGTTCTTGGCTTCTAGGTAGGGTAGGATAAAGGTGAACAGACCATGCCGGGCAGTACCGGGACTGCCAGGAGGAAAATACTCCCGATTGGAGTCCATGTAGTTATGGCAGGCCAGGCCCATCTGTTTGAGGTTATTGGTGCACTGTGCCCGTCGGGCCGCCTCACGCGCCGCCTGCACCGCCGGCAACAAAAGAGCAATCAATATCCCAATAATCGTAATGACCACCAACAGTTCCACCAGCGTGAAACCATGAAGGGGCGGGCGGAAGGTGAACCCCCGCCGATGGATTCCGGAGAAATCCCCCCGACGGAATAGACCCGATTTTTGGCTGGTCTCCTTACAGACATTCATCCGCATCCTGTAAACCTCCTTCGTTGGGACTACTTGGCAGGTTCTGTTTTTGTACTCCTTATTCTTCCATAACCAATAGATTACCGTCTAACAGACGGGGTTATGTACCCCAGTCTGTTAGACTGGCCTAAATCGTCTGACAGACGGTGCTACTTGCCTTCTAGATAGATGGCGTTACCACCGTCGGCCAGACCGGGTTACGTTTTTCGGCGGAGCAGGCCGAACATGCTCAAAACAGCACCTAGAACTAATAACACCCACGTGCTCGGCTCTGGTACCACCATGCCGTAGATCTCAAACGTGTCGAACCGCATGGTGGTCGCGCCATAGAGATACAACCCCGCCCGGACGATCGACCCTAGCGGCAGCGGCTGGGTTCGGGCCGAGGAAGCAAGGCTTAATGTTTGGCCGGGGCTGAAAGTCAAATCTCGCCAGAGCAATCCTTCCAGCGAAAAGAGCATCCCGCGCAGCACGGCCTCGGTGGGAAATTGATCGAAAGTTCCCGTCTGCAGGTCCCCGGTATTAGTAAACACAGCGTCGCTAGCAAACCAGCGAATCTCCTGACCATCCTGAATGCCCACCACTAACCGGAATTGGGTATTTTCGCCGCCGGAGTGCTGTCGCCAGGAGAACCAAAGCTGCTGGTAATCCGCCGGGTTGATGGGCGAGAATTCGTTGGTAAAGACGAGGAATGGGAGCCAGTCGCCCTCCGGCACGGCAAAT
>JANXAQ010000279.1 GCA_025062105.1 Thermoguttaceae bacterium
CAAGGAACCTCTGGATAATTCAAGGAGGATATTTTTATACCATTTTGGATGTCCTCCCTCTAACACAACATATAGAGCTGCAGTATTGTTAGCACCCAATAGATAGTAGGTGTTCGGATAGAAGAACCGAACGGCTATAGACTCAAAAGTCCATAAAGTTCACTATATGTTCAGGATTTTGCAGAGGTTCCTCAATCGATTCTTCCCCAGCTAATATTGCCTTCGGCCCTCCCGGCCTCTGTCGCCGTGGACAGGAGGCAGTTGTGCTACTCAGCGGAAATGTTCCTGTCTGCCTTCTGTTCTTCTGCCTCCGAGTTCGGTGGCTATTTTCCTCACCCGGAGCCTCTCAACAGGGAGGGGAGAAGGAAAAGCCTTCTGTGTTGGGCGGAATTGTTACGAAAGTCAAAACCCTTCCACCTATAGTAACATCCACGGAACCTCTGCAAAATGTTATTTAAACTTATGATTCGATATACATTTGATCTCGTTCTCCCAACGCCTGCTATCTGTCGGTTCCTACCAGTGCTAATAACCTCACCAATTGGATCAGCAGTGGGAGAGACCAAAAATGGTATAATAAATCACCTTCAAATGACGCAAAGATCCTAAACCATCAGCATAACATCCTCATAGGCGGGCGTAAAGAGTCCAGAAGTTTTAGGGTGGGGCTACAATTATGTGTGGGACAATTGGGCAAAATAGATAGATAATATAGGCCCAATAAGCCTAACCCCTCCAATTCCGCCTTTGCACGGAACCTAGCCGTTTTCGTAGGATATAGAGACCTCACCTCCTTTGGAGGGCTAAACTCTTTCCATAGAGGCATAGACCTTGAAATCTGGAAGATAAGCTGCTTGTTTCCTAACTCGACTTTTGCCATTTTTGGCTTCGGCCCGGAAGAGTGATGGTCTAAGTGCTTGGAATTATTGGGGTTAGGACATTCGGTGAACAAAGGCCGCATTCGTCCTAACTCCTGGAAACAAAAGCAGTTAGGAAAATTGGCAAAAGTTGAGCTAAGAGGCTGTCCTAAAAAGCATTTTCTATGATGAAAGGCGTTTTCCTTCCTAAAGTCCCAGAATCCCAAAATCCCTGTTTTTAAGGAGTCTGAAGGGTAGGAGCCGGTCGGCCAAAACCCATAGGAACCCCCCAAATCCCAATTTTCGGAAAGCCTTTAAGCTCGAGTTTTGCCAATTTCTGGGGGACAAGCACCGTTGGATGTTCTAACCCTTTGAAAATCTTGGCCTTCGGAAATTTGCTGAACAACCGGTACTCGAAACCTAACTCCTTGAAATAAAAGAACTTACAAAAAACAGCAAAAGTCGTGCTAAGAGGCTGTCTGAACGGGGATTTAAAACGTCTTCCTTATGCCAAATTCCAACGGCCGGTGAAGGCCCTGGGTAGCCAAGGTAACTAAAAATTCTGGGGTGTAACCCTCCTGATAGCGGAAACAACTTGGCAGCCGAATAAGCCAAAACTCGCTTTTCACACAGGGCCTAATTCTAAACAGTTAGCAGTTTCCCATTTCGGCAGAAGAGCAAAATTGGCAAAAGTCTCGCTACCCAGCCGCCAAAAAAGCAGGCGTGCCCTACCGAAGCAGTCTTCTTTGGCCCCTGTGAGAGCTTGTGGGCAGGGCAAGGGATGGCAGTTACCGATTCGGTCGAATCAGGCGATCGGAAATAATCTGGAACAATTGGCGTGCGACGGTTTGTTTCGGGCCAGCCAGACTGGCTACCACTTGGCCCTGAGGATCCAGGATATCGATATGGGTGTCTGGAGCGTGCATGGCAGCTGGGCCATTGACTACCATCAGGTCACAGTGCTTTTGCTGCAACTTTTGCCAGGCCCGCTGCTGGGCCTGCCGGGTCTCCAAAGCAAAGCCAACCATCCACTGATGGCGCTTGCGCATAGCCAAATGGGCGAGGATATCCGGCGTCTCCACCAACCGCACCAACCGACTTCTGCCAGTTTTTCGCCATTTATGTTTGGCCTGTCGGACCGGTCGATAATCACACGGCGCAGCGACTGCAATGACCCCGTCACAGCGGTCAAACTCCGCCAAACAGGCCTCACACATCTGCTGGGTCGTAATGACCCAAATGACCTGGGCTTGAGCTGGGTAGCTAATTTCCACCGGACCACTAACGATGACCACTTCATGCCCAGCTTCCAGCGCCGCCTGCGCCACCGCACATCCCATCCGCCCACTAGAAGCATTGGTTAAAAAGCGGACTGGATCCAGGTATTCCCGGGTAGGTCCAGAGGTAATTAAGATCCGCATCGATTCGCCCTTCGCTTCCGCTGCCAGGGCCGAACTATTTCCCTTAGCTCGACTTTTGCCATTTTCCCTGACTCTTTTTGTTTCCGGTAGTTAGAACACTCCCCTGTGTGCACACAATTTCTAACTCTAAGATTTACAAGGAGTTAGAACTTCCCCCCGCAGGATGCCCTAAAATCGCAAAACTCGAGCGTAAAGGCAATTGTTCCTCTGGCTAAAGTATCCAGGGAACTGAGAAAAAATATTGGCTTCTATTAAAACCGATTCGCTCGGAGGCCTAAACCTACCAAACACCGACGCAAAACTCACCAGGATACGCAAACCCCCGCAGGCTGCGCACAACCTTCCCTCACGAGCCAAAAAAAAAGATTCAGGAGGCTCTAGATAATGCAGCGAGATATTTTTATACCATTTTGGTCCCTGTTGCCTCTACACAATATAGCGGGCTGCTCTTCCCACTAGCCCCCCTAATGTAGGAGGCTTTTGAATGAGAGGGCCAAAACCTATTGCATCAAAAGCTCATCAAGTTCACTATATGTTCACAATTTTCCAGAGGTTCCACGAATACTTCCGTGATTCGAATAACGGGTTGTCGGCTCGGGTTTCCTCCTTCTGTGTCAGTATCCAATGCACGCCCCCTAAAGGCAGAGCTTATTGGTTCTTCCGGCCTCTTGGCAGAGTAAGTACTGGCCGGTTTCGCCACTCAGATGAAATGTTACCAAACAAACAGTTTATTCTTCCAGCACCTCTTTTTCCCGAGCCTTGGCTAATTGATTCGCCTGGTCTTCATATTCTTTGGTGAGGTCCTGAATTTTTTCCTTCAGCCGCTTGCATTCATCTTCGGAGAGCACTTTTTCTTTTTCTGCTTGATCGGCCGATTTGTTGCCGTCGCGGCGGATGTTCCGGATAGCAATTTTGGCCTCCTCGCACAATTCCCGGATACGGGTAACCATCTTTCGGCGGACTTCCATGGACAGTGGGGGGAGGATCAACCGAATGGTTCGGCCGTCATTTTGCGGTGTCAAGCCTAACCCGCTGGCTAAGATCGCTTTCTCAATATCCTTCAAGGTGTTCAGATCATAAGGCCGGATGAGCAGTTGGTTTGGTTCCGGCACGGCAATGGAAGCAATGGTTTTTAACGGCACGGCCGATCCATAGACTTCTACTCGTAACGAATCTACCAATCCCGGACTGGCCCGGCCTGTGCGAATGCCAGCCAAATTCTCTTTCAAGACTGAAATAGCCTTTTCCATCCTTTCTTCCACATCCAGCAAGATTTCATCCGGATCCATACCTAGCACCCTTCCAAAGAGTTCCTTCAGCTTTTTGCCCTCGCACCGCTGGTTACTTTTGGGTAACAATTTCAGCCGAGCGTAGAAAACCACCACTACCTTCGAGTCAAAAGCTCAGCATTGCCCAACGTACAGCCGGCTGCGGGAGTCTTGGCCCCGGAAAACAAAAACCAGAAAACGGAGTGCAAAAGAACCTCTGCAAAATCCTGAACCTGCGGTGAACTTTATGCACCTTTGATTCGGTAAGGATTGGTCCGTGTCATTTTCTGACCCACTCTATGTAGGTTGCTAGCCGTGCTAGCACCTCTACGGATTGGCCGAGAGGAGGATGGCACTAAAATAGTCCTATGTATCTGCTTTAAAATAGGCAGAGGTTCCCAAAATAGGCTTACTTCGACGGAACTGTTACTCTATTTTCGTATTCGGCTCCTTTGGATGGATTCCGGCTTCAATGGCGCGCATGAATTTTCGTATATTTATTTTCTACCCTATAGGAAGGCGAGGTGGTTTTAGGGGAGCGGTGCTTCGGCTTTTCGCCAAATACGGGTACCGATGCGTTCCCCGCGGATAGCACGTTCGATGTTGCCCTCTTTGCGGAAGTTAAACACTACGATGGGTAGATCGTATTGCATGCATTTGGCAATGGCCTCCGGGTCCATGACACGCAGGTTCTGCCGGCGGACTTCCTCATAACTAATCTCACTATATAAAATAGCGTGGGGATTTTTTTCCGGATCGTCGCTATAGACGCCGTCCACCCTAGTGGCTTTCAATAGCACGGCCGCCTCCAGTTCCAAGGCACGTTGGGCTGCTGCGGTATCGGTAGTAACATACGGGCTGCCAGTGCCACCGGCCAGCAGAATCAGACGCCCTTTTTCCAGGTGACGCCGGGCACGGCGATGGATATACGGTTCTGCCACACCGTTCATATGCAACGCTGTCATCAGCCGGGTCTCGCAGCCCAACGACTCCAACGCATCCTGCAAAGCCAGCCCATTCATCACTGTGGCAACCATCCCCATGTAATGGGCCGTGTATTCATGAATATACGACTGGCCTGCCGTAAACTGAGCACCGCGAATCAAATTGCCCCCACCTAGCACAATAGCAATTTGGGTGCCGGACTGGGCCGCCGAGTGGATCTGACGGGCTAAGTGTAGGACCGCCTCTGGGACAATGCCCCGTTGCCCCGGCTCGGTAAAACCATCCCCGGAAATCTTCAACACCACCCGACCATAGGCTTGTCCCGCTGCCACATCTGTCATCCTCTACTCCTTGTGAAACAAAACAGGGGATGGAAAGTCCCTGGAAGAGCCTAAAAGGCACTCCTAAAAAGGTAGTTGCGCCACAAAAAGCTGTCCCCTCCTGCAGAATCCCCCAGGGCCGTATTTTGCCCTATTTTACACTCGACTTTTGCTATTTTACCTAACTCCTTTTGTTTTCAGCAGTTCCGATGAGACTGCATTTTGTTCACACAATGTCCTAACTACAACATTTACAAGGACTTAGAGTTTTCCCTTTCCGGGAAAAGGCCTAAAATGGCAAAAGTCCACTTACAGGACCGCCGAAATAAAGACCGCTCAGGCCAACAACCATCCGTAAAATCTTAAAATCCCATTTCAGGAAAGCCTCTAAGCTCGACTTTTGCTTAATTTTTAGCCTCCTGCCCAAGAGGAAAGTTCTAACTCTCTGTAATCACTGACATCATGGGACTTAGAGCCTCTAACAAAATGCCAACAGATAAGGTTCTGAAGTACCACCTCCCCCAATGGGGGATGGAAAAACCTCCTTTGTTAGCTCGACTTTTGCCATTTGCCCTAACTCTTTTTTTCTTGCACTAGTTACAACGAACCCTCCCTTTGTTCACACAATTTCCTAACCCCAATATTTACAAAGAGTTAGATTTTCCCTTCTGGGATAAGGCCAAAAATGGCAAAAGTCGAGGTAGAAGCTCTAGCGGAAATGGCGTGACCAAAAGGTAGTTTTGTTCTAGAGGCAAACCAAGCAAAGGAACCTCTGGAAAATCCATTAGAGTGAACGTTATGAACTTCGGATTCGGGAGGCTTTAGCTGCACCTATCCAAACCCCTAACTATATGTAGGGTGCTAGCAATGCTGGCAACCCTATATATTAGAAATACTCCCTCCAAAGATGCAGAGGTTCCGAATCCCAATGAAAAAGGCCTTTGGAGCTCGACTTTTGCCATTTTTTGCTAACTTGTTTTAAGGGCAGGAATCGCCGAACCCTCCTTTTGCCCTCATAATTTTTCCTGACTCTCATCATTCCAAGGAGTCAGAACTTTACCCCGTTGGCAGGAAACTAAAAAAATGGCAAAACTCGAGGTGCAGAAAAACCTGGAAAAAAACCTGGTTCTGACAGCTCGCTGTTATACACAAGATAGACTTCCGGGGCTCGGATATTAGTTTAGAAATATGCCGAAAGTTTGTGGTAGGAAATCGAATGGATAAAACAGGCAATATAGGCAAAATAGTTTCTGCACCCAAATACTTCCTGATGATTTTTCCTTAACGGGAATTTCTCCAAAGTAACAGTTGGCTTCTTTTGAGAAGTTTGTTATACCCCTAAGGCGGGGCAATCGCTTCGGCCCATTGGGATGGGCAATCCATCCCAAAAGATGTGTATAACCAGCGATGTCCCGACAAGCGGAAGGGCTTTCATTGGGATTTTCGAACCCCAAATACCACCCCTTAGGGCCCGCCTAATAACTGTATTTGCCCAGGGCTTTCCTCAACCAGCCGGCTTCCGTAGAATCTACCAATTTGGTGCCCCGAAGCTGTCGGCGGCGCTTTTTGCTTTTCCGCAAAGCCAAATGGCTGGTCCCGGCGCAGCGATGTTTCACCTTCCCAGTGGCAGTAAGCCGGAATCGTTTTTTAATCGCCTTTCGTGTCTTTACCTTTGGCATAGAAATAACCCTCTATCGGGGGATCGAGAAACAGAAAATAACCATTATACAATCCCTAAGGAAGAAAAAAAGGGGAGAAAATACCAAGTGTAACTGAAAATTCTGCGGCTCAATTGCGCATGTAGGCAAAATTAAACCTCACCCCCCAAAATTCTCCAGCTTTCCACAGCACCTGGCCAGTTTCCTAAAAGGAACCAATTTAGAGACCAAACTCCTTCCAGAGACTCATAGCCCCTGCAATTTGGAATACGGCCCCCATCTCCTACCAGATACCAGCAAGAACAACAAAAAGCTGTTCGCTTACCCTGAGCACTACCTTATCTTCCCCCATCCCTCCGAAAAGGTCAACAAAATCAGCCCAACCCAGAGCCGGAGTGGAGAACTGAGTTTTGTCCTCCTGTTTATGGGCATTGGTATCGACACATCTTCCCGGACACGTAATAGGTGGGGGTGATCCGGCTGGCGAGCTGCCAACATCTTGTAGAGAACCTCTGCATAGTTCAAAGGGGATATTTTGATACCATTTTGCCTGACCTCCCCTTAACACAACATCAGTGCTGCTAGCATTGCAAGCACCCAATAGAGAGTAGCTATACAAGGTAGGCCAACCGAGAATTAAATGTTTACATGGTTCACTATATGTTCAGTGTTTTGCAGAGGTTCCTTTTCTATTTTTTTGCCCAACTTATTCCCAAAATTGCAGGCACACCCCATTTACCCCGATATTGAGTTGGTGGGGTTATGCACTCCCAAGGGGCAGAAAAGTGTTAGGGAAAAGGCAAACGGAGCGGAGACAAAGCATAATCCGCCACCCCCCAAAGTGGGTAGGATTAATATTGCGAATTTGTACAAACAGGCCACTTCGAATTATTTGGAGGTTAAGGGGGCCAAGGTACAGACGATCCGTTTTCCCTGCTCTTGGGGGGGGTGTTCTACCTTGCCCACATCTGCCAGGCGGGCTAAGACTTCCTCCAACATGCGTTTGCCTTCTTCTTTGTGGGCTAGTTCTCGGCCTCGGAACATAACGGTAATTTGGACTTTATGACGGCGGGTCAGGAAATCCCGGGCATGGCTTAATTTGACATTGACATCATGTTCGCCTGTTTGAGGCCGAAGCCGAATCTCTTTGAGCTTTATATGATGCTGGGCGAGGCTTTTATGAAGCCGTTTTTTCTGGAGGTATTTATACTTCCCATAATCCATAATTCGGCAGACAGGCGGATGTTCATTGGGAGCTACTTCCACCAAATCCAACTCGGCTTGCCGGGCCAGCTCCAATGCCTCCGCAATGGGAAGTATCCCCAGTTGCACTCCATCGGCTCCGATGACCCGCACCTGCGGTGCTAGGATCTGCTCATTGACCCGCTGGTGTTTTGCTTCGATAGCCACACTCCTCCTTTCTAATGAGAAACCCACACGAAAACACCAAAACCTATCCGCTGCTCGGTAACCCTGCTTCCTCCGGCCGAACCTATCCAAAACCCCATTCGGCCAGCATAACCTGCTAACTAATTGAGTATTCTTTCCTTTCTGTTTCTCGTCAACTGCCCGGCAAAAAATTGATAACCCCACCTAGAAGACAAAGAAACCTCCCTGTCTTCGGGAATCCATCGCTGGTGTAAGGCCGACGGACTCTGGCCTCTCAGCCGAATGAAGAAAAACTCTCTTCGCATCCCGAATGCTATCATCCTGTTGCAGTCAGAGAACAGTTCTGCCGAATCGTATGGTGTTATTTTTAGCCCAGTGAGAACGGACCTCTTTTTTTCCACTCCCCCGCATCATGGAGCAGAGTAAAGAACATGGAGCAGAGTAAAGAACAAAGTATACCTTAGCCAAATGAAGTGTACTTCAGCCAAATGAAACACAATTCTCCGTTTTTTAAGAAGAGCTTTTGTAGCGCGACTTTTGCCAATTTTGGTTTTTGCCGAAATGGGAAAGTTCTAAGTCCTTGGAATTATTGGAGTTGAGAAATTGTGTGAACAAAAGGCAGGTTCCTCTTAACTATTGGAGGAAGACCATATCAGGGAAAATGGCACACCAGGAGCTTAGAGGCTGTGCCGAAAAGGCATTTTGGACAGGAAAGGCAGTTTAGCTTCCGGCATTCCCTAGAATCCCCAAACGTACTATTTTACAGCAGAGTCGAAGCAGGGGCCGGTCAGCCCAAAACATATCGGAAAACGTCCCAATGCCATTTTAGGATAACCTTCTGAACTGTGCAGCGAAGTTCCGATGCTGCTAGCCTGTTGGGGATTTTCGGTAGAGCTTTTGAGCGATTTCCTGTTGGAGTTTGTCGATGGCAGTTTGCAGGCTCATTGGCCCAAGATCACCCTGAATCCGATCCCGTACGGAAACGGAGCCTTGCTCGGCTTCCCGGCTACCCACAATAAACATATAGGGGACCATCTCAAGCTGGGCTTCACGGATTTTAGCGTTGATTTTTTCCGGGCGCCAATCGCCGGTAGCACGGATGCCAGCGGATTGGAGTTTTGCCAATACTTCCCGGCCGTAGGACTCGAACTTTTGGCTGACGATGATGACTCGAACTTGTTCCGGAGCCAGCCAAAGGGGAAAAGCACCACCAAAATGTTCGATCAACATGCCGACAAACCGTTCAAAGGAGCCTAACGGCGCCCGATGGATCATGACCGGTTGATGGGGTTGGTTATCCGGGCCGATGTATTGAAGTCCAAAACGTTCGGGGCTGGGCAAGTTGTAGTCCAGTTGGACGGTGCCCAATTGCCAGGGGCGGCCGAGGCAATCATGCACGATGAAGTCGGCTTTAGGTCCGTAGAAGGCTGCCTCGCCGATACCCAGTTGGAGGTCCGGCAGATTCATTTGCTCACATACTGAGCGAAGGGCTTCTTCCGCTCGTTGCCAGACCGCTTCGGAGCCGACATATTTTCGGCTTTTGGGATCCCGCAATCCAAGCCGAACGTAATAATTCTCCAGCCCCAACGTCCTAAAAACATATTGGGTCATCTCCACACAGCCGCGGAACTCCTCGGCAACCTGATCTTCTGTGCAGAATATATGGGCGTCGTCCTGAGTGAAGCCTCGGACCCGAATCATGCCGGTCAGTTCACCCGATTGCTCAAAGCGATGGACCAAACCAAACTCTGCCAAGCGCAGAGGTAAATCGCGGTAGCTGCGGGGTTTGCTTTTGTAGATCATGATATGATGGGGGCAATTCATGGGCCGAAGCAAAAAACGTTCGCCGTCGGCCATCTGGATGGGGGGAAATTGACTGTCGGCATAATAAGGATAATGGCCAGATGTTTCGTACAACTGCACCCGGCCCAAAACGGGGGTATAGACCGGCTGGTAACCGCGTCGCAAAAGCTCCCCATAAATGAAGTTTTCCAATTCTCGGCGGATAATGGCCCCTTTGGGTAGCCAAAAAACCAAGCCCGAACCAACTGCTGGTTCGATCATAAATAGCTCCAGCCGGCGTCCTACGACACGGTGATCTCGGCGTTTAGCCTCCTCCAATTGCCGGAGGTATTGATCCAACTGCTCCTGGGTGAACCAGGCGGTACCGTAGATTCGTTGCAATTGTTGCCTGGAGGCATCGCCTTTCCAATAGGCACCGGCTACCGAAAGCAATTTGAATGGACCGATCCGACCCGCACTAGGTACATGCGGCCCTCGACACAAATCGATAAACTCTCCTTGTCGATAAAAGGAGACTTTTTGTTCCCCGGCCAGACCCTCTTGCAGATGTTCGACTTTCAAGGATTGTCCGAGCTCTTGACACAAAGCAATAGCCCGGTGATGAGATTCCTCAAAGCGTTCAAACGGCTCGTCTTGTTGGATGATCCGAGCCATTTCCGCTTCAATGCGAGGTAGGTCTTCCTCGGAAATCGGACTGGGCAAGCCAAAATCGTAGTAGAAACCGTTTTCCACCGTGGGTCCAAAGCCCAGTTGCACTCCCTCGAAAAGCCGCATCACCGCACGCGCCATTACATGGGCACAGGAATGTCGCATCACCTCTAGGGCCTCCGGCGCTGGGGGCCCAAAGAACCGAACCTGCACCTCACCGGACTCCGGCAGCCAGGCATCCAGGCCTACCAGTTGGCCGTCGAGCTCGGCTACCAGAGCCGATCGAGCTTGGTCACTACCAACCCGCTCTGCCACGTCCTTGACCTGTACAGGGCCAGAAAACTCCAATACCTTCCCGTCAGACAGTCGCACTCTCAGATTCATGCTCGGATTCCTCATCCTCCAGCAGCCGCCTGGCTAACCGTTTGCCAGTCCATAGAACCAGCCGCTTCGACTCCTCAAGGGATAACAACGTTACCGTTTCGGACAGACACTAACTATTTCTTTCTGTAACCTTTTCTTTCTGTACACCCACTTTCCGAAACTCGACTCTTGGCATTTCGGATAACTTCTTAGTATTCAAAAATTGCCTACTAAAAGCCTCCAACAAAATGAACGTCCACAACAAACTGGCAACCATTGGCCGCTCATAAAGGGAAATGCTAGCTCATTTTGTTAGAAGCTTTAAGTTCGACTTTTGCCATTTTCGGCTCCCTGCCGAAAGGAAAAAGCTCTACCTCCTGAAATTGTTGGGGTGAGAAAATTAGGTGAACTAAAGAAATGTTTGCCGTAACCCTTGGAAACAAAACAAGTTATGAAAATGGCAAAACTCGATCTAATAGGCTTCCTGAAATTGGGATTTGGGCGGTTTCCCATGGGGTTTGGCCGACCGGCTCCTACCCTTCAAACTCCTTAAAAACAGGGATTTTGGAAATTCTGAGGCATTTAGGAAGGAAACTCCCTTGCATAATAGAAAATGCTTCTTAGGACAGCCTCTAAGCTCGACTTTTGCCATTTTCCCTAAGCCCTTTCGTTTCCAGTAGTTACGACGAGACTTCCTTTTGTTCACCCAATTTCCTAACTCCAATAGTTACAAGGAGTTAAAGTTTTCCCCTTCCGGGAGAAGGCCTAAAATGGCAAAAGTCGAGCTAAGAGCTTCCAACCCCATAAGTTTTCCTAGCACCCCGCAACGGGATAAATAGCACCTCAGACCTCTATAGATTGGCATTTTATTAGAGAGTCTAAATCTCCTTGGGACGCCTAATTTCCAAATTTTTCTCAGCATTCCTGAAATTCGGATTTTGTGGGTTCCCGATACCCTTTGGGCTGATGGCCCATCCTTCGACAGCCCAACAAATGAGAGCGTCGAAGGGTCTGTGGAAAGGTTGTCTGTACTCTGGGGAGGTTTTGTCCATGCTCGTCGGTTTTGCTGTAGTTTTGATGGGGTTAGGCCTCCGACCGGAAACGGTTTCCATAGAGCCAGCGTGTAACAAAATCCAACTCCTCAGAAAGTGGCAAGACGTTTAGGCCGCTCATAAAGGGGAAAGCCAAGCTTATGGTGTTACCAGCTCTTAATCCTTTTGCCGTTTCGCTTGTCTTTAGCCATTTTCCCAACATGGTCTTTCCCGTGGTTATGGCGAAACCTCATAGTGTTCACCCCATCTGCTGCTAAGTCCGGAACCTCTGCATAATTGACCAGGACTGGCCTCAGTGGATTGGGTTGCTTGTACTGCTAGGATTGCAAATATAGTAGGTGTTTAAATGGCATTAGTTACATTCTAGTGAATCAAAAGTTGTTAAAGTTCATTTTATGTTCAGGATTTTGCAGAGGTTCCTGTATCCCAGCGAGGGTCCGGAGGAGAGGTCGGCCAGACCAGAAGCTGGCCAGCTGTTGGGCCGGACAGAGCGAAAACCGAAGACCAACGGCAGAGGCCAGAAGAGCTTTAAAATCGCTGAACTGTCCGTCTATCCTCTGCTATCGCCCTGCCGGCCTCGGTGGTTGTCTTATCAAGCTGATCCTCTCGACAGCCAGAGACCTCGAAAGGAAAATCAGCCTCCTTTTCTCAGCTAGGCTGAAATGTTGCAAACCTTTTAGTATATGCCTCAAAGCTACTGGGAGCAAGACAAACAACATGGCTGGGTGCGGCTGACATTCTGTGGCCTTAATTGGGCGAAATAGATAATATAGGCAAAATAACCTTAATTCCTGGATTTCCATCTTTGTACAAAACTTATCTTATTTTTACTTCCGGATATGCAGAGCGAAACTCCGTCCAAAAAACTCATAGACTCTGGATCTGGAATACGGCAATTTTTGTTCGTGCAGATGCCAGAGCAAGGCAATGAGCTGGAACTGAGCAGTAGCTATCTTCTCCCTCCTACTTAAAAGGAGCAGAAAAAATCAGCCCACCCAAGATGGCAATAATTAGGAATCTCTGCATAATTCAAAGGGGATGTTTTTATAGCATTTTGGCTTGTGCTCCCTCTGACACAACAGATGGGGGTGCCAGGATTGGTAGCCCCCAATAGATAGTAGCTGTCCGGATAGGACAACTGAATGATTAGAGAC
>JANXAQ010000233.1 GCA_025062105.1 Thermoguttaceae bacterium
GGTGGCCCAATAGGGCAAAGTCAGCCAGTGGAGTTGCACCAGCCAATACAAAAACCCTACAGTCCAAAGGGCTAGATACGGCCGACGGCCGGGCAATTGCCGACAACGTACAAGCACCAACCAGGGCACCGGCGCCACCCAAGCCAAATGCGCCAAGGACATATACCATGGGCCGGGCAAAGGCCAACTGACTGGACAGGTACCCGTGAGATGGCAGTTGGTCTGAGAGCTCTCCTGGCAACCAATACCTACTGAGTCCGAAAACTTCTCTGATCCCGAAACAGGTATCCGGTCCGGATCACTTTTTCCTGATTGACCATCGGATGCCGAATCGGAAACGGCCTGTTGCGTTGACCAGGGGGTGGTATCCACATTCGGCGCAATTGGTCCCAACCAGCCAAACCAACTAGTCGGAAGCGGAAACGAGGCCAACAGCAGCGCCGCCCCTAACAACGCCAGCCAAAACGTCGAATGACCATAGATACTCTTCCATGCCATCGGCTACTCTTCTCCTTTGGGAGGCGGCCTGTCAACCTGAAGGGCAACTTGCCGATCCCCCGCCTTCAAGAGGCTGTCCTGAAATTAGGATTTTGGCGTTCCAATAGGTTTAGGCTGATCGGCGCTGTCCGCACTGTTTAAAGATAGGAATTTTGAGAATTCTAGGAGGTTTACCAGGGAGACCTCCTTTCATCATAAATGCTCTCTGAAAATAATGAGGAACCTCTGCAAAATCCTGAACATATAGTGAACTTTGTGAACCTCCGATTCTCTAATTGTTCGGTTGCTCTACCTGGATACCTACTGTCTATTAGGTGCCGCGATGCTAACACAACTATATGTTGTGTTAGAGAGAAGACCAGCCAACATGGTATAAAAATATCCCCTTTGAATTATTCAGAGGTTCCATGAATCTGGCGGTTTTGCTAGCACGTTGCCTGGGAACAGCCTTTGCACTAAACCCCATAGAAATAAGATCGCACTTCCCATCGAGGCCAACGTACTCCTTCGGTCTGCTAGGTACAAGATGCTTTTTAAAACAGCCTCATAGAAAACGCTTTTCAGAAAAAAACATCTGAAGCAGATCTATGGTGGGGCGTGTTATTGAGCCACCGGAATATCTCTGCGAACAAAAATCCACCATGCCGCGGTGTACCAAATGAAGCCGAGCAGCAGCAATACACTGTTATACCAGACAGCCAGCGGCCAACTGATCCCCCCAAAGGGGCCCAGCGGCAGCGTCCAGACGGCTTCCGGCTTGAGGATAAGCCGCTGCGGCTCAAAAACGCTGAGAAACGTCAACCAGTGCAGCCACCAACCAGACGGCCACACATAGGCCACCATCGCTATAATGCTTTCGACGATAAAAATGCCGGTGGCTAACCAGATGGGGCGCCAGCGGTCATGGTCCATCGAAGAAAGCAATGTGGTCAGGCCTCCCATGGCAAAGGTCAAACAGAACAGATTGATCGCTCCTGGCACAAACTGCCAAGCCGATAGATCCGAAAACCGTTCTACAGTGCCCAGCCCCAAAGCCAGGCCAACCCAAACCGACAAGGCCAACACTGCGGCACCAATCGTGGCCAAGACCGTCGGCACCAACAGCAGCGTACCGCGGCGCAACGGCAACACCAGTAGATGCTCCATGGTACCACGGCTAATTTCGCCGCTAACGCAGTCCGATCCCTTGGCCAGCGCCCAGCCCAAACAGACCAACAGCGTCACCAAATGCCGAAACACAATACTCACCTGGCCCGCTTTGGTCGTATAAAGATAAAGATCCTCGCCGAAACTCCGTTTGATAAATTCGGGCAGGATTTCCACAATCTCGGCCATGGCAGTGGCCTTTAGCAAGCTCATCGCCCAGATAAAAACCCAAGCAAATATCACCAATACCAACGAACTGGCCAACATGCCCTTCCACGTGCGCCGCCAATGCCAACGCCATAAGGCCGGATGCAATGAGGAAAATTGTCGACCAACAATGGTTCCCGTGGTCTCGACAAGGTTTTCTGAAGGTCCATTGCGCACGATGCAGAGCTCCTCCGGGGGATTTTTCCTCAGAATACTGAGCTTAGCGATCAGGTAAAAGGCCTACCCTGTCCAGCTCCCTGTTACACACATTTTTGGGAGATATTTCCCGTCCCAACGGCAGCAAATGATTGCCCCAAACAGGGGACTCACGAACCTTTCTAAAGAAGCTAATTCCTTTGGCGAAATCGCAGCATTTAAGAAAGATCACTTCCAAGAGCAAAAAGTGTTTGGTTTCAAAGACTGTCTTAGCTAGTCACCTATTTTTATTCATTCTGCGTTGTTCAACGAGCTTTTGGGATTTGCCTAAAGTAAAGTTCGAACGGTTCAACGCCAACTTGTGGATAACAGCAAGCCCTGTCCAGAAGCTTTCTTCTCTAGCTGAAGAGGGGCTGTTCTCATGAAAAATTGCTTCGGCTTCTCAGCCGGTGGCCAGCCTAGCCGCCGGAGTCTCGGTTTGGATTTTCCTTTGAAAAAAAGTTTGCTTTGGCCTCCCAGCCCCCCGGCTCGCTGTTATACACAAGTTAGAGTTCCGACGATCGGACATCACTTTATGAAAATGCCGAAAGTTTGCTGAAGGAAATTGAATGGACAAAACAGGCAATATAGGCAAAATAGTTTCTAAAACCAAACACTTCCTGATCTTCCGAATGATCTTTCCCGAATGGTGTCATTTTTCCAAAGTAACGGTTGGCTTCCTTTTGAGTAGTTTGTTATACCCCTAGGTGGGACAATCGCTTTGGCTCATTGGGATGGGAAATCCATCCCAGAAGATGTGTATAACAGCGAGACCCCCAGGCCAGACCATTTCTTCCGAACAAACCAAAGATCAGGGCTTACCTAGAGAAGGGGCCGGGGAATTTTCTCACCCTTCAAGCAGTGTAACACAAAGCTGTTCCCTGCAGTGCCTACTAGACAGAGAGTGTTACCTCCCAAGGTTTCCCAACGTACCCACAGAAGAAGGTATTTGCAGTACACCAAAAGGGTGGAAGTATTCTCTCTAAATGCAAGGAGGAAAAGGAAACAAGATTCCCATTTTACCACTATACAGTTAGTTAAAGTAGTTAGCTGATTTTTTGTGGTCAGTTTAGGTGATTTAGCAAATTAGGTGATTTGGCGAACATAGGTAGCCCTCTGCCCATCGAACCGTCCCTCCCACGTGTAGTTCCCATAGGCCAAGAAGCTCTGGATTCCAGAAGCCAAGAGTCGCTCGAAGTTGGTTAGGCACCGTCTTTCGGACGAAAAGGGGAAGTAAAGAGTTTTTCTGTGGGTAGGTGCTGGGCAGCGTGAGTTTGCCGGGGCGGAAGCCTATTTTTGCCTATATTGCCTATCTTACCAATTAAATTACAGAATTTCAGCTGCACCCATAGTGGTTAGTGGTTTTTGGGCATTGATAGTGTTTTTCTCTATGGGGGAGCAATAAGAAAGTGAATTTCAACGTGGAGTTTGCCGATTATGCAAGGTGGGAGAAATTTTCCATTTATAACTATTTTTCAGATAAGTAGAACTGTTTTAAGGCGGTGTTATGGGCAAAAAACCCCCCAAGACATCGGGTTCAATCTCTCAAAAGGGGGGAGAAACCCGGATTGACAAACCTCACACACTGGGGGGGAAGCCTCCTTGTGAGAGTCAATTACCTGTGCCGGTGCCAGTGCCGGTGCTGGGGGAGGGATCTGCTGCGGGCCACCTGGCTGCCGAACAACTTCGGTCTCAGGCATTGCAGCTAGCGAACTACCTACGGGCACGCCAAGCGGACTTAGACCGTCGCGAAGCTCAACTGCATGCCGCCTTAGCCCAACTAGATCAGTCGGCCCGCAGGCAACGCCTGCAATTGGCACAGGAAGCTCAGGCCCTCCAAGCTCAGCAGGCCCTCTTGCAAGCGCAGGAACAAGAACTCAAAAAACGCCTGGACCGATTGGCTCAGGCCGAGGCCGCTTTGCTTCAAAAACACCAACAATGGGAGGCTCTCTGCCTTCAGCAGACGGAGCTTCAAGCCGTCCAAGCGGAGTTGCAAACCCGCCAAAAGCAACTCCAACAGCAAGAGGCCGAATTCCAAGCACGCCTTCAGCAATGGGAATCGGAAAAACAACAGGCCGAGCGGAGCCTGGCTTGGCAACGCCAACAGATCGACGCCCAACGGGAACAAACCTTACGCACCATTCAGCAGGCCCTCGCGGGGTTGGAACAGCGCCGGTTGTTGCTGGAAGACCAATTTCAAGCCGTTGCCGATCTTCAGGCCCGCTTAGCTCATCTCATCCAACAAGCACAAAACCTCCATCAACAGCTTCAACAGGAGCGGCAACGGGTAGCGGAACAAGGCCAACAATTTCGCCGAGAACTCCTGGCCGAATATCAACGGGCCATGGCGGAGTTGCAACAGAAGCGCTCGGCTTTGGCCCAACAGGCTGAACAGCTGGATCAGCAACAAGCCGCCCTCGATCAACTTCGTCAAGAACTCCAGCATCGACATCAGGAGATCCTGCAGATTCGGTTAGCTACAGAGGAGCTTTACATTCGGCTTTCTGGGATAGTACCGCCGGCGGTACTGAGTCATTCGCTCAGTCAACTTCGGCGTCAATTGTCCGACAGTTACCGCTTGGCCCAAGAGGACCTGCTCCAGCAAAAACAGCAGTTGGAGGCGCTTCGCACAGAGTTGCTCCAGCTGCATGAAAAGCTTTTAAAGGAAAAACAACGCCTCCAGCAGTGGGCAACTCAACGAGAAGCTGACCTGCATGCCCAAGCAGAACGTCTTGCCGCCCAGGAACAACAACTCCAACGCCAACAGGAGCAACTATCTGACCAATACTTCCGCTGGCAAACCGAACAACTCCAACAGCAGTATCAACTCCAGCACCAGCAAATAGAATCTCTTCAGAGCCACTTGGTCCAATATGTCCAGCCGACCCAGACGACGGCAAAAAATCCTCCCAGGACATAATTGACCGTTGGATGGATTACCTCCTTCAAGCAATCTCAGCAAACCGAATCCGTTTTGGTTTGCTAGATGCTGAGCAGTCTGAAATGGAGCATCTAGTTCCGAATGGTCGGCTTCGGAAAAATCTGGATAGACGTTCTGAGTTCTTTTCAGTACACTGATTAGCCGATCAGTCCCTTCATCCCGCGAAGACTTGCGAAAGGCTCCCCGATGACTACAGTCACAGAGAAAATTTCGGCACGGATTCCTTTGGAGGCAGTTATTGGGCGTCCGAAGCCGCCGCCGGTGCGTAGGCGACGTTGGGTCTGGTGGGGAGCGGCAGCACTCCTAGGGGTGGGGATTTTCCTGTGGTTTCTGCCCACTCTGGTGGCCCATAGTTTCCTTTTGAATTGGCTGGTTGGTTATTTGGCTGCCGAGTTCCAGGGAAAAATCCATGTGGGCAGTGCGAGTCTGGGATGGTTTTCGCCGGTAGTGCTTCGGCAGATTGAGATCCAGGATGCCCAAGGGGGACCTTTAGCCAGTATCGGCCAGCTCACCACCGAGGGCACCTTATGGAAGCTCCTTTGGAATCGGCAAGAGCTAGGTCGATGGGTGTTCGACGGGGCACAGGTCCACATTAGGCTTCGGCCTGATGGAAGTAACTGGGAAGATGCTCTAGCTGGGTATTTGAGTCCGGCCGAGCCGGCATCGAACGGCGTCCAACTAAAAGTAGAAGCAAAAAATGCTATTATTTTTTTCACCGACAGCCGATCTGGACGCTCTTGGCGATTGGAAAATTGGGAAGGTTGTCTGGTGATCCCCATGGTTTCCTCTCAGGCATGGCAGTTAGTCTGCACCGCTCAGGTTTTGCCGAGCTATGCTGAACCAGCCAACAGCTCATCTACCGCCGGGCAAGCTACCGGAGGCGTTCTACCGTCGTCCAAAGCCGATGGGGCTCGGAAACCGGCTGAACTTTTAGGAGCCGAACCGGTACCAGCGCCAACAGGGCCAGTGGTGCCTGGACAGTTGGAGTTGGAGCTTGTTTGGGGCGGGAGTGCTCCGCAAAGTCCGGCCAATGCCGATCCGAACCTCGGGGCTAACGGCGGCTACTTTGTGCTTCGGGGCCAAGCGGTGCCCCTTGGTCTGGCCGAAGCTATCCTGATGCGCTGGGAGCCAATGCTTCATTTGGAAGGGCGTGGCAGCGGTTGGTTTGTATATGGCTGGGGAAGCTGGGCTGAATATGTGGCCGAAGGCCGGGCTACTCCCCCTACCCGGTCTGCAAAACTCACCAAAGCCCAAGATGCCCACAGCCAGCTTACCAGTGCCACGGGATCTACGGACGTGCCGGATCCAACTTCTAAAGCTCAAACCACTAACCCCGGTTCGCCGGAAGTTTCGTCCTTGTCGGCCAATACAATACCCATCCCTACCGACGGCCGACGGCCGCCGATGGATCTGCCGCCTGATACGGTGGTCATGCAGGCGGAGATTGTCTCCGAGGCGGCCTGGGTGCACTGGGAGCGGTTTGTGCCGGACCGGTTGCAACTAAAGCAAATGAAGCTTCAAGGGGGCATTATTTGGACCAATGAGTATCTGCAATGGGAAGCTTTTCAACTAGAATGCCAGGCGGGCCAACTGAGTTTATCCGGTCGTACCCCGCTCAGCTCTCAACTAAACGTCTGGTTGCACTCGCTTCGCCAGCACGGCTGCCAGGCCTCCGGTCGGTTCGATTTGGCTCAGCTAGCTCGTCTCCTGCCCCGCACCTTGCCTTTGCAAGCAGGGCTGGAGGTTACCAGGGGGCAGGCCGACTTCGACTTTGCGGCCCAACCGGGGCCAGAAGGGGCCGTTTGGCAGGCTCAGCTGGCGAGTAGCCAGCTTAAAGCCCTCCATCAGGGCCGAGCGATTGAATGGCCAGAACCAATTCATTTGCGTCTGGCCGCTCAACAAAACGAACAGGGATTGGTCCTGGAAACACTTCAATGTAACTCCGAGTTCCTGCAGATCGACGCTTTTAGCGCCGAGGCTGGCATGAGTATTTCCGCTCAGATGGATCTGAATCGCCTGAGCCAACGTTTGTCGGCCTGGGTGAATCTGGGCCAGAGCCAGTTGGGCGGCCGAGCCGCTTTCTCCTTAACCTGCACAAAAGATGCTCAAGATAGCTTTCAGGCAGATCTGATGTTCCAAGGAGATAGGCTGCATGTGCGGATTCCCGCCTGGTCGCTGGAGATTGCCGACGATATCCGAGCACGGGCACTGATTGCTGGAAAAATGTCTCGTACTGCCGGTTCGGATCAGAGGCCGGGCACTGGAGAAAAGCCTTCATCTGCCGCTGACCAGACTGGTTTGATATCCCTACCTCGTGGAACCGCTGCCTTATCCAACACCAAGCTAACTCAGTACTCCCTCAGTAGCATTGATTCGGCAGTGCTAGCCTTCCAATGGGGCCAAGATCGGGGCGAAATCCGTTTGCGTCAGCCGGTGTCCACTTCTAAAATGAGCATTCGTTGGCCATTAGAGATACGTTTGGAGGGGCAATTGTCCGAGTGGGTCCGTCGGCTAAAGCCCTGGGTGGACCTGCAAAGCTACGAACCAAACGGTGCCTACGGCCTAGCTGCCTCCTTGGACGTTGCAGCGGAGGGGGTTCAGGTGCAGGAACTCCGCCTGGTGGCCGCTCCGCTCTCTGTCAAGGCGTTTGGTCTGCAGATTAGCGAGCCACGGATCGACCTAACCTTAACCGGCCTATGGGATTGGACAAATCGTCGGATCCAGATGCCTCAGGCCCGCTTTCAAGCCAATCCCCTGCGAGTGGAGGCGGAGGATGTTCAGATCCAATGGGCCGGTTCGGCAACCAGCGGAACTGCAAGCAATCAGGATGCCGGCGATAACCCTCCCTCTGCCATAAGGTTAGTGGGCCGACTCCACGCTGAGGGGACTTTGGACCACTTACAGCGATGGTTTGTCCCTGTCGGCCCCAACAGTTGGCGTCTGGGCGGCAGCTTTACTGCACAGGCCGAATTCCAAAGCCAGGCGGACGCCACCACCGGGCAGGGGCAAATTACCATTCGGCAATTCAGTTATACTGCCTCTTCGACGAGCCGACCGTGGCAGCAACCCGAACTGCGCCTGGCCGCCCAAGGCCGCTATGATCACCACAGCGGCCTCCTGGAACTTACCGCCTGTAACCTGCACACAGAGGGGCTTGGATATGAAGGCACTGCGCAAATAAGCCCGGCGACTCCATCGTCTAGAACAAACCAAGCAGCTATCTACCGCACCAGCGGCCAACTGCACTACGACTGGCCGAAACTCACTCCGATGCTACGCCGTTATTTAGGCAGCGGTATTGTATTGCAAGGTCGAGGGGCGGAGCCACTACGTTGGCAAGGCCCACTGGATCTGGCCTTGGCCGAAGCTTCTTTGGGCATCGGTTGGCAGCAGCTGGAGGCCTATGGTTTCCGAGCCGGACCAGCAACCCTACGCGGACAATTATCCCGGGGTATGCTCCAGATAGCTCCGATCGAGATGGCCCTAAGCGAAGGCAAACTACTGGCAGCTGGTGCTGTTCGGCTGGCGCCGGAACCGATGGAACTGGTGTTAGAAAAGGGGACGGCCGCCCGACAAATCCGCATCAGCCCACAAATGTGTGCTTCCGCCTTTCAGTACATTGCTCCCGTCTTGGCCGAGGTAACTACCGTGGAAGGCCGAGTCTCGCTGGTATTGGATGTCTGTCGAGTGCCGCTAGCTAACCCGGCTGCCAGCCAATTGCAGGGCCAACTCGTCATCCACAACATCCACATCGGCCCTGGCCCGTTAGTGCAAGAATTGGCCACCTTGCTAATGAAGGAACCCACCGCACGCCTCCGAAACGAAGCGGTCATTCCGTTCACCATGGCCAACGGCCGCATTTATCACGAAGGCTTGGAACTTGTCTTTCCAGAGATTACGATCCGGACCCAGGGGTATGTCGGCCTGGACCAGTCACTTGCCCTAGTAGCCGAAATGCCGATTTTGCCTAAATGGACCGCCATGAACCCCCGATTGGCTACAGCCATGAAAGACCAAGTGATTCGGTTGCCTATTCGAGGAACACTGCGTCGGCCGCAGCTAGATCAGGCCACCCTGCGCCGCTATGCCGCCCAATTCTTGCAAAAAAGTGCCGAAAACCTCCTGCAAGAAGAACTCCAGCGCCAACTGGAGCGTCTGAAACTCCCCGGCCGCTAAGCTCGACTTTTACTATTTTTAAGCTGGCCCCGAATGGAGTACGCTTTCGCTCTTTGTGAGCACCAAGCTCTGATGAAACCGTCTCCGGCCCGTGGCCGAAACCCACCAAACCCCAAGCAAAACCGACTCGCGTTGGCAAACCCTCCCCGGACCGCGGACAACTTTTCAACGGAACTTGCGCACTCCAGTTAGCAAGTTGCATGTACAAATTAATGGTTCCTTCTAACTTTCGAGGATACAATAGGTTAAGGTTAGGAAAAAGGCCAAACGTCGAGCTAGGAGGCTCTTCACAAAAGTAGTTTTGGAACCTCTGTATAAGTCTAAGGGAAAAATTTATACCATTTAACTCCCATCCCCTCTGGGCCCATATATAAACCTTGGTACCACTCCTAGCATTAGCTCGACTTTTGCCATTTTTCCTAACCTGGTTTGATTCCAACAGTTATGACGAAGCCTCTGCTTGTCCACACATTTTCCTAAGGCCAATCATTTCAGGCAGTTAGAACTTTCTCCGTTCGGCAGGAGACCGAAAACGGCAAAAGTGAAGTTTAGAGGGGCGACCAAATGGCCATAGAATCCGATATTCATCTAATTCCCTATATGTTCAAAAATCTGGAGAAATTCCTATCGAACAAATCCTACAACCCTTAGCCGCTCAGGAACAGTCGCTATGCGGGTAGTTCTTTTAGGCACGGGAGGTTACCATCCGAATGATCTAAGGCAGACCGCTTGCATCATGCTGCCGGAGGTAGGCATTCTATTGGATGCAGGTACCGGCCTATATCGGGCCAGAAAATACCTCCAAACCGAATATTTGGATATCTTTCTTACCCACGCCCACCTGGATCATATTGTAGGGCTAACCTATCTTTTGGAAATCGAGCACTTCCACCGTTTGCATCGGATCACCGTCTATGGAGATCATCAGACGTTGCTGGCCGTTGAGGACCATCTTTTTGCGGAGCCGGTTTTTCCTAAACGGCCCGGAATCCATTTTCAGCCGCTTGGGCCGGAAACCCCGATTGCCGGGGGCGGACAGGTTCGACATTTTCCGTTAGACCATCCGGGCGGGTGCCTGGGATACCGATTGGATTGGCCGGCTCGCAGTGTGGCCTATGTTACCGATACAGTGGCCAGGCCGCAGTCGGCATATCTGCGACATCTGGTCGGGGTAGACCTTTTACTGCACGAATGTTACTTTCCGGATACGTATGCGGAACTAGCGGAAAAGACGGGTCATAGTTACACATCGGCCGTTGCCGACCTGGCCCGCCTGGCCAATGTGGGCCGACTGGTGCTGGTACATCTAAACCCGGCATCAGAGGAAAAAGACCCAGTGCATCTAGGGACCGCCCAGTCGATCTTCCCGGCCACCCAACTGGGCGAAGATTACCTGGAGATCGACTTCTAAGCGCTGGCATGACGGACGTCTGGGCAGCATTGACCCGTCAGCCGAACTCTCTTGGACAGAAGGCAGAGCGGTCTTTTTTACAGCCTGTTGTGCCAGCTTGACTTTTGGCATTTTTTGTAAGTTCTTTCATTTCAAAGAGTTAGGGCTTGACAATTTTTATCCAGTAATTTTCCCAAATCCAATATTCCCAAAGGGTTCGCACATCCAAAGGAGCGGCCACCTGGAAATGGGGAAAAGTCGAGCTCAGATGCTGTCCTGAAATTGAGAGTTGGGGGGTTTCCCATGGGTTTTGGCCTACCGGCTCCTACCCTCCACCTTTATTAAAAACAGGGAGTTTGGGGATTCTGGGGCATTGAGGAAGGAACCTGCTTTCATCATAGAAAATGCTTTTTAGGACAGCCGCTAAGGCAAACTCATGAAGCTCTAAGGCCAGCCACACCCGCTCCTGGCCGCTTGCCGCCCGGAAGCGCTCGATCTGCCGCCGAAGGGCTTACTCTGGCTCCATCCAATCTCGTCCCAGGAAAACCCAACACCGAAAATGGTATAGTGGGTGGGGGGTGTTGTGAGCCTCTACGGTGCCCCGCCCCGATGATAGAGGCCAACCAGTCCCTTCCCTACTTCACAACCATCAGATTGGCCGATACTACCCATAGGTTGGCCCGACGGACTGGCGGGGCCTTTGGCTGAGGGTAAGAGTTTTCCGGGCGCAAAAAGCCCTTCCGGGTCGAAGGCCTCTCGAACCCGCCGCATGGCTTGCAGATCGGCCGTCTGGAACTGCCGCGTCATGAGCGGCAATTTTTCAATGCCGATGCCATGTTCGGCCGTTATGCTGCCGCCGCACTCTAGGCATGCTTCTAGCAGTTCGTAGCTGGCCGCTAGCACCCGCTGTACTTCTGCGGGATTCTGCGGATCAAACAGCAGGATCGGATGGATATTGCCGTCCCCGGCATGGGCGACGTTGACGATGCGGATCTGGCAGCGTCGGCTGATTTCGGCAATGCGGCGCATGATCCTGGGCAACTGCGTCCGGGGCACAACGCCGTCTTGGATGCAGTAGCTTGGGCTGAGTCGGCCCACAGCGCCGACGGCCATTTTTCGGCATTTCCACAGGTGGTTTCGTTCCTCGGCGTTTGCTGCGTGCAGAATCTGTCGTGCGCCCCAACGTTGGCAAATCTGCACAATCCGAGCCAGTTGATCGTCCAGCCCCACAGAAAGCCCATCTACCTCGATAATGACCACCGCCTCTGCGTCCAGCGGAAAGCCGAAATGGTAGGCCTCTTCCACAGCAGCCAGAATGCCTTGGTCCATTAGTTCCATGGCCGCCGGGATGATCCCCTGGCCGATAATGTCGCTAATGGCATTACAGGCGTTTTCGAGCTTGGCGAAGACGGCTCGCATGGTGCGGTAATCCTGCGGATTGGGCGTAAGCCGAAGCCAGAGCTTCGTCAGGATCGCCAGCGTACCTTCGCTTCCGACCAAGACGCCCAAAAGATCATAGCCGGGCGGGTCCAGGGCCGGCCCCACTTGCAGCACCGAACCGTCAGCCAAGACCGCTTCCACTCCCAACACATGATTGGCCGTTACACCGTATTTCAGCGTATGGGGCCCACCGGCATTGGTGGCCACATTGCCGCCCAAGGTGCTGGCCGTCTGACTGGAAGGATCTGGCGCAAAATGCAGTCCGGTTCCTTCCAGAGCCCGGGCCAACTGAACATTCAGTACGCCCGGTTCGACCACGGCCATCCGGTTGCGCCGATCAATCTGCAGAATCCGGTTCATTCGGGTCATTACTAGCAGCAGACCGCCGCCAACTGGGGTGCAGCCGCCGGCCAAACTGGTGCCCGCCCCCCGGGCCAAGATCGGCACCCGATAATGCCGGCAAAGGCGCACTATTTCCACCACTTCCTCCCTGCTCCGCGGAAAGATCACCAGATCGGGCCGATGTTTTTCCAGCGTGTAGCCATCGCATTCGTACACGGCCAGCTCGCTGGGACTAGTAAGCACCCCGTCCCGGCCCACAATCCGCCGCAACCGCCGTGCTAGGGCCGAAATGGCCGCCCAACCCGCCTGCACCGCTTGAACTCCTCCAGCAAAAGCCTTCTCTTAGCCATGCCGCTACTGGAAAAAAACTTCCTTGTTACTACCATGTCACTGGAATGGAGAGGGATTTTCTCTTTGGTCCAGAAACTACCCGACATTCTCACTGCCGCACAACCGGGAATTCAGATTTTTCCGGTGTTTTGATAACACCGGAACTCTGCTTTCGCTGCCGATGACACGGAGCGGCATCTTCCATTCGGGCAAAGGGCTCCCCTTTCTATTCTCCCTAGGGGACAAGGGAACGTCCAGACCTGGCAAAGGTGGGGTGCGGCTGAAATTCTGTGGGTTAATTAGGCAAGATAGACAATATAGGCAAATAAGCCTCATCCCCCAGAAAGCCAACTTTGCACAGAACCTACCCATTTTACTTCCAGATATAGAGACCTAAACTCCTTCCAGAGCG
>JANXAQ010000316.1 GCA_025062105.1 Thermoguttaceae bacterium
ACACGGTCGATAGATCGGCGTCGGAAACCGGTACTGGTAGGAGCTTTTTCGCCCTGGCCAAAAACTCTTCCTGCTGCTGCGTAGGTACAGTTCGGCAAACCGGTTCGGGCAGATCGCCATGCGGAGGAATTAGATCTGACATAAGCGTAATTCTGGCTAACGGATCAGCAAAAACCCATCTAGGAGATCAACAAAAACAACCCTTCTGGCCCACCTTGGATAGGCCAATAGACGTTTGGGGAGCCCGGGGAGGAAAACAAAATAGCTCCCGCATTTCCTTAGTCCATCTATTTCAAAAAAGGATATTGGGCTCGACTTTTGCCATTTTTCTAACTTCTTTTGTCCTCGAAACTTACGGAGTTCTTTCATTTGTACATGCAATTCCCTAACCCTAATATCCCCAAAGACTTAGAGGATGGCCTCTTCGGTAGAGGGATAAAAATGGCAAAAGTCGAGATTTAGAACCTTGGACAAAATGAAACTCTCGATGGTTCTGAGGTACCACCTGTGCTTCGGGAGGTGGGTGGAAAGTTGATTTTAGAGGTTCTTAGTTTAAGAACCATTCGCCAATTTGACAAGCACAGATTATGGGGCCATGACAAAACCTTTTCGGGTGGGTATAGTAGAAGAAGCGGCGGGGGGAAGCGACTGCTGGCTGTCAGCAGGGACCAGCGTATGGAAAGGTAACGGAGAATGACTGGCAAAATGAAGATTCCGCGCAAGGGCAAGCAGCCGGTGCGGAAGCCGGCAACCCGATTTGCCCATCTGCAAAAACGGCTTCGACGCCAGCGGCCTCCCAGTCCGCCTCTACCGAAAAAGTATGGGAAATGAAGGCCCCCAGGGGGTTGTGGAGTGGGATTGGGCAAGATTGCCGTCTCGCGGGTGGTAATGTGTTTTTCCCTGAAATCGAAGAAGGCTGCTAGGCTCCACTTTTGCTATTTTCCCTAACTTCTTTTGTCCTCAGCAGTGACGCAGTGCCGCTTATTTGTGCTTCCAATTCCCTAATTCTAATACTCAAAGGAGTTAGAGCCTGACACATTCGAGACAGGGGTAAAAGTGGCAAAAGTCGAGATAAGGCAATTCCATTTCTTGGCGAGATAAAAGGTCTGCGTTGCCACGAGCTGGAAAAGAGCAACTGGTTCATACAAAGGTCTGTTGGGCCATGGGATACCGCAATCTTCAGCAGTGCCTTCGCGACTTAGAGAAAACCAAGCAACTGGTACGGATTGAGCAGCCGATCGATCCGTATTTGGAGGCGGCAGAGATCCAACGACGGGTCTTTCAAGCGCAGGGGCCGGCCGTGTATTATGCAAGGGTGAAAGGGTGTTCCTTCCCCATGGTGAGCAATCTCTTCGGCACCATCCAACGGGTGCGATACATCTTTCGGGATACGCTCGACAAACTGGCCAAGATGGTCCAGATGGGCATTGACCCGACGGATCTACTGCGTCGGCCTCGGTTATTTTTGACCATACCTTGGTATGTGCGGCACGCCCGACCGAAGTTTGTTCGGCACGGACCGGCCATGGAAGCCGAAACCACCTTGAATCAGTTACCGCAGCTTGTCTGCTGGCCCAAAGACGGCGGAGCTTATATTACGCTGCCGCAAGTTTATACGGAGGATCCGGATCGGCCCGGCTGGGAACACTCCAATCTGGGGATGTATCGGATCCAGATTTCCGGGGGCCAGTATGATCAGACGCTGGAAGCTGGCCTACATTATCAGATCCATCGGGGGATAGGGGCCCATCATGCGGCGGCCATCCGTCGGGGAGAGCTTTTGCGCGTGCATGTGTTTGTGGGCGGTCCCCCGGCCATGACCGTAGCCGCCGTTATGCCCCTGCCGGAGGGAGTACCAGAATTAGCCTTTGCCGGACTTTTGGCCGGCCGACGCATCGAGATGATCCATCGGCCAGGCCATTTACCTATCCTGGCGGAAGCCGACTTTACCATCACCGGCTATCTGGAACCTGGCCGACTCCTGCCGGAAGGCCCCTTCGGCGATCATCTGGGGTACTATAGTCCCCAGCAGCCTTTTCCAGTGCTTCGGGTTGAACATGTATATCATCGCAAGGATGCGGTTTGGCCCTTTACTGTGGTCGGCCGACCACCCCAGGAAGATTCGGTCTTTAATCAGTTGATCCAGGAACTCGTCGGGCCCGTGGTGCCTAAGGCGGTGCCCGGCATCCATGCTGTGCATCCGGTGGAGGCAGCAGGGGTCCATCCGTTGCTGTTGGCCATCGGCAGCGAACGCTACCTACCCTATGAAGATCCTCGTCGGCCCAGGGAGCTTTTGACCCTGGCAAACGCCCTGTTGGGATATGGTCAAATGTCCCTAGCAAAATATTTATTCATTATTGCTCGGGAAGATAATCCCCAACTGGATATTCGCGATGTGCCTGAATTCCTTCGCCATCTACTAGAGCGGGTGGATTTTCGGCGAGATCTGCATTTTTACACCGGTATGACGCCCGACACGTTAGATTACACCGCGCCGAAACTCTATGAGGGGTCCAAGTTGGTCATTGCCGCTGCCGGACCGGTGCGCCGTGCGTTGCCAGTAGCCTTGGATAGTCGCATCCATGTGCCGGAACAGCTCGGTTTCCGGAATCCCCGCCTAGTGTTGCCTGGGATCTTGGTCGTCCAAGGCCCCCCCTATCAACAAACCAATCAACAGCTCGATACAGCAGTCCAACAGTTCTGCCAGCTCTACAGCCGAACCGATCCTATCAATAATTTTCCGCTGATTGTTATTGCCGACGACAGTGCCTTTACCGCCTCCAAGCTGGATAATTTTCTGTGGGTAACCTTCACCCGAAGCAATCCCGCTACAGATGTCTATGGGATTGATTCGTTCATCGAGCATAAGCATTGGGGATGCCGAGGGGCTTTGGTGATCGACGCCCGGCTCAAACCGCACCATCCCCCGCCGGTGGAAGAAGATCCCGAAGTGCGAAAACGTGTAGATGCTTTAGCCGCCCCCTTCGGCCCCCTGCACGGAATCATTTAAAAGGCCGTTCAGGCATTAGGATTTTGGCGGTTTCCAATGGCTTTTGGCCCACGGGCCTTTCCCCCTGACAGTCCTTAAACATTGGGGAACCTCTGCATCTTGACTTTTGCCATTTTCCCTAAGTCCTTTTGTTTCTTGTAGTTACGACGAGACTTCCTTTCGTGCACATAATTTCCTAAGTCCAATAATTACAAGCAGTTAGAGTTTTCCCCTTCCAGGATAAAATGACAAAAGTCGAGCTGCATCACTTCGGGGGTTAGCCCACGTGAGCTGTGAGGGCAGGTTGGCAGCCGACCGCAAAGACTTAAAAACACCTACATATGTAGTAGTATAATCATCCCCCGACGCTATTAAGCCCATTTCAGCACCCTCTGAGACTTCAATGTCTCGTCCGGCCCAAACATGAGCCTACCCCTTTTCTTTTCTTTCTTCCTCGGCTGAAATGGGCCTGCCAGCTCTCAACCCGCCCCAAGAGGAATTCTCAGCAACGGTAAACCCCTCCAACGATTAGCTAACTCTGGAGGATGAAGAAATCTGGCAAGACCAGGAGCTTCCAGTGGACAGGGGCGGGATCGAACCGCCGACACCTGGATTTTCAGTCCAGTGCTCTACCAACTGAGCTACCTGTCCTAAGGACTGTTGAGTGGGGCCAAAAGGTTGAGACGGCAATTCCTAAAGGTGGCAACTTCCCACGGAAAGCCATGTTTCAAAAAGTTATTTTATTTTCCTTAAAAGGGCTTTGTCAATGAGAGGCCAGAGGCAGGATTCTCTGGTAGGGGGATAAAGTAACGGGGACGATAGGAAGTTTGTTCGGCTTAAAATCGTCCTAGATTATCTAGATTCTCTATTTTACGCTCTCGTTTAAAGTTCCTCTGGTCATAGAACACGGATTTCAGTAAACAAGATATCCAACGCCTTTTAGAGACCGGGCTGAAAAGTATGTGGGATGATGGAAGGAGTTTTCCGGCTATATTCCGAGGTTTCTGTCCTACATTGCCAACAATTTCCAAAATCCTAATTTTTTAAGGAAAAGTGACGGGAAGGGTTGCTCAGCGAAACCCATAAGAAACCGCTAAACTTCCGATTTCAGGACAGCCTCTTAACTCGAGGTTCGACATTTTTTTCTAACTGATTTTTTTCTAACTTATTTTGTTTCTTGTGGTTGGAAACCCTCGTTTTGCTCACCCAATTTTCCGAAAGGTTGTCCTGAGATGGCATTTGCACTGGAAACTGCGGACCTCCCGAATTGTCCAGAATCCCCAAACGGCCTATTTTACAGGACCGTCGATGGAAGAACCGCTTCCTCCAAACTATATCCAGACATCTCAAAAATCCAATTCCAGGACAGTCGCTAAGGCCAATAATTCCGGAGAGTTAGAACTTTCCCCTCGAGGGGACTAAAATGGCAAAAGTCGAGCTTAATCGGGAAAAGTCTTTCTACCGTGAATTGGGCTGTGAGCAATGCAGGGAAAAAGTTCCCCTATATGGGGCAATTGGTTAGTGGGGCTATGGTTGGTAGTAGAGGCCGGCTGTGTAAGCCGGGTCGTAAAGCCGGGGCCTGAAGAACCTATTTTTGGGCCTGGGGTGATGAAATTCTCGGAAGCCCGGCTGATCCAGGAGCGGCCTAGCCAGTCTATCTGTTCAGAGATCCTCCAGCTGGCAGAATTGCCGAAGGCCACCTCGACCCCAATGGGATCGGCCAAGCAAAAAGAAACACCCCAACAGAAGCAGGGGGTGTTGTATTATGCGCTGACGGATCGGCAATGTCAGGCATTGGCAGCCGCCCATGCCGTCTGGGGCAATATTTTGGACGAAGAAAGCGAATTGCTTGTCCCGCTAGTAAGGCGACAGCGCACACCACGAGCCCGCTCCGCTGCCTTGCAAAGTGATTTGTTACGCTATGCTGCTTTGGCGGAGCGGAATCGGGCGGCAGCCGACGCCTTGGAATTGTTCTATCGCCTAGCTGAGGCAGAGGCTCACTGGGACCTATGCCAAGCCGCTCTGGATCTGATCGCTAAGGCCCGGGCTGAAAAGCCGCCTGGAGGTAATTGGCCAGTTTCTGCATCCGACTCCCCAAAATCCGCACCAGCGGAAAAAGAAGACTCCGAAATACAATCCAGCCCTAACTCCCCCTTGTCGGAGCCATTGGCTTCGGAATCCTTGGAACAGGCTCTTCAACGATGGCAAAACCATCAGGCGGAACTGAATCAAAAAATCGAGGATCTCAACAGCCAACTGCGTGCGATGCTGGGGGCGGACTTAGGTGAGTGTGGGCGGATTTGGCCAACGGTAACTATTTGGGTCAAACCAGAAACACTGGATGTGGAAACTGCTGTTCAGCAAGGCTTAGACCAACGAGCCGAACTGCGGGCTCTCCGTCGGCTTCTGAGGGGGATCGATGCCAATGATTTGAGTGCGGTTCGGCGAGCCTTGGAACAATGGCATCCGGCCTTAGGGGCCACGCCTTCTCGTTTTCCGGCAGTCGCACAGTGGCTGGGGACCGCTCCGCAACATATGGAAGCCGCCACCCGACAACTACAGATCCGTTTTCTTCTTGCCTACCGAGAAAAAGAGGTGGAAGAACAGATTCGGCAAAAGGCCCGTCAGCTGCAGACAGCTTTGGCAGAACTAATCCAAGCCCAAGCGAGGTATCAAGCGGCTGTTCGGGTCAGTGGCCAAAAAATCCCGGCTGGCCATGCCCTGAGCCCTACCCTTTCCAGCCAACCCCAAACCCCCTCCCCAATCTCCCTCCAATTAGCTATCTACGAGGCCCAAACTGCTCTTGTAAGCCGGGTGGTTGCCTGGAGAATCGCTGAAGTTCGGCTCATGGAAGCTATGGGCATCTTGGCCCGCCAGACCGGCTATCCTTTGCCAGAAGAAGCCTGGCAGCCTACAGACTTATAATCCCGCTAAGGTCGGGCATTGGGATATACATCAGGTTCTCCCACAAAGATGTGGTGGCCTTGCCGACCTCTCAACTCCAACCTACTGACTCCGAAACAATGTGGAACCTCTGCATAATTCAAAGTGGATATTTTTATACCATTTTGGCTGGCATCCCTCTAACACAACATATAGGGGGCCAGGATTGCTAGCACCCAACAGATAGTAGATGTCCTGGCAGGACAACGGAACGGCTAAAGAATCAAAAGTTCATAAAGTTCACTGGA
>JANXAQ010000220.1 GCA_025062105.1 Thermoguttaceae bacterium
TACCACATCGCTACCTGCCGTATCTTCATAGCAGCTGGTGCCCACAATCTGGCTATCGAACCCCACAATCGGAGAGGCCTGCAAAAGGTCTAAGGCTTTGCCCTTGGGCATGCCTTCGGTTTCCGGCAAGTCTAGCAGCACAATATCCCCTAATTCCGCCGCTGCACACCACAAGGCGGTCGTTGCTCCCACGTTGCCCGCTCCGATGATGCTAATCTTCGCTCGTCGCACCTGAACTGTCCTTTGTCTGCTATTTACTCCTCAAAAGGGCACACTGCAAAAAATACTCCTGTAGTATCTTCGGAACTTCGATTTTTGGGAAGGCACCCCAGGAAGTTGATTCTTCGGAAAAGAAGCTTTCTTGGAAGGTGTAGGGCCGAGACTTTCGCAAAAGTTCCTTTGTCTCGACTTTTGCTAATTTCTAGAGCGGTCTCCTGCAGGTTTCTAACCCCTTGAAAAGATTGGAGTTGGGGTACTGAACAAAGCCTAAAATACCTAACTCTTTGAAATAAAAGGACTTACAAAAATGGCAAAACCCAGGTTAGGAGGTAGAAGTATCGGTTGGGAAATCTGGAGCGGGTTCGACATGTTCTTGTTGTTGGCGTACACTGAGGATCGATGGAGGGGACTGAGTGGTTGTTTTGGCCAAAAAACGTCGGCGGAACTGTTCGTCTTTTCGATGGGCACGCCACACTGCCCACCACAGGCCGATCCCTGCAATGACAAACAGCAGTCCAGCTACTATGGCAGCCACAGTATGCGGGTTGGCCTGCGGCCGAGGATACCAGATTGGCCTGACTCCGATAAGGAGCGGCGCCTGTCGCTTCCAGACGATCATATCGCTGCGTTTTTCCGGTGGGACGTCTTCTGGAGGTCGGACTCGATACGACCAACTCTTCAGGAAAAAGGCCGCCACTTCCACCTCCTCCACATATTGGATTCCTTCTCCGGTAGGCATTCCTCGGGGTAGCGACGGTACACAGATAAAAAGCGGATTGTCCTGCGAATCTGGAGTAAAAAGGGCTATTTTGTAGTAGTGGTCGATGCCGAACCGGGTACGGATATCTGGGTCCGATACATGTACTAATGTAACTTCCTTTGCCGCTCCTCGTAACAACACCAGCCTCCCCCGCTGGTCGGTCGGCTCCTTAAACAGCGGCACCACACTGTCGGCCGTACGCCCCTGCTGTTGGACCTGCCAGCGGGCGACTTGAAAGATCTGTTCCGGGTTGGCCCGACGCATGGCCGCCAAAAACTGATAGAATGTTTCCCTTTCTTCCGATAACAAGCTCTGCCGGTCCACTACCAGGTCCAAAAGACCGACATCCATCCCTAAATCACCCAGCAGTCCAGCTGGATACCATGCGATCCGATGGGCGGCGAAGATCGGTATGGGCTTTTGCGGATCGGAGGAGGTAGTTTTCAGCAAAAGCCCCAAAAACCCACTCCGTTCATTTTCCGGCGGTTTTTTTAGCCAAGCTTTCGGGACTGTTCGGACATAAACGATGGCCGGTTGGTCGCTAGGATCCAGGCGTAGCTCACAGCGGTAATATTGCTCCGTCAGAAAACGTTCGGCTACTTCCGGGGCAGGCTGGCAGATTTGCATCCTTTGCACCCGGCCAGTAAGCCAGTAGATCTCCCCCCGGTGTTCTTCAGGTTTGCCAGCTACCTGCGGGAGATTGATCTGCCGATGTGCCCACCGCTCCAAGAGTTCCACCGGAAATTCCGCCGACCGAGATAGCAGCTTTAGCAGCAGTTCTTCTTCTCCCTCGGCTAGCGGCACGCCGTCGGTAAGCCGACGAAATTGACTCTGGTCGATCCCAAAAAGCTCCAGCAGATCCCTGGGGGTCTGAATTGTGGGACCCGTGCGCTCCGGTTCCCTTGCCTTGGTAGACGCCGAAGAGGCATCCGGCAAAGCGGGATCTAACTTCTGGTGGCTCCCCTGCGTTGATTCGGCTTGGCCTGCTTTCGAAGGGACTAGTTGAGACTGAGCAGATGGTTGCCCTCTGGGGGCTACCGGTTCCTGGTGGGAAACCGCCGCTTGCTCCTTCAATGGGGGGTCAGAATGTGGCTGTTCCGCCCAGCCTTCCCATGGAGCCAAACCCACCCAGCCTCCCACACACCATAATATTACTATCCCCACCCACCAGCGCCTTTGCTTTGCCCGTAGTAAACTGGTTAAAAGTTGCATCCTACTCACTGGCGAAGGCCTCTATTTTGATACAGGGGGTATTTTCCTCTAATTCATTCTTTCCGAAAGGTTCGAACTTATTCACAGTGGACACCTTTAGCTCGACTTTTGCCAATTTCCATAAGTCCCTTTGTTTCCAGTACTTACGACGAAAGCTCCTTTTGTTCACACAATTTCCTAACTCAAATAGTGACAAGGACTTAGAGTTTTCCCCTTCCGGGAGAAGGCCTAAAATGGCAAAAGTCGAGTTTAGGAAGGCCTCTAACAAAGCATTTCGGGCATTTTATCGATTGAACCTGCTCCCCGACAAGGCTTCCCGTCCCTCTCGCCTCTTTGTCCCCAGACCCAATCTCCGGCACATTTTTGGCCGCTCTCCCCTTTGTCTCCTCTCTATCTCCCCAGGCATCCCCCCGCCTGCCCATTCACTTCATGATTCCGGATATGAACACCCCAGCAGGAAAAATAGTTCTTTTGGGGGAAAGTCTTCTCCCCGAGAGGATAGTGATCTTCCTTTTCTAGGAACAAAATCTACTCTGGTTCTAACCGGAAGATGCTTGACATTGTTTCTATTCTATTTATCCCAAAAAGGTAGAAATTACCCGAAGGGGGTATTTCTGTAGGCTTTCGGCCCCCTCATAGGTTTTCCTCTGTCCTGGTGGAGCCGGGGCCCTCTCTCGGTTTGTCTCCAAATCCTTCCCGGAAAATTTGAGACCTTCTCTGGAAAAAAGTGGCACATATTAAAGGAACCTTTGCATAATTCAAGGGGGATATTTTTATACCATTTTGGATGTCCTTCCTCGAACACAACATATAGAGCTGCAGCATTGGTAGCGTCCGATAGATAGTAGGTGTTCGGATAGAAAAACCGAACGGCTATATAATCAAAAATCCATTAAGTTCACTATATGTTCAGGATTTTGCAGAGGTTCCTAAATTATTATCCCTAGATCCTTTTTCCTTACCAGCAAGGAGAAAGAATCATGCAATGCTTCTGCCAGTTTGACCAATTTTCTGCCAAGGGGGTTTGGTTGGTTTGCCAAAAGGCCGCTTTAACTGGGCTGTGGGCTGCTTTGCTAAGTTTGGCTCTGAACAGGCCTGCTTCGGCTGCCCTGATCGGTTGGTGGCGGTTTGAAGGCACTCCGGGTCAGTCGATCCTTTCGGTTCCCAATGCCGCCAATCCGGGCACTCTGGACGGCGTGCCGGCCAGTTCGGCCGTCTATAGTGGACTTCTGCCCGGAGCGTATATTTATGATCCCATGACCGGAAATACCTATTCCAATACTGCCTCGTTGGACATGGGCGGCTCCAATCGCTATGTTACCATTCCTTACAACTCCCTGCTGAATGCCGCTAGCTTTACCATCGAAGCCTTCTTCCGCGTCGGCGCCGATCAAACTGCCTATCCTAACTATGTCCGGCGCACCGACTATAGCAGAGGCTGGCAACTGGACATCGACCCTGAGGAAGATGCCCGCGCCCGATTTGACACCGCAGCCGCTACAAATCAAGTGGTCGGTTCTGGCAGTGCCCAGAATCTGGGCATCGGCCGATGGAACCATACGGCAGTTACTTTTAATGCCGCAACCAAACAGATCATCCACTATACCAACTACGGGACTACCGCTACGATAACGTTGAACGGCGAGGCGACCGATATTACTAACCTTACTTTAGATCTTATTCTCGGCCAATGGGCCGCTCCGGCCGGCACCGCTTTGGATGAGGTTCGCTTCCATGATACAGTGCTTAGTTCGTCGCAATTTCTCCGAGCGATTCCGGCCCCGTTATCCTCGATCAATACTTCCTTGCTGGGATTTAGTACCCATATCGTTCGGGTCAACAACAACCTGGACAATATGTCTCAGACAGCCACTGCCTTGACGTTGAAGCCAGGCGATTTGAACCATTCGGCTTCTCAGGTTACGGTGGTTCCTTTTGCCGATATTGACCTCCAGGGCTTTTATACCACCAATCCAGCGGGAGTTTTGGCCGGCGATCACCATTCCAGTGGTGCTACCCCAGAAGATTATGCGGTTCGTTTGGCCGGGTATGTCTATGCACCGTATGCTGGGTATCAGCGGACCTTTGCCTTTACGGCCGACGACGGCTGGGAGTTCCGCATCGGCGGTGTTACTATGGATTCCAAAGAATGGCCCGGTACATTGACCACCTATTTGGTGCCGTTTACTTTTCCCGCCGTAGGGTATTATCCGATTGACATTCTGTTCCGGAATCGAAGCGGTAATGCTGGCCTGGAAGTCAGTTCTGCCCCAGGCGTTCGGAGTAGTTGGAATGCCACTGATTTCAAAATCCTTGGAACCGATCCGGACTTTCCCGTGTATCAGCGTCCGGAGGCGATGCCTTCGGCTACTGATTGGGGGCCGAATTCAGCAGGGCCAGCTATCTACACCGGCCCACTGAATCTGGCTCAGGCCGACGGTCTGCGTGTCAGCATCTTTGTCCGTGGCTCCAGCTTCGCTAATGTGCAGGAGGCCATCAGCTACGTCTGGGCCAATACACCCACTACCACCGCCAAATCGGGCATCATCGACTACTACGATCCCCAAAGTGGCAGTCAAGGCAGCTTCCCCAACACCTTACCTTGGCCCCACAATACCTCCGGCGACGATGATAATTTCGCCACTCGGGTGAGTGGCGCTTTGTATTTCCCCACCGCGGGCGATTATGCCTTTGCTGTCGGTACGGACGATGGCTTCCGACTGCGCGTAGGCAATCAGGTCATCGCCATCTATAGCAGCCCCCGCGGCCATCCAAGCGGCACGGCCAACGTAGGCTATATCCGCATCCCACAGCCGGGGCTTTATCCCTTTGAGTTTTATCAATACGAAAATGCTGGCGGCTCCTCGGCTGAAATCTCCTTCAAAAGGAGCGGTGATTTGATCTTCCTAGGTACCACAAGTCGAGATCCGGCTGCCAACGCTTTTGAGCGGGATCTGAACAACAATCAGCCTGGCGTCAAAGCGTTTGCTGTTACACCGAAGGCGGAGTTTTACCAGATCGGCCATGAGCTGAAGGCCCGCATTTACGGCCAAGTCGATGCCCTGGGTATTGGCATTCCAGTAGAACATTGGGTCTTACACCAGGTGGCTCAGACCGGCCAGGCCCGCATCCAAGGCCTCAGAGGCTATTACTATCAGTTTACCGGCTCTAGCCAGACCTGGGATTCCGTGCCCGGTCCAACTCTGGTGGGCGAGCGGGATGATCTGCAGAGCGGCACCTTCAGCTTCGGCGATAATTACGCCTACGGACCGTGGGGCAACCTGGAAGACCAATTCGGCGTCCGTTGGGTAGGCTATATGGAGGTGCCGATTACCGGCGTGTATCACTTCTACATGGCCAGCGACGATCAGTCCTGGATCTATATCGACATTAACGGTGATGGCACCCTGGAATCAGCCCCCAGTCAAGGCGTCTGGCACAACTATTGGTACAATGTCGAACTGAGCCAGGGGTTGCATAGGGTAGAGTTCCGGGCACGGGAGTTTGGCGGCGGTGAAAATTCTTATCTGTATTGGATGCAGCCCGGCGAAACCACTTGGAGCAGTGTACCAGCCAGCATCTTCTGTCAAAACATCTACAATGGGGCCTTGCTCCCACTCACCTATGCCGTCAATAACATGGTCGGTTCGCCCAATTGGTGGGAAACGCTCTATGCCTTCCCGTTGGGCACCCAGGGGACGTATCGGCTCTCGGCCTTCTTTGCCGGCGAATGGGCTGTGGTGCAGGGGAGCTTCCTATTTGTGCCGGAACCGGCTAGCATAGGATTACTCGCAATTGGTCTAGTGGGCCTTGCTTTCGTAGGAGCTCGCCAATGGAGCAAAAACCGAGCCTTCCGGCAGCACGGATCTCAACCCGAAACGACTTCCGGTGCCAGGGTGAGTGCTGGTGCTTTAAATGTCTTCTCTGCGGGTTGATGGTTTTCGGCCTGTTTTGCTTGCAGGCCGATATCTGGGCCAAAGAGGCTGCTGGGGTAGCTCGGCCAAAAACGGCTTCGGTTTCCGAAAGCCAAGCCACCTCTTTGCCTGAAGGGCCGGGACTGGCCGCCAAATATCCTGGTGATCAAAAAATCCAGCAGGACCCAGCTGTACTGTTTTCAGAAGATTTTGAGGCGGCCAGTTTGCAGGAGGTTGTTCAACGATGGACCGAGGCGAAAAACCCCCGGCAGGAGGGCCTTCGGTTGGTGGAAGATCGGCCGCCGGATAGCTCGGGCCGACAGGCCATCGAAATGATCGCCCACCCGGATCGAGACACCGGCGCCCATTTGTACAAGCTCTTGCCCCGGGGCGTCGATCAGTGTTTTGCCCGGTTTTACGTGCGGTTTCCCAAACCGGCTGGCTACATCCACCATTTTGTGCATCTGGGCGGCTACCAGCCGCCCACTCGCTGGCCTCAGGGCGGAGCCGGCGAAAGGCCCCGGGGCGATGAACGCATCACCGTCGGCATTGAACCCTGGGGCAACGGCGGCCGAAACCCTCCGCCCGGCTGCTGGAACTTCTATGTCTATTGGCATCAGATGAAACGCTCAGCCGACGGACGCTACTGGGGCAATGGCCTGCATCCGGTCCAGCCAGCCCCTGTGCCAGAGGACAAATGGCAATGTGTGGAAGTAATGCTCAAACTGAACCAGGTCGGCAAACCGGATGGCCAGTTGGCGCTTTGGCTGGACGGAAAACTGGTGGCCCACATCCGCCAAGGCGTGCGCCGCAGCCCATGGACCGGCATGGGATTTCGCCTCTTGACCGAAGGCGGCGAACCCTTTGAAGGTTTTGATTTCCGGACCTCCGACAAGCTAAAGGTGAACTTCTTCTGGCTCCTGCACTATGTAACGCCCGAAGCCCTGCGCCGAAACCAAGTCCAAGATCTCAGCACACCAGTTCGGGTTCGCTTCGACCATATCGTGGTTGCCACCGAGTACATCGGTCCAATACAAAAGCGGTAACCTTTTTGCCAACTGGGGATTTTGCCTGGCAGTGCCGAGCTTTCGTGCGTCCAACCCAGGTGTCTCCTCGCCTTCCGGCCCCTTTCATTGCCATTCCTCCACAGACGACAATGCAGAATTCTTTTTGGGTCTGTTAGCTGGATTCCTTTTTTGCTTCCTCCGGCAGATGGCCGGGACCATCCCGGCCATCCTGGTTTCTTTGTATCTGCTAGCTGGATTCCTTTTTGCTTCTCCTGGAAGAGGAGGTCCGGAGGATTCTGGTTCCCCGCTTTCGCGGGGATGAGAGGTTGGGCCATTTGGCGGGAATGGTTTTCGACCAGGTTCACCACAGGCGGACGGATAACGCCTGGCCGGCCTCCAGCAGAACGGGCTGGGTGAGGTGAATGTGAACCTGATCGGGTTGGACCTTCAGTTCAGCAGGAATTATCTGATGGGGGGTTCGCCAAACTTCTACCCGTTGCGGGTGTTGTTTGCCAACTGGCGATAAGGTAAGGGTTTGGAGTTTCAATCGGCCCCAGCGAAGCTGTAACTGAACGTGCAGCCCGTCCGGCTGGAGCTTTTGGCTGTAGGTGCCCCAGCCTTCTGCGGTGGTAAAGGCGGCCCGGAAGTTTTCCGGATGGAGCCGAGGTGCAAAGGCCAGCAGCCCCCTTGGTCCCTCGTAATGATAGCCGCAGATGGCCAAAAACACGCCGTAGCTCGCCATGCTCCGGGCGTAATGGTCGCCGCATTCCACCTCGTTCCAGGGATTCCGTTTGGCCGGGTGATACCGATCATGCACTAGCCGAGTAATGGCCAAGCCCTCTTCCACCATGCCTTCGGCGATCATATGCCAGGCCAATTGGTACTCGAAACCATTCATGCACTCGTTGAAGTAGTAGTCATAACTTTTCTGGACTCGTTGGACAGGCAACAGCGGCCAGGTGCACATCAACACGCCGCCTTCGCCCGGCATGGCGTACCATCGGCCCGGTTTGTGAACGGCCCGATACGGGCCGACATCCAACGTCAGATTGTACCGCCAGATACTCCGAAGGGCCGATCGGACATGCTCGGCGTCCAGAATCCGGCCCAGGCCCAATTGCCAGGCCCAACTCTGGCCCAACACCTGGTCGATATGGCAACCGTTGTAGGAGCCGACCACGTCCGGATGGGCCGGATCAGCAAGGTGGACATAATACTGGCCATTGAACAATTTCCCGTCGATGTTTTTTTGCCCGTGCTCGAAAAGCTCTCGGCATTTTTTGGCAAACTGCGGATCGTCCATCCGGAGGGCCATTTCTTCGCCTGCGCGGAGGGCGGCCAGATACATGCCGCTTAGCCAAGCCACCTGCCCGTACCAATCTGCATCCAGGGTGTTATGCTGCGGACCGTCCAGGATGCCGTCGCCGTCGGAATCCCGGTTCATGAGGAACTCCAAGGATTTCTTCACCCTGGGCCAAATCCCGCGCAGGAACCCGTCGTCCGTGCTCATCAGGTGTTCCCTGTAGGCCCGCAGGATGCAGCCGGCCTGACCATCGGCGGCCCAATGGCGGTTATGTTCCGCTCGGAAAGCGATCATGCCGGTCTCCCCATCAAAAGCCACACCATAGTCGGTCATTTGCCGGGCCGATCGCTCCAACTGGGGAAACAACCGGGCTACCGCCTGCGCATATTGCCATACATGTGTACAAGTACCCGGACAACATCCCACACCCTCCCAACCGTAAAACCTGCCATTGGCCAGCCAATGACAGGTCGAACTGGCCAGTATGGAAGTATTGGCAAAGGTGCGGTCTAAAAACCAATACGGCAATGTAGAATCGTACCAGGTATCTCGCCAAAGCCGGGTCTGACTGGTCAGCCGATCAAAATTATCAGTAATGTACTGAGCGACCTGGCTGGCCGAGCCAAACCGCTTCCCATACCATCGGCCCGGCGGAAGCCGATCTAACCGAAGGTTTGGAAAATACCAGGCAACCAGGAAAGTTACGGTCTTGCTTTGGCCAGGCTCCAAGCAGATCTCCGAAACCAAAGCGCTACAGGGCGGCGTGCGCCCGGAACCGGTCTGGCCGCCCGCAGAAGGCTCTGCTTTCGGAGGGAGTTGGGCTTCTTTGGGGCTTGGTTTGCTAGGCGATTGGGCCGCCGTGGGGGCTGGAGGGCTGGCTTCGGAAGGCACAGATCGGGTGGCTGGTAAACGAGGCGGCGGGTTCCCTTGATCGGTTGGGACACTGGCTTCACCGCCGGCAGATTGGATTAGGCTGGCAAAAATGGCCTCCGGCAATGAACCATCGGGCAACTCCTCTACAGCCTGAACGTTCTGTACCGGTTGGCCTACCACGGCCAAGGCCATCGTTCCGTAATCAGGGCGCTGCGGCAGAGGCAGCTGGGGTTCCACCGGCTTGTCGCTGAAGACGATATGATCCAGGCCGATGTTGCCCCAGCCTTCCGAAGCCTGATCGACGATCTGGAGCTGGGCCTGTTTGCCAGCCCAAGGCCGAACGTCGAAACTCTGCCGCTGCATCCGGTTGTCGTTCCGTCCGGTGGCCGAGGCCACCACTTTGCCATCCACAAGCAGGTTCAAACAGGTTCGCCCCTTATGAGCGCCACCGCCGATCCAAAAATGGATGTAATTTCGCTCGATAGTAAAGGGCCGACTGGTCAGGCGTCCAGTGTGCCGATCTTTTTCCTCCACGGATTGGCCAGGGGCAGTTGCATGAGAGTTGACCACCCGCTGGCCCAGGCCGCCCACTTCCCCTTGGTAATGGGGGATGTTCTTTTTTTCTATGGGGCCTGCGCCGAAAGCGGTTCCCTCAACAGTCCAACCTTCGTAAGTAGGTTTTTCAAAATCTTCAAACAGGATGTCCGGCCGGGTTGGCCGGGTAACCTCCGCCGGCAACGGCTCCACCGCATGTTCCAGCAAAATCAGATTCTCCCCATGCCGAACAAGGCGGGTTACATGCTTCGGCGCTCCGGTAAACTTGCAGACCGCATTTTCCAACCAACCGGCCAATCGGCACTGGACCGCCTGATCGGAACGATTCTCCAGAGTAAACTGTATGATGGTGGCCGGCAGTCCGGAATCCTCTGGATTGAGCGGAATAAACGGCGAAAACGCCTCCAGCCGAACCCCTACCGGACAGGCCGGGTCAGCATATTCCACTCGTCCAATCGGATATTCGCCTCGGAACCGTATCTGGCGGAATCCTTTTTGGTCCAGGGAGCGGATTTGGACCTTTTGGCCCTGCTGGATTTGCAGGGCAAAACCCTGCTCGATAGGCGATGTGGGCGTCATGGGTTTGGCGTAGTGTGCGTCGCCGGTGTGGATGGGTTGGTTGAAGATGTCCCAGTGCCACAATCGTCCGTCGCCGCCTAGATAGACCTGCCCGGCACAGATGCCGCCTACAGGCATGCCGATCCAGCGAAGCTCTCCTCCTTGATAGACCTCCGGTTTTCCCCGTACCGTGAGCGAGGCCCACCAGGCCGGCTCAAACTGCTTGTCCGCCGGAATCAGCTTGGCATGTTCTGGATTGGGTGTCCACTCAGCCGCTTGCATCCAGCAAGTGCCCCAACCGGCCAAGACCCATCCGTGGAGGCATATTACCAATAAGGCCTTCCACCAGGAGGAAGTAAACTCAGCAGAGGGATTGGTCTTGGTTCGGAGTAGAAAAACCGAGGGGTTTCGGGAAAGGCAAGTGGACTTCTTCATGAGATGCTCCTTTGGGAATTAGGTAACGTGGAACATTTCAGCCGAGTGAACTGGCCCCTATTTTTGCTAGGAGGAAGCTTTCTATTGTCATTCCCTCGAAAGCGGCAGTCCAGTTTTTTACCACCGGAACCTCTGCATAATTCGAAGGAGATATTTTCATACCATTTGGATCCCTCTTTGTCTGACCCAATATATAGGGTTAGTAGCACTACTAGCGGCCTACATATAGGAGATGTTTGGATGGGGCGGCCAAATGCCTACCGGAGCAAAAGTTCATAAAGTTCCCTATATGCTCAAGATTTTGCAGAGGTTCCTACCATTAGAATTACTGGATCCCTGTTTGCGCAGGGATGAGTGGGAAGAGTATTCCATTCGACTGAAGTGTTACGGTAACCTTTCCCCCGGGTGAAGAAAATCCCTCTCTAGAAGAGCAGGAGAACAAACCGCCCGAACAATGCGCCCACTGCTTGGCAAGGTTAAGGAGCGGTGTGGTTGACCAGGCGGCCGTCGCGGAGGTGAAAGATCTGCTGGGCCCGGCGGGCCACTTCTAGGCCATGGGTTACGACCACCAGGGTCATACGGTGCTCTTGGTGCAACCGGCAGAAGAGGTCCAGGATTTGCTCGGCGGTTTGGCTATCGAGGTTGCCGGTCGGTTCATCGGCCAGGAGCAGATCCGGCTGATTGGCCAGTGCCCGGGCAATGGCCACCCGCTGGCGTTCGCCGACCGAGAGCTGGCTGGGTAAATGCCCTGCCCGATGGGCTAGCCCGACGATTTCCAAAAGCTGGGCTGCCCGCTCTCGCCGCTGGGCAGACGAAGAGAGCGTCTCAAACATGGGTATTTGTACATTTTCCGCGGCTGTCAGCGTGGGCAATAGATGAAACGCCTGAAACACAAACCCCACATGCCGCGCACGATAGGCGTCTAGACTGGGCATCGCCCCCAGGGCCTGGCCCCGAAAATACACCTCCCCGCTTGTGGGCCGATCCAGCCCACCCAAAAGATTCAGTAGCGTCGATTTGCCGCTGCCGCTCGGCCCCATGATGGCCACAAACTGCCCCGCCTCAATCCGTAAACTCACGTTCTGCAGGGCCTGCACCTGACCGTCCGGATACACCCGACACAGGTTGTCCGTGCGCAAAAGAGGCACCTCATCCGCCATCCACAAAATCCTTTTTTTCTGTTAGGTAACATTTCCCTTAAGAAACAATAGAATTGGATCGGGTTAGAATCATGGGGCCCTCTTTTTGCCGGAGAAGTTAGGAATCCAAACTTTCTGCTTTTCCCCTAAGCTCGACTTTTGCTAATTTCTGCCACTTCTTTTATTTCAATTTCAAGGAGTTAGGCTGTGAGGATTCTTTGTTCAGCAAATTTCCTAACCCTAATATTTTCAAGGGGTTAGAACATCTAAGGAAGCCTGGCCCTGGAAAATCGCAAAAGTCGAGCGAAGGAGCCACGAACCCTCGGCAGCTATTGACGTTTGAATTCCCAAATAAACCCCTTTGGTCTGCCAGATAGCATGTTTTTCCGGTTTTCTGGGGCAGGCCCAGTTTAATTCGTTATTCAAAGCTCAAAACTCTAGACGTGTCGGCTGATTCTGGGACCTCGGTTTCGCGGGGATGACAGGAGGGGAGTCTCGTTTACTCTGGAAAAGTTGGGATTCCTTTTGGGCAAAATGGTTCCCGGATTAGTTAGTTTCTCTCCAGAGGCGTGGAGGAGGGTAATCCCCTGGCGGTCTTTTGCTCGGCGGGGCCAAAAAGCCGCTCCAACTCCCGCCGAAGGTTTTCGCCCCGTGCATTAAACGAAATCACCTTTCCATCCTTGCCCACTAACCACATCGTCGGGAAAGCATGAATTCCATAGTACTCCAACGTGGGACTGGGGCCATTTCGGCCATACACAATAGGCCAAGGAATCGGATTTTTTGTAAGAAATTCCTCCAAGTCTCGGCGAGTGCGGTCGGCACTAATGCCGACGATCTCAAAACCGCGACTCCGATACTTCTGGTACAGTTGCATCAGTTCCGGAATCTCGCGCACACACCATCCGCACCAGGTGGCCCAGAAATCCACCAGAACGATCTTTCCCTGCCGAAACCGCTCCCACTGGAATTCTCGGCCGTCTAAGGTAAAGCCAACAATCTGGATCGGTTTGGTCAGCAGCTCCAATCGGCGGCCCTTTTCTTCCCATTTTTTAGCAAATGAGGCGGCTAGAGGATCCGGGCTTTTTGCGGTGGCAAAGACCAACTGCCGATAAATTTCCACCGCTACGGCCGGATTTTCACGTTCTAGAAGCTGCGGCAGAGTGTCCATCAGTTCCAATTCTCTCGGTCCTAACGGCCCTTGAGAAAGAAACTGAACGAACTGCTGGAACCATTTTTTGATTTCTTGGGGAGTTTTTGTTTGTTGAACCCGCACAGCCAAAAGCACCGCTCGGCCATAGCGAGCCAACTCCCGTTTGCGAAGCGTTTGCAGATTCTTGACATAGGCGTCCAGTTGTTTTTCGGCGGCCGAATCGCCACTTAAGGCCAATAGGCCTAGAGCTTCCAACTTGGCCTGGGCAGCCTCGTTCCATTGGGCTTCTTTGGGTTTTTGGGCCAGGAGCTTTTCGGCGGCTTTTAGCAGTGCTTCGGCTTTCTTGCGCTGGAATTGGGGAAGCTGATCAGGATCAAATGGTTCCGGAGGTTTTAGCTGCCTAAGCCGACCAATATACTCTACCAACTCAGAGGCGGAACCTTCAGGCACTTCAAACGGATCACCAGCTAGCCCAGGCCCCTGATTCGTGGCTGCTTCCGATGCGGCGGCCGCACTACATTCTGGAAAATACTCCGGCACCTGCCAAATTACCGATGGCAAGAAAAATACCGGTAAATCTAGCCTTCCTTCGTACCGGCGTGCTTCGGCCCATTGAGGTAAAACGGCCCCAACCTCATGGACCACTCCAGGCGTAAACGTTTCCGGCCTTAACGTACCGATAACCGCTAATGGCTCTGCTGCCAAATTTACCCCAACTAGTAACCCAGTGATTCCCAACATGGACCTCTCCATAAAAAAAAGTGCGAGGGAGAACCTGCCTTGATTATCGACTACCTTGAGCAGGTGTCAATCCCCGCACTAGGGAGCGGCCTTCGGATAAACACCTCCATATGGGGGCCAGGCTCCGGGCGATTCCCAAGCCTGGAATCAGGCTGCTTTTTGGACCAAGAACTTGGAACACTTTATTTCCACTGGGCTATGGTGAAAAATTGGCCGCAGCCTGGGGAGGTGGGGCCATTGTGGTCGGCTTTGATTGCAGTTCTGGTGGGGTTTGGGGCCTCCAAGCGAAAACGGTTCCAACAGAGCCTTACTTTTGCATGCAAATCGCAGTTCGTCTTCCCACTTGGCCTGGATTTTGGAAGTTGGGATGCGTACCATTCCAAACCTCGGTTGGCCCCGTCAACACTCTGCCCTCAAGACTCCTCCAACCTTTCTAGAAGGGAGGCCAATTCTGGGTTGCTCCCAAGTCCAGGTGGCTACCAGCGAATGATAATCCCTGTTCGAGGGGTGGAGTAGTAGAAAGTCCCTCGAGAGTAGGGATAATCATAGAAATAGCCAGGGAAAGTATACTCATAGACCACGGGCGGATAGAGATAATAGACCCGCCGGGGTGGCGGGGGAGGTGGCGGAGGCAGCACCACACAGGGCGGGGGTGGCGGAGGCAGAGGCCGCCAATAGCGGCCAGGCCCCGGAGGGCCGGGCGGATGAGCCACCCCGGTTGATGCCACCCAGGTACCCACACTGCTGGGGGGAGCTGCTTCTGATGGAGTTTGTGGCAAAAGGATTGCCAGAATACCTACGGTGATTAATCCAATTCCTACGGCTCGCATGGTTCAGCCCTCCTCTATAATAGGAACTTTCCTCTTTGCCATGAACACCCAGTGTGCTCTGGCTATTCTCCCAATCAAGCACTTACTGTGCCTATAGGAATTGGATTTTCTTAACTTATTATATTGAAAGTGCTTAGAGAAATTGTAATCAAAAGAAAACAAAAAGGCTCCCTAAAAGTGTAATCAACTTGATTTCGCCGGTTGCGAATATGAGACGCTTCCGAGCGGTGTGAATCTTTTCGCCCAGCTAGTACTCATCCACACAGACGGTATCATCTGATCTGGTTAAAGTTACCCCTTATTAGTAGCTCGACTTTTGCCATTTTCGGGCCCTGCCGAAAGGAGGAAGTTCTAACTCCTTGAAAATTGTGTGGGCAAAAGGAAGGTCCGCCGTAACTCCTGAGCAGAAAATAACTTAGGAAAATTGGCAAAAGTCGAGTTTAGAAGGCCAAGTGAGAATTGCCAGTTAACACAGGATAAGTTTTCCAGACCAGCACAGCGAGGGCTTTCCTGCAAAAGCACCGGATCCGTTTTGCATCCTAGAAAAGCATGCAGTGCGTGCAAAGGCCCATCTAGAGGGTACCGGGTTCAGGCCGCCCTGCGGAAAACTCCAGAAAAACATGCAGTCCGTGCAAAGGCCCACGCTGGATTAACGGTTCGGCTCTGGAGCGGGCAAGGCAGGTTGTGGGATCGGCGGCGGAATCAATTCCGGCAACGGCTCTTCTGTGGGGGGTTCAGGCGGCGATTCCGACGGAACGAGGTTAGGGCCAGGAGTAGCTGCTCTTGGTGAGGGTGCAGCTGCTGCACCTTCCCCAAAATGCTCCGGAGGGGCCAATTCCGGCACCGAAAATCCTCCGACTGCCCCCTCTGTCGATGGAGTCATCCGAAAACTCATAGGCGGCTGCGGGCCTCCATAAGGTACATAAACCGGCCACGGCCAAGCCACGTAGACCCCCCGATATGCTCGTGGCCGGGGCGGATAGCGCACTATGTACCGAAAGTCGTAGCTAGGCACCACCATCCAATAAGGCGTTACCCGGTAAATTTCTACTTTCGGAACCGGCTTGACCACAATGACCGGCGGTGGAAGCGGCCGACGCTGGCCATAGGCAATCCGCACCCCAAGCAACAGCAAGCTTACACCCATCAAAAAAACCCATATCTTGGCCATTGGTTTCCACATAAGGAGCTCCTTTTCCGAACGGTTATCCGGCCCCGGGGAAAATGTTCAAACCCATGGAAAGTATATCTCGGAATGGGACCTGGGAAAAGCTTTTGCCCACAATTCGACTAAGTTCGACTTTTGCCATTTTTAAGCCTGGGCCAAATGCGACAGGCTCTAACTCTTTGTAAGCATTAGAGTTAGGAAATTACATGTACAAATGGAGGGCGCTCCGTAACTTTCGAGACCAAAAAACTTAGGAAAAATGGCAAACGTCGAGCTAAAGAATCCAGCGGTTGGACTGCTTTTTATTCCAAACAGGCCATAGCCGGGGAGCAATGCTACCCTATCGCCGATGTTTCTCCACCAGAACTGCCAAAAATGAGAATCTTCTATGCTTTGCTTCGTCTCAAATATGCGATGGGCCGACCGGGATCAGCCGGGTTGGCTTCCAGCCAGCCTTCCAACAGCCCCCCCTCCGGATGTTGGAGCTGGAGGACTATTTTGCCATCTTGGTGGTGGTGGAGGAGGCGATATTTGGCCTGAAGCTCTTGGAAGAAGGCCTGCCAGCGTCCGAGGTCGTCGGAAAACAAAAGTTGTCCGTGCCAATCCAGCGTGGCCCATCGGGGCCGACGTGGATCCCAAATCTGCTGCTCCAGGTACTTCAGAACATTCGGAGCCGGTTTTTCAGGACTCCAAGCCATCTGTAGGCTTCGGTCTTGGCCTTGTTCGAGGATCTTCGGCTGGCTTAGACGAGCAGGGTGCCGCTCTGCGAACCGCCAGCTCAATTTCAACACAAAGACCAATTTCCGTTCTGTCTCCCCCAACTCCATGGACTGAGCAACAGCACGTACTACAGGCTGGCCAAACTCCGGTTCCCATTGACCAGCAGGCCCACTGGCCATCCTGACCTGCTGCAAAAGGTTTTCCAATTGGCTTTGGGGATTAGCCGAACGAAGTGCCTCCACAAAGACCGGCGCATATTGAGCATCCCGGCCTTCCAAAAAGTAGCGAACCCATTGGCCAGCCCAAACATAGGCTTCCGGCTGGATTTGCCGGTGTTCCGGTGCATTTTGCCCCCAGGCGGCTTCCTTCAGGAGAGGCTCTACCGGCGGCATCTGGGCAGGCCAAGGCATTTGACTCGGAGGTTCGGCTACATACTCAGCCAACCCGATCTGTACCCAAAGCGGCATCTGCTGGCCGTTGGGCAGATGGCTCAAAAACACCAGCACCAGTTGCCGTTTCAGATCTCGGAGAATCTGCTGGGGTTCCCGACCTGTGGCGGTAGTGGTCATAAGCACTGTGGCCGGCTGCTGGTCCAACCGGTGGCCGGTGTACGGGCCACCCGCCCGTCCGGACGTGCTCATAAGAACTGTAGCCGGCTGCTGATCCAACAGCCAAACCAATGCCTCCGAACTGCTCCGGCCGGAAACGCCCGCTGAGCCGAAATGGGGGCTTCGGTAAGTGAGGGCCTGTGGGAAGTGCATCCGGCTCTGCCCCACCAGTATAGTGAGTCTTCGGCCTGGAAAGTTGGGTTGGCGATGGGCCTGGGTCCAGCGGTCGGCCAATTGGGCCATTTGCTCCCAGGTAGCATGAAGTTGTTGGGCGATTAGCTCAGCCTCAGCCGGGCTGCCAGCACCCAGAACCTTCACCAGCCCGTCGGTCCCCTTGGGCACAGTCTCCCGCCAAGACACCTTCTGCTGAAGGTGACTAAACAGATGGGAGGAGAGCGATTTCCCCTGAAAAAATAAACAACTATTGGAGGCATCCGAGAGGTGGTTTTGAGCGTGTAAGGAGCATAGCCCACAATAGAGGGAAATGATCCAGCCAAGAGTTGAAATTATCCCGGCTTTTATCAGCAGTTTAGAAAAGCTTCCCATACGATGTGATCGAAGCACCGATTCTGCTCCTAAAAAAGGGTTTTTTTCTACGGAACCCTTCAGCCGAACGGCCTACCCATGAAGTTGGAGAAACTGAGGAAAACAAAAAAGTATCCAAGTTACCTAGTTTACCGATTTTTCCCAGCCTTCTTTTCCTAAATTGCCCATTTTCCAAATAGTAGGCTCAACCCTGTTACTCAGTTCAGCTTAAGTGATCCAATCCCAAAATGGGGCTGATCCGTTAATAACTTTTCCCTTCCAGCCCAAGGAGTTTGGCTAGAGTGGTGTCTTTTTAAAGTTCCATTGGGGGGTGCTAAGAGTAGCTAAAAATAGGGGTATTAGATAACTATTTAGTGGTGTTTTTCTGGAGATAATCCCGGCAATGCATACCAAATGCTGATTGGTGTATCGACATGGGAAAAGACTGTCTATCAGAAGAATAGGCAATCAGGAGGCAGGTAGCGAAAAAGAGACTTTTACGAAGGGCTCTTACCCCCTGTTTATGTGATTTGAATACCATTAAAGAGGGGATCTGAGAAAATTCCAAATCCACTAACCTACCTGCGTTGGCTAAGAAGCGAACAGGGAACCTCTTATCGGGTTGTCGCCCGTTTGAATCCGTTTAATTCCAGTACAAACAGGTTTTCTACGGCCGGATCGTTAGACTTTCACCCGTTTGCCGCCGGCTTTGATCGATTGGGTTTGGCGTTCCCCCAGATGGAGGGCGTCGCAGGCTAACTGGCCGTCCAAAAGGGCCGATGGAGTGCCACTCTGAATGGCCCGGATGGCCTCTGAAAGTTCAATGGGGAAGGCGTCGGTCATGTCAAACTCGCCCAGTTTAGGACGCCGGACTTTTCCCTTTTCGTCATAGATGGTCAGAGGCATCCCATCGCCGGAGTCGAAGACGATGGTGGCCTTCTCGAAGTGGATTTCGTAGCCATGGGTGAAGGGTCGGCCTTGCTGGTAGATGACTCCGCTGGTAGCGGTAACCACCAGTTGGGGATCGTCGAACAGGAATTGGGTGCTGAAGTACTCGGCTACTTCGCCCCGCATTCGACCGATGCTTTGCACCGCCTTGGGCATGCCGAAAAGCAGGCGGATGAAGTGGGCGTCATGGATGTGCAGGTCGATCATCGGGCCGCCGCAGCCGTTGGGATCGTAGAAATCTTTTAGCCACAGCGGGTCGGAGATCACCCGCTTGAAATGGCCGCCGCGCAGACGGCCGAACTGGCCGCTGGTGGCAGCTTTATAAGCGAAGGTATATTCTGGGACAAACGGCAGGACGTGGGCGATCATGAGCATTTTACCGGTTTGTTTGGCGGTTTGGACCATGCGGCGTGCGTCGGCCAGTCGCAGAGCGATCGGCTTTTCACACAGCACGTGTTTGCCGGCCTTAAGGGCGGCAATAGCCACCTGGGCATGGAGTGACGGCGGAAGGCAAATATCAACCATATCTACATTGGGATCCGCCAGGAGATCTTCCACATTTTCATAGCGGGCCAAATGGGAAACATCCACAATCGTTCCCCTAGGGCCGAAGTTCCCTTTGATCGATCGCCAATCGCCGTTTAACCGAGCCTTGTCCTTCTCGCACAAGGCCACTACCTTAGCTCCACGAACCTTTTTGTACGCATTGTAATGGGTCATTCCCATAAACCCCACACCACAAATACCCACACGAATCATCGCCTTGTCTCCTTTCTGGAAAGACTCAACATGAACTACAGGTCATAGCTGGATTTTCTTTTCTGCGGATGGTTGCTCACTGATCGCCAATCGCTCTTGGCAGATCGTTCATCGGCTATCGCATATTAGATCACTCGGGCACTGCTTTCTGCCATCCATGGTTTATCACCCCCTGACCTGCTGCTGGCCTGCTGGCCCCTACTGTCCCCGGTAAGCCAGTGTCTGATCGGCAGGCACTAATCGATCAGCCGGTGGACGCTTCCGGACGCATTTGGGTAATGTTGTGTTCACTCTTCTGCCTGGGCACTGTGGTTTGCACGCTGCGGGTTATTGGCCGATGAGTTTTTCAAATCGGCTGAAGGCTTCATCCCAGGCCGCGGTGTTTTGGGGTTCGTATTCGTCCATAGGGAAACTACGGCGGATGATTTCACGGGCCTCGGCAATCGTGCCGACATGCCCGCTGGCAACCGCCTGCATCATCAGGTTTCCGGTGGCAGTGGCTTCTACGGGACCAGCCAAGACCGGCCGATTGCAGGCGTCGGCAATCCATTGGCATAGGAGTCGGTTCTGCACACCGCCGCCCACAATATGAATTTTTTCAATCCGTTGGCCGGCCAACTGTTCACACATTCGGAAGACCCATCGGGCTTTCAGTGCAACGCTTTCCAGGGCACAGCGGAGCACGCTGCCTTCATCGGCCGGTTCGGGTTGGCCAGTTTTTCGGCAAAAATCCCGAATGGCTTCTGGCATATCTTCGGGAGCTAAAAATAGGGGGCTATCGGGATCGATAAACGATCGTAATGCAGGGGCTGAAGCAGTTAGTTCGTTCAAATCTTCCCAATCCCACTGACGTCCCCGCTGATTCCAAATCCGACGGCATTCCTGCACTAGCCAAAGGCCGGTAATGTTCTTGAGCAGCCGATATGTGCCGCCAACACCCCCTTCGTTGGTGAAGTTAAACTGGAGCACCCGCTCATCGACGACTGGCTGAGGCACTTCTATACCCATCAGCGCCCAAGTGCCGAGGCTGATATAGCACCAATCGGGCTGTGCGCCCGGTTGGCTGGCCGCCGGTACTGCCATTACCGCACTGGCTGTGTCGTGCGTGCCAGGTAGGATTACCTGAGCATTGCCCAGGCCGGTTTCAGCGGCTACCGACGGTCGCAATCGCCCTAGCAGCGTACCAGGCGGCACAATCGGCCCGAAAATCTGCTGGGGCAAGCCAAACTTCTCCAACAATTCCCAGGCCCAATCGCCCCGGAGCGGATTGTAACACTGCGACGTAGTGACATCCGTAAACTCGTTCGACTTTTCGCCTGTTAGGAGCCAATGGAATAGGTCTGGCATCATCAAAAGCCGTTCAGCCACCTCCAGAAGCGGCGACCGCTGCCAGAGCATAGCCAACAGTTGATACAGCGTATTAAACTGCATAAATTGCAGGCCCGTGTGCCGGAAAATTTCTTCTCGGCCAACGGCGGCAAAGGCCTTTTCCATGATGCCGTTAGTACGGCTATCCCGGTAATGGTAGGGATTGCCCAAAAGTACATCGCCCCGGCCCAACAGCGCAAAATCTACTCCCCAGGTATCTACGCCGACACTATGGATTTGGTCGCCAAATCGTGCTGAAGCCGTCCGAAGCCCCTGCCGAAGCTCCGTCCAAAGCCGAGGCAAGTTCCAAAACAAACTCCCTGCCATTTCCACCGGACCATTGTCGAACCGATACACCTCTTCCAGCCAAAGATGTTCCCCGTCGTACAGCCCCACCACATGCCGACCACTAGAAGCCCCAAAATCTACGGCTAAAAAAGCAACCTCGGCCATACGCTGGATGCCTCCTATGAAAACGAAACACTCCGATTCCTGACTAGCTTCCCCTCTAACCTTTTGATGCACTTTTGATGCAAAAGAGATTCAAAAGGAGAGAGGCGGATTTTTCTTGTGGTAATACTTTAGCCGAATGGATGCCCCCAGGCTACGACGGACCTATTTGTAACCTCCATGCAACTGGGAACTATCAGCCAGACATAAAAAGCCTGGATTCCAGTTTGCGCGGGAATAACACCATAGATTCCCCTTCTTGCCCAGAATGGTCCCGCTTTCCATTCGGGTGAAGTGTTACTTCTTGTGAAAGATAGGTTGACCTCCAATGGTTAGTTCGTCAAGCCCCCCGGAGAAACCTTTTTTTGTGGGGTATGTGTAGTGCTGGAACGCTGCTTCGGCCGGATGTACTGTGTAAGACTGGTTGGATTGCCGGCGTAGGCAGAACCTAGGCGCTACGTTATGGTCCCATCTGGTCCAGTTCGTCCACCAAGCGATCCAGCTGGTCCTGGCCACTGGCTTGGCCCGGGCTACTTTGAGAGTCCGAGGGCTGGGAGACATGCAGAGAAGTAGCTTCCGAAGAGGCGACTTCCTTTTCCGAGGGGATGGGGGGTCTGCTGGGGGCACCGGCAATGGCCGGGTCCGAATACTCCGGAAACATGATCGCCCCAGCGGGGCAGACCCTGGCACAAGCCGGACAACCCGGCCGACACGCATCCGGCATCTCCACCCACACCCGGCCACGTTCGTCCAAACCATACACGCCAAATAGGCAGAAATTCAGACACTGCTGGCAATTTTGGCATCGGCTCCGATCAATAACCGGATACCACCGGGGCTGAAGGAGTTCGTTGATCTCCTGCATGGTATAAGGACCCAGCTTAGTCGGCGGCCCGAGGGCTTCGGCCAGCGAAACTGCCGTAGCTCCGGTCAGTTCCACCAGTCTGGCAATCTCGCTTAAATACGCCTCCGGCCGGCCCGGATTGCGCAAATCCAAGCACCAAATGATTCGCTCCGAACCGGCAACAGTCAGTTCGGCAGCTGATTGGGCTCGGACCGCCTTAGATTGGGCAGAACCAGCGGGATTACGCCGATGCCCCCCCAGAACCGGAAGGTCCAGCCCTGCTAATGCAGCTGATCCGGCACCATGGGTTTCCAGAGGAGGCTTTTGCAGCTGGGTTGCCGAGCTGGCTCCGCCGGCCGCCATCTCTCCCTGAGAGATATCCAAGCTAGGACCACCAGCTCCAATGGCAGGTTCCCCCAGATGGGGGCTAGAACCAGGACCGGAGGCTCCAACATTAGCTTGTCCCAGACGGCTTGCCGAACCGGTTCGATTGGCTCCAACCTCTTCCTGATAGGTGTGCAAGCCAGGAGCCTCGGTGGCAATGTTAGGTTCCCCCAAATGCGGCCCCGAACTAAGGGCAGAGACCCCAACATTGGAGTTTCCCAGGCGGATTGGTGAACCAGCACCAGACGGTTGGGAGCCTCCGGACAATTGCTTCTGTCTAGCAGCAAGGCGGGGAGGTTCAAGCTCTTCTTCGGGCACCAGAGGCGTCCGGCCCATCTGACCATGGACACCGTTAGCCTGCAGCACCCAAAATGCCGCCCGCGGATAAAGCCAACTGAGCACCACCATATGGGTGCTAATGCCCCGTAAGGCCTCAAACCCCATCCCCCGAGGAAGCAGATCATAAAGATGCGGCAACACCAGCACCGGCAACTCCGGCCACCGGTCCAAACCCCGGAGCAAGGCTTTTTCCATGGCCTGGGTTTGGGAAGTTGGTTGTCGAGCCCGGGATAGAACCACCGTTAACATATTTTCCATTGCTTCATCCTTTGCGTACGACACCATGCGGCACAGTTCTGCTTTTATCGTTTTCGCTTAGGAGGCATCTGTCAAGTCCAGCGCCTTGGATGACGACCGGTTCGAGCAGCTATGGGCGAGCCATCTTACCCAAGTCCGCTAAGCTCAGCACGAAAAATCCGCCCCTGCCCCGCTCCCGCTGTGAAAATCGATCGCTAGTTTAACAAGTACGTCTGCAACAAGTACGCCAGCAGATCTTCCAGGTTGACCTAGTAACCCCTGAGCTGCTTGCCAAGTTTCGGTTTTACTACCCCCATCGGGGGACTGTCTTTGGCCGTCACGTCTTCCACGTATAAAAATAAAAAGATAACTTTTGTGATGTTGCAGGAACGACAGTCCCCGACTATACTAATCTTCTTGGAATACAAGGCCACTTGTATGCCCAAGCAGGCAGAGGGGACAAAAAATTCATCTTTGCCGACGCTTAGTTTGGAGCGGCTTGGAGAATCAAACCAGGCCAAGTGGCTACACTCAGGCTGCCGCTGCCAGAGGCCAAACGTTCTGCTCTTACTTGAAAGCTCCGCAACACTACTTCATTGTCCTCGGGCCCTTTCCATCGGGTGCAGCGTGGGCAGAAGTTTTGTACTCTGTTGCGGCAGGGCTGACCGTTGGAAGTGGCTTTGTTTTCTGAGGGCCAAATTCTTTTCGCAAAAGCGCCGAGGAATTTGCGTCTAGCCCCCAGAACTTCTCCTGCCATCGGCCAACGCCTTCCTTGGGCACTATGGAGATAGGTGATTATAAGTATAAAAATCATTAGAGATCGGGCCGTTAGGGTTCTGTTCGGTTCCCTAAACTAGGAGTGAATATATGATAGCCCAGTTTCCATGTCCACATTGTCGAGCGAAGTTGAATGTATCGGAGAAAGCACTTGGACAGGAGGTATCCTGCCCGGCCTGTGGAAAGAAATTCCGGGTGCCGGACCAACTTCCGGCAGCGCCGGCAGGAGCCAGTCCTGCTGCTATGGGCAGTGGTGCGGGGCCCAGTGGCCCGCCGCCAGTGCCGCCGGCCCAGAGCGCCCCGTCAGTTATGCCCGATTTGGCCCCATCTCCTCCTATGAAATCGCCCCCTATGCCTTTGCCTGGGGTAACCGGCACTCCGGCGGTCTTTACGGGCGGCCCAGAAGCAGCTCCGTCAATGACTCCATATGGCACGGCGGCAGAAAGCCCCACGGAACAAATCCCCTCTGCCCCCTCCACTATCCCCCACCGACCTGTCGGCCTCGTATGGATCGTCTTCTACTGGACTATCTCCGGTGTCGCCTGGATGGTTGCGGGTCTCTTATGGATGGGTATCGCAGTAGGACTAGGTGGTTTGGCAATGGGAATCCAGGGTTTGGGAGGCACGATTCGAGATCGAGAGGTTCAAACGGCTGGCATAGCCATCCGACTCTTAAACGAAGGCGTCGCTGCCTTATCCCTTTGCGCCTTTTATCTTGGCCTGTTTACCCTGGTGGTCTGTTATGGGTTATGGTCTTTTCGTAAATGGGGACTTACCGGCGCACGGGTGTTATCCATCGTATATGCTGTTTTGGCGGGGTTGTCGCTTTTCTCGCTAATAGTAGGAGCCTCCGTTGTTCTTGTTTTGGTTAACTTGATCATCTCTATATGGATTATGATCTACTTTTATGGGATGCAAGAACTCTCCGAGCGAGTTCGAAGATATTACGACCAACTTCGCCAGACAAAAACACCCGCATGGACGGAGTTTAGATAAAGGGGAACACTTTAGCCGAATGGAAAAGCCGCCTTTGTCATCGGGTTCGAAAACAGGAATATCGAGGTTCCTATGAGGTGGTTCTGGAAGCTCCCCGCAAAAAGGACCACAAGAGGCGGTGCCAAGATCCCTGGATTCCCGCTTGCGCGGGAATGACACTGGAGAGGACCTTCGGGACCAAAAATAAACCCCCTTCAGTGGGGCTGAAATGTTCCGATAATTCAAACGCCAATAGAATCCTTAGGGCGAAGGAGGCAGGAATGTCGGGAGGTAGCGGCCAGTGGTATTTAGCGGAGCCGGGCGGGCAGGCACAAGGCCCCTTTACTACGGAAAAGGTGCTGCAATTGTGGCGAAGCGGGCAGGTGCGGCCCAGCACGCTCTGTTGGCGCGAGGGCCAGATCAATTGGATGCCCCTGTCCTTAGTAGAACCGTTCGCCACAACCATCCGGCAAGAACAAGCCAAATTGCGCCGAAAGGTGATCTTCCGGCTTCTTGGTGGGCTGCTGGTGGGCGTGGGACTGGCCTTGGCCGGGTTGCTCGGTTGGCGCTATTGGGCCGACTCGACTACTGTGACGAAGTTCCGAGAGATGATTGCCGAAGGCAAATTGGAGGAAGCTGAAGCGGGCCTCCGAGAGTTTCGGGAAAACAGTCTCTTTTGCCGCTCTGAAGCAGAGTATCTGTTAGCTTCCGCTCTGCTGCGAATGTACGCCCAAGGAACACTGGAAGAGCCTCAACAGAGCGAACAAAGCCCATTCACAGAGGCGAAAGGTCTGTTGCAGAAGCTAGCCGAGTCTAGCGCCCGCTGGCAATATCGGATCCGAACCGAACTAGTCAATCTGCTGGCAGACATTCCCCGGCCAAAGCCAGAGGAACTGGCCAAAACCGAAGCCAAAGCCGAGCTGGCCAAAGCGGAAACTCTCACGGAGTTGTTTCGACAAATGGAGCTATCGGAGCCGGACTGGCCTGATTGGCTCAAAAAAGAAAAAGAATTTGCCCAGCTTTTGACCGAGGCTCAGGTCGCATTGCAAAAACAGTCTGACCAGTCGTACCAGACCGCCCTACGTCGGCTAGAGGAAGCCCTGGCCATCAAACCCAACCATGCAGAAACCCAACAGAGACTCCAAGAGACTAAAAATACCTTGGCCAATCGACATTTCCAAGAAGCTCAGCGACTTTGCTCCATTGGCGAATTCACTAAAGCCCAAAAAGAACTCCAAGAAGTGTTCTCCTACGTGCCGGAGCACCCGAATGCCAAAGATTTGCAGAACAATCTAGAGGCCGTCTGTCGGCTTGTTGAAGAGGCCCAGCAAGCCGAGAAAAAAGAAGACTATAAAACCGCTTTCTCTAGTTGGACTAAGGCCCTGGAAAATTTTTCTGACAACTCCTTCCTGAAAGACCGCGCCGAAAAAGCCAGAGTCAAGGCTGGCCTGCCCGAACCGCACTCCCCGAAAGAGCCTCTGCCTGACAAGCCGGAAGTCCCGCCTCCGCCCGACTCAAAGCCTGCCGAGCCCCCTAAAGAAGAACTGGTTATTCCGAGCTCCCCAGAAACCTTGCAAGATAAATTGCGCAAGCATAGAAAGATCCTCGCATCTTCCACACAGGTGGCAGCCGCCGTCAAGGATCCTCAGACGAAAATCATCGAACTGACGGATACCTGCACTTATAGCCAGTTCGACGCTCAACAGGCTCAATTGCTCCGGGACTGGGTCCGCAACGGCGGTGTCCTGTGGGTAAATAACGACGTACTCAACGGAGTCTTCGGAATTAGATATTCCCGAATCATATACTTTCCTGTGATGTCTTCTCAAAACTGTGTTCCAGCCGGTGGCGATCACCCAATCCTCAAAGGAGTTAGAGAGGTCTATTTGGAGGACTTACGGAACAAATCCTTTACACTTGCATATCCCGGCGTCATCCCACTCCTAGCAGGACGAGATGTTGGTGACTTTAGGAGTTATAAGGAAGGAGACACACTTTGGTCCTTGGTGCGTTACGGCAAGGGGTGGATCAGCGATCC
>JANXAQ010000322.1 GCA_025062105.1 Thermoguttaceae bacterium
GAGAGGGTGGCTTGGCGCTAGCCAAGCCGGGTGAGGGGGAAAGTCCCCTCTACCGGCCGCGGGAGAGGGACCGGGGTGAGGGGGCCTCTCCGTTGTCATTCCTGCGTCAGCAGGAATCCCCTCTCCCCACCGCGGGAGAGGGTGGCTTGGCGCTAGCCAAGCCGGGTGAGGGGGCATCTCCACCCTCTCCCCACTGCGGGAGAGGGTGGCCTGCGTAGCAGGCCGGGTGAGGGGGAAAGTCCCCTCTACCGGCCGCGGGAGAGGGGCCGGGGTGAGGGAGCCTCTCCGTTGTCATTCCTGCGTAAGCAGGAATCCAGGCACCTTTGCGCCTGCTCCGTTGGGAGCCCTTGGCTCGGGGATAGCAAAGAAGCAACCTCACAGTAGCCTGGATCCCCGCTTGCGCGGGGATGACATTGCCTGGATCCCTGCCTGCGCAGGGATGACATGAAGGAGGCACACGGTAGCCTGGATGCCCGCTTGCGCGGGGATGACATTTTGACCATCTACTGCCTTCCTATACCCCCGAGTTTTCTATAGTCTTCGGTAATCGCCCTTACCACGTATAGCCTAACTCGATCAGTTCACGGCCGGCGATGCGGCGGAATTGCCAGCGGCGCCATCGGCTCCAGGACTGCCAGCGGCCGATGGGGTTAAAGTCTTTGGTTTTTTCGACGGGTTGCCAGTGGAGTTCTTGGTGGCCGCCCCGGTGGGTGGAAGAACCGCGGACCGGCATATTGTCAAACTCCGGCCATGGGTATTGGTCGGGGTCTTCGCCGAGGAATTGGAGGAGTTTTTTCATGGCAGTTCGGTCGGTGAGTAAATCTTCATATCGTACGAGGTGCCATTTTTGCTGGTAGTCTTGGCCTGGGCCATGGATAAACTGTAGGATACGCCGAGCGCCCAGTGCCCAAGCGTACATCCAGTAAGAGTAAGGCTCTGAGGGCCAACTGCGAGCCGCTGATTCCACCACATCCCGACCATCCCGGACTAAAAGCACCAGTTGTGCATCCGGGAACAGGTCGAAGAAAAGTTCTAGGTAATCCGGGTCGGGCGTATGGGTGAGCAGCCGACAGTCCGGTCGGATGTAATCTCGCAAAAAGCTGCGCAGTCCATCGCCTAGCCGACGGAGCAAAAGCCGCTGGCAGGCCTCAAACTCCCCGGCTTCCTGGAAGCGTTTCTGATACCGTTTGGCGGCTGTGCGTCTGGCATATTCCACCAAAAGCGGCGCATGTTCCAGCAAGTAGTCCTCAGCCAAAGGCCGAGGCTCCTGAAAATGCGGCAATAGTTTCAGCGCATCGGCCAAAAAGTTCGTCCCGCAGCGCCGATGTACGCCAATGATAAAAACATCCGGCTTTTGGCTGATCATAGTTTGCGTTTTCCCCGACGAAATCCAAAGAGCGATATGAAGACTTCTGTTTCGGTAGGAGTTATCGGTGCGGGAATAGTTTTCGCAGCAGTTTTCGGCTCAGGGCCTTGACGAGATCCTTCCAGGAGGCTTCTTGGAGAGTAATGTCTTGCCCGGCCGGAAGGGGCGACTCCGTAGGGGCAGACAACCGGCTCAGGTCCAGCGTGCGGGCAAACAAAAATCCCCGGCGCACGCCGGTCTGGTAATCTTTCGAGCCGGTCCAGTCGGCAAACTGGGGTCTTAGGACCACCCCCCGGTAGCCGAACGATCCCATCAGTTCCAGCAGCCCGGCCGTACTGGGCAGCAGACACACTCGGCTATCCCGATACGGGTCCATTGGGCCAAGCTGTTCTCGTCGCAATCGCAGCACCGCCCCTTCCGATGGATAAAGCACCGTATCGACCAACAGCAGTTCGGGCTCCATCTGGGCCAAGGTTTCTAACAGTTTCAGGGCCTTTCTTACCGGCAGCCAATGGAGCATTCCAAGCAGCAACACCAGGTCAAACGGGCCATCCGCAGGCCGAAGGGTTTCCACATCAGTGCAGCGGAGTTCATATCGGTGGGTTGGAATTTCCAGGGCCTCCAGCACAAGCCGGGCCCGGTGGAGTTTCTCTTGGTGTTCGTCCAGGGCCAGGACAAAGGCGGCTTCTGCCTCCAGAGCAGCCAGGGTGAAATACCCTTCGTTGCAGCCCAGGTCTAGCACCCGTCGGCCTGCCAGCGTGCCGCCGAAAACTTCCAGCACCGGCCCCATCAGGTACTGCCGGCGCATCTGGTGTCGTATGGCCCATTCAGGCTTAGCAACCGGCGTCTTGTAGCCGCCCAGGTCAAACTCGTAGTACCAATCCTGCAGAGTCCGAATCTGTTCGAACGCAGAAAAGTTCATCTTTCGAGGGGTATCTTTGTTGCCTCCTGTTCCGGCTGCCAGATGGCGGCCATTTGCTGGTCATCTAGGGCATTCCTGAGCAGTTGGATCATCTTGGTCTGCAGAGCGGGCTGATTTTTCCACACGAACATCGCCTGATGCAGGGCATTGACCAGCAAAGCGGCTCGGAATTTCTGGCGATCTATCCCGAGGCGTTGTTTTACCTGCTTCAAGAATTCCTGCCGCCATTGGGGGTGATTCCACAGGAGCATCCACAGGTAGCTGGTGCAGTGTTCGATTTCAAACGAAGAAACCCGGGCCACCTCCCAATCCAACAGAGCCACTCGGCCGTCCGGCAATTCCAAGAAATTGCGAAAGTAAAAATCATGGTTGCTCAGGCGCCAGGGGCCAGTTTCGGCACAACTCAAGATCGGCTCTACCAAGTACCAAATTCGGCCGATTTCTGCCAGGCTAAGCAGGCCTTGCTGTTCTGCTTGGGCAGTTTCTTGGCTTATCTGCTTCTGCAAAAATCGTTGGTCTCGGCGGGGGAGGTGGGTCGTCAAGAATAAGCTGGGATCGATCCTGGCCAAATCCTCCAACAGATCGACCACCTTTTCCACCCGGTCCATTGGCAGGCAAACACCTCCTGGTTCTACCAGCTCGGACCAATCCGCACACATCGGTTGGCCCTCCAGCCAGCGCCGAAGCACCCAACAGCCTAGCCATTTGTCCTCCCCAAAGGCCACCGCCTCAGGAATTACCAATCGCCGGAATGCTCCTTGGAGTTTGCAGAGAATCTCTTGCCAGATTTTCAGACCCTGGGCTGTGAGCCGTTTGAACACAAACTGCCGCCCGCCTTTTTCCACCCGGTAGGCCTTGCCCCAGGAAAGGGCTTCCACCGGCTTATAGCCTTGTCGGCTCAGCCAAGCCATCGCCTTCCGGTGCCAGGAAACCGGTAAGAAGGGCAACCAGCGTACCAGCAGGGTTTTGCATCGTGCCCACCAGCCGTGCATGACGTGCCTCTTCTCT
>JANXAQ010000025.1 GCA_025062105.1 Thermoguttaceae bacterium
TTCGGTTGGCATTTGGCCGCTCCATCCAAACAACTACTATATGTAGGGCACTAGCAGTGCCGTTAACCCTATATATTGGGTCAGTGGAAGAGGGAACTAAAATGGTATAAAAATATATCCTTTGAATTATGCAGAGGTTCCTACTATATATAGGGCGCTAGCTTTGGTAGCACTCTATATATTGAGTTAGAGGCCCTGCAACCCAAAATGGTATAAAAATATTTCCTTCGAATTTGGCAGAGGTTACCTAACCTATTTTACGGGCATAGCAGATCCGAATGGAGCTACAGCCTGGAAATTCCCAAAAGTCGATCTGTTGGAGTACCCGTCTGATGGTGGCTTTTGCTAGGAGGTTGACTGTCATTGGGTTTGGAAAAACTCCTCTTTTCCCCAAGGGGTGATTTCCATTAAAACTTCCCGGCCAAAGGGAGCGGAGAGTCCAAAAAAACTAACCGGGCTATCCTGAACGGAGCTAGGTGAGGAGAGAAAATGGGCAGGATTTTAAGTGGGTTTGTCACAAAATGGGGAATTTGGAGAATATGGATAATTTGGTTCGGATTCTCGAACATTCCACCTTGCTCTCCTGCCAAAGCCGATCCCCGCCAAATATCCTCAAATAGCTTACAATTACTTCCCCATCACGTGGTACTCTCGATTAAGGAAGCATCAGTTTCCTTGGCTCCTAGCTCTCCACACAATGAACGGGACGGAACCCATCCGGGCTGGGCGGAGGCAGAAACTGCGCGAGCTGCCAATCCACCCCAGGTAACTTTAGCGCCAGGCGATACCTCTGCAGCCCACCTAGCTGCCTTCGAGCAGAAGAATGGTTCGAGTTCTTGGGGGGAGTCTGTTTCTGGCCGGCGCGATTCCACAGAAAACCCAGATGGTTCTCCAGAAGATTTGACAACGGGCTGTCGACGGCAAATTGCCGCCCAAAGGGAGCTTTTGGAGCAAATGTTGGCTGGATACCCTCCGCAGCTTCGGCTGCTAAGTCAAGCAGCTTTCGGATGGTTGGATCGGGCTGATCAGCTCTGCCAAAAATTGGATGAGAATCGGTCCGAGCTTAGGCGACTCCGAGCGGAGCGAGAAGCCCTGCAGCAGCAATTTCAGCGTACACAGCAAAAGGTGGAGCTGGTAGGGCAAACGCATAGTATTGGACTTTTGTTACGCAAACAGCAAGCCTCCTTGCCCGATCCCGCCCATATCCGGAACCAAATCCGCGCCCGACAGCCGGAGATTCAATCTGTCCACTTGGAACTTTTCGACTTGCAAGACCGCCAAGCAGAATTCAAGGATTTGTCTAGCCTGATCCAGAACCGTATGCACCAGGTAGGCACGCCCCCCGAAACAATGTCTCCGGAAGCTTGGCAGGAAGCGATCCGAGAAGTGGTGCTTTTCGAAAAGGCTCAGCTGGATCGCCTTCTTTCGATTTTACATAGGCATTTCGAAACATTAGTGGAGCTTGATGGGGTCCAGACGGAACTGCTTCAGCTAGCAGAGCAGTATCGGACTTACATTAATGAACGGATTCTTTGGATCCGGAGCACACCGGTCTTAGGGAGGGAAAGTCTTCGGCATGGGATTATCGCTGCCGGTTGGCTGCTGCGATGGACACATCTGGAAGAATTAGTTCAGGGTGTGTGGGAAGGTGTGCAAAATGATCCGCTTGGGGTGGCCGGTATTCTGACGGTGGTTGTGCTTTTGGGATACACGGCCAGGAGGTTCCGCCAGCGAATCACTCAGATCGGCCTCCAACTCCAGAAGGAGGAATTCAGCCAATTCCTCCCGACGGTGCAGAGCATCGCCATGACGCTAGCGGTAGGGATGTTTCGACCTGCGGTACTTTGGCTGTTGCCGGCGGCAGTAGGCTGGACGCTTAGCCCGACGGAATTCCTGCGGGCAATAGGAGAAACCCTACGTCTGATCGCTTGGACATTAGTACCTTGGGAGTTGCTGCTAGCCGTCTGTCAGCAGCACGGATTGGCGGAAGCACATTTTGGTTGGCCAATCCGCAGTGTGCGAGCGTTACGAGGCTGGCTGCAGATAATGGCCGCCTTGGCCCTCCCATGGCTTTTGCTGGCCGGTCTGTTCCATTACCAGGCCGAAGAGAGGTTTGATAGTTCTTTAGGCCGACTGGGGTTTATGGGGCTAATGGCTGTTTGGGCGATCGGCTGGGCTTGGCTTATCCGCTTTAAGGGGCCCTTTGTCCAAGGATTGAGCTCAGAAGGCCAAAGGCCTTGTTGGCTGCGGTTTCGATTCCCCCTGTATTGGGTAGGGGTTTTAACGCCGCTTGGCCTGGCGATATTGGCTGGAGCCGGATATTACTACACGGCCCAACAACTGGCTTGGCGGTGTTATGGGAGTGTGGCGGTGGTGGTTGCCGTGGGATGGTTGGGTGCGATTTTGCGACGTGGAATTCTGATTTTATGGCAGCGCACCGCAATGAGCCGGGCAACAACCGTCGCCCCCCAAGAACCGCCTGCTATGCAACCGCCGGATGCGGTTGTCCAGTCACTGTCGGAAACCCCGCCCCCCGTGCCAGAGCGTAGCCAAATAACCCTCCAAGTAGAACGCCTGCTGGGAGTGCTTTTGTTTTTGGGAGCAGTCCTCCTGGTGGGGGTAATCTGGATGGATATTTGGCCTGCTTTGGGAATGCTAGAAAGGATTCCCCTGTGGGCGATTTCCTGGCAGCCGGGCACCGAACCTGTTTCCGGAGAACCTGGTGGCCAAACGCCGGCTGTTTCAGTCCGATGGGTGAGTGCAGCAGATATGCTATGGGCGGCTGTTGTTCTTTTGATAACTTATCTAGGAGCAAAGAATCTGCCTGCCTTGTTAGAACTGCTGCTGCCGGAAAAATTGCCCCTGGACCAAGGTGCCCGATATGCCCTGAAGACTCTGGTTCAATATGGGGTGGTATTGGTGGGGCTGCTGGTGGGCCTGCCGCCGCTAGGTATTACCTGGAACCGAATGCAATGGTTAGTAGCCGCCTTGGGAGTTGGGCTCGGATTTGGTCTGCAAGAAATCTTTGCCAATTTTGTTTCGGGACTGATTTTGCTATTTGAAAGACCTATCCGAGTAGGTGACATTGTAACGGTGGGTGACGTCAGCGGGGTGGTCTCCAAGATTCGTATCCGAGCTACCATCATTACCAATTGGGATCGCCAGGACCTGATTGTCCCGAACAAAGAATTTATCACCGGTCGGGTGCTCAACTGGACACTTACTAACCTGACCAACCGCATTGTCTTACAGGTAGGCGTCGCTTACGGAACCGATCCAGAGCGGGTCCGACGTCTTCTGGAAGAAATTCTTCAATCCCATCCGCTAATCCTGCGAGACCCAGCGCCGCTGGTAACTTTAGAAAACTTCGGCGATAGCTCCTTGCAATTTACCATTCGGGCTTATCTGCCGGTGTTGGACAAACGCCTGCAAACTATCCATGAGCTATACACTGCCATTCACAATCGATTTCAGCAAGAGGGGATTGAAATCCCCTTTCCGCAGCGGCATGTTCATATCCGTTCTTGGGCATCTCCGGCCCAGGGGGGTAGGGTAACTGAGAGTCTCTGATAAAAAATTAAATGGTTCTAAGCTCGACTTTTGCCATTTTTCCTAACTGCTTTTGCTTCCAAGAGTTACGCCGAAACATCCTTTTGTTCAACGATTTTCCTAAGTCCAATAGTTTCAAGAAGTTAGAACTTTTCCCCTCCGGGAGAAAGCTAAAATTGGCAAAAGTCGAGCTAAGATGCGGTCTGCCCCCTTTGGGGGAATGGTAGGAAACTCATTTTAGGAACTTCTGAAAAATACTAAACATATAATGACTTTATGAACTTTTGATTCTTAGCCGTTCCGCTTTCCCAGCCGAACACCTACTATTTGTGGGCTGCTAGCAATGCTAGCAGCCCTATCTATTGGTTTAGCAAGACGGTAAGACAAAATGGTATAAAAATATCCCCTTTGCATTATGCACAGGTTCCTTTACCAGAAGCTCCCTGCTGGATGTTTGCCATTTTCCCGAACTTGGTAGCTTCCAGTAGGTAGGGCGAAACCTCCTTGTGTTCACATATGGTTCCCATAATTTCCTAACTCCCCCTATAATTACCTAACTCCAATGGTTACAAATAGTTAGAACATTTCTCCAAAGCCAAAGCCAAAACAGCAAAAGTTAAGCTAAGGGATGAGGAAAAAAAACTCTATACACCGGCTTGCCAGGCAGAGTATAATCAAAGCAAAGATTTATGGTAAACATGATCAAATAAGTGAGGTTTCCGGATGGCCTCTCTCACGTCTTTCCCGGCGACAAAGGCCTTGCTAAAGGAAATATCTCAGCCTAGTGGAGTAGGTCTATAGATTGCCCCTCTTTCCGTTGCGGAAGATTAGGGGGCGGCGGTAAGAGGCAAACCACGGGGGCTTTTCTCCCTCAGGTGGCTTGGCTTCGGCAGGGCAACCTCTCCCAGGGAGCGGCTGTTAATACAAAATATGGCATGGGGTTGGAGATCACGTTACGCAAACGCAAATACAAAATAGGAACAAGGATAATATATATGTAAAATAGATTCCAAAAGCGAACAAATATAATCTTTCCAAAATGCCGTAATTTCTCCAAAGTTACAGTGGGTTTGTTTTGAAAAGTCCGTTTATCTGTCGAGATGGCACAATCATTTGTTTTTGTTGGGATGGCCAACCATCACAAACATGTGTAGAACAGCGACCTCCGGAGGATAGAGGCGAATTCGTGCACTCAA
>JANXAQ010000044.1 GCA_025062105.1 Thermoguttaceae bacterium
GGGGAGCTACCAGGGGAAGGAGTGATTCGATGGTGCAGAGAACAACCTATCTTCGTCAAATCCTCTAAACGGAGCACAAAAAATCAGTCGCACCCACTCTATATGTTGGGGTAAAAGGAGGAGAAGCCAAAATCGTATAAAAATATCCTCCTTGAATGATGCGGAGGTTCCGGTGGTTAAAACGTTGGAGTAGGCGACTCGGTGAACAAAGAATCCTCAAAGTCTAACTCCCTTACGATAAAACGGCGTTACCCCAATTGACAAAAAGCGCAAGCTAAATGCCCCCTCTGCTTTGGCTACGGGCCAACCACGCTAGCCCAATCCACTAAGCAGTTGATGATTAGTGATTTCCATAGCCTGTGATTTCCATGGCCTGCTTTTAGCCGCGGGCCGACGCATGGTGGTCCGCTGACTGAGCGTCCTCGGCTCGCCAGAGCATTGCCGGCGGTATGATGATCTTCCGGAACCTAATGCATCATTCAAAGAGGATGTTTTTTATCCTATTTTGGCATGTCCTTCCTCTAACAGAACATATGAGGTTGCCAGGATGGCTAGCACCCAATAGATAGTAGGTGTTCGGATAGAAGAACCGAACGTCTATAGAACCAAAAGTCCATAAAGTTCACTACATGTTCAGGATTTTGCAAAGGTTCCTAATGTACGTTGCGGCTAGCTAGCCAGCGTTCGGCGTCCAGGGCGGCCATGCAGCCAGTGCCGGCTGCGGTTACGGCTTGCCGATAGTAATCGTCGCACACATCGCCGGCGGCGAAGACACCTTCAACGCTAGTATAAGTGCGGAAGGGGGTTGTCCATTTGATGTACTTTTTTTCGGTTAGTTCTAGTTGGCCTTCCAGAAAGGCGGTGTTGGGTGTATGGCCGATGGCTACAAAAAGCCCGGACACATCCAAGAGCATTTCGGGCCCACCGGCAGTGCTGCGGAGTCGAAGGCCAGTTACTCCTTCCTTGTCGTTGCCTAGCACCTCTTCGACCACCCGGTTCCAGAGGATTTGCACTTTTGGGTGTTCCATGGCACGCCGGGCCATGAGTTTGGAGGCTCGCAGTTGGTCCCGACGATGCACCAGATAGACGATGCTGGCGAACTTGGTCATATAGAGGGCCTCTTCCACAGCAGCATCGCCGCCGCCGACGACGGCAACCGGTCGGTTCCTGAACCTGGGCAATGCCCCGTCGCAAACAGCACAAGCACTGACGCCTCGGTTTTTGAACCTTTGTTCCGATTCTAGGCCCAACCAGTTGGCCCGTGCACCGGTGGCTACGATTACTGCCAGCGCCTCCCACGGACTGCCGTCGGATGCCCAAAGCCGAAACGGATAGATCTTGAAATCCACCCGCACAATGTCTTCGGTAATCACGCGGGCACCGAAGTTTTTGGCCTGTTGCCGCATCAGTTCCATTAGTTCCGGGCCGGTGATACACTGACCGGTATGCGGCGGCATATACTGGCGTTTGGCCGGGTCAATGGCCGAATCCAAATACTCCTGCAATCGGCCAGCCGGAAACCCAGGGTAGTTTTCTACTTCGGTCGTCAGGGCCAGTTGCCCCAGGGGCAACAGCCCGGCCATACGATTCTCTTCGGTTTCTGCCCCCTCAAAGACTACCGGTTGTAACTCCGCCCGGGCCGTATAGATGGCTGCTGTCCATGCCGCCGGACCGCTGCCAATGATAATCACCTTCTCTGGCATCCGAATTTCTCCATAAAACCCGACCATAGAGACATTTTCTAACTCGATAAAGAAACTTATTATAGAACAGAATCGGAGGCAACGGAGGGGCGGTCTGGCGTGGGGCAGCCAGTTTGGTTCTGGAAACCTAGATAAGGCGTATAGGCGTTAGCTGGGGGGTAGTGCCCAGCAGAACTGGTCGGTAGGAGATCCAAGATGCTTCACAATGCGATGCTGATCGGATTGGTTTCGTTGGGGGCGTTGGTGGTGGCGTATTTTACGTATGGGCGGTTTTTGGCTCGGCGGGTGTTTTGCCTAGACCCAAACTACACCACCCCTTCCCATGCCCTTCGCGACGGGATTGACTATGTGCCGACCAGGCCACCGATTTTGTTTGGTCATCATTTTGCCTCGATTGCTGGGCTGGGGCCGATCCTGGGGCCTGCCTTGGCGGTCATCTGGGGTTGGTTGCCCGCTTTGTTATGGGTGGTGCTGGGGTCGATCTTCATCGGGGCAGTCCATGATATGGGGGCGCTCTATGTAAGCCTGCATCACCAAGGCCGATCTATCGGCGAAGTCAGCCGACATGTGATCGGCCCCCGTGCTCGCCTCCTGTCGTTGCTAATTATCTTCTTCATGATGTCGGTGGCGATGGGCGCCTTTTGCAGCACCTTGGCGGACCTATTCCTCAACTATAATCCCGATGCAATTATCCCGACGTTTGGTCTGATGCTGGTGGCGGTGGCCGTAGGATTGGCCGTTTATCGCTTCCGGGCGCCATTGGGCCTGACCACAACAGCCGCTTTAGTTGTCTTTGCCGGGCTAATTCTTTACGGAATCTATAACCCGGTGCTCAGCTACCGATGGTTTTGTTCGGCGCAGACACGCCAACTGCTAGATACGGTGATTCAGGAGGCGGAAAACGCCCCAGCCCGCTCGGAGGAGTCCGAAGCAGAAAACTCGCAAACTGGGAGCGGTGGAAAGCTGGCGGCCGAAAAGGTCCCGGTTTTGACCCGCCCCTATGGAGCCACTGCCGTCAAAAAATACCTGGAAGCAACCGGCACTCCCGAAGCCCGGCAGGCCCTGGCCGATTTGGGCAGCCTCAATGAGTCCCAATCCGCTCTGGGACGGGCCAATTATGCTTGGATTGCCGCCTTGTTGGCCTATGCCTTTTTGGCTTCGGTCTTGCCGGTCTGGCTGCTGCTCCAACCAAGGGATTATATCAACAGTTTCCAGCTTTATTTCATGCTGATTGCCCTGTTTATTGGGCTGCTAATTGCTGGTCTGTTAGGTTCGGAGGCTAACCGGGTGGAATGTGAGCCGGTACGCACTCACTTGCCCGACGCCTTGCCCTGGATGCCTTTCCTATTTGTTACCGTAGCCTGTGGGGCCGTGAGCGGTTTTCACAGCCTGGTCTCCAGCGGCACAACGGTTAAACAACTAGACCGGGAAACCCATGCCCTGCCGATCGGCTATGGTGGCATGTTGACCGAAGCCGCTTTGGCCGTTTTAGTCATCGTCGCCTGTGTGGCCGGCAACACCGAAGATTGGGCACCCGGCGGCATCTATGCCAGTTGGAGCGGATTGCGCGGGGCTGGACTGGCCGGCCAACTCCATGCCATGTTCCACGGCGGTTCCATGTTCCTCCAACATTTAGGGATTCCTGCCTATATGGGCCGAACGCTCTTGGCCGTTACGGTAGTCGCCTTCGCGTTGACCACGTTGGACTCGGCCACCCGGCTTTTGCGGTTTAACGTCGAGGAATTGTGCCGGGCGCTGCGGCTCCATTGGTTAGCTAATCGGTATGTGGGGTCTGCCGTCGCGGTGGCGGGCATCGCCTTTTTCGCCCTAGTGCCGGCTGGCCAGACACTTTGGCGGCTTTTCGGCACGGTAAATCAAATGCTGGCCGGCTTAGCTCTGCTGGTAGTCAGCGTCTTTCTGTGGCAGCTGCGTCGGCCGGTCTGGTACACGCTGCTGCCGATGATCGGCATGTTGATCGTTTCCACGTTGGCCATGCTGCTGAGCATCCCCGGATTCTGGAAAGACACCAAACTCTCGGTTGCCCAGCAATGGGCGCTGAGTGGAGTTTCCGGCATTCTGATCGCCATGGCCGGTTGGCTGGTGGTAGAAGCCCTGGTGGTGTTCGCCAAAGGCCGATCTGCCCAGCAAAACCCAAAGTAAACGGAAAACTTCCGTCGGATGCAGAACCCTGCCTTGGATGGAGCACCGTCTGTTAGGTAACACCGTCTGTCAGAGGGTGGCTTGGTCCGCTTCAGGGGCAATCAACTCAGTCGAACAGATAAGAACCTCTAAGGCTCTGTTGAAAGGGCGCCCGGTGCCTGGGGAAGTTTTGCCCACGCCGGTCGGTTTTCCTTTACTTTTGGTGGATTTAGGCCTCCGACCGGAAACGGATTCACCAGAGCCAACCTCTAACGAAATGAAAATCTGGATGGTTCTGGGGTGGTACCTGCCCCCCTTGGGGGATGGGAGGAAAACTCATTTGGTTAGAAGCTCTAAATTACAACCCACCGTATGTTTTCCCCCACCGGGGAAGAAGCCTGCCTGCGAAGCAGACCATCTGAGAGGGATACCAGGATGTCCGCTTTTGCGGCAATGACAGGGTAGGCGGCGCCAAGGGCGCCTGGATTCCCGCTTGCCCGGCAGGGACAATAACCAGCCGGCTCAAAGGCGTCTAGATTCCCGCCTGCGAGGTAGGGACAATTGCAGGCCTTTCTCAATTTCAGCAAGCCTCCGTCAACCGGCGGAACGGTGCTGTTTTCGCCACACAACAGCGGCCAGGGCTGCCAGGGCCAAGAGGGCCAAACTGCCAGTGGCCGGTTCCGGCACATGCTGCAGGGCGCCGAACAATAGATACGTTTGTGGATCGCTCAGCAAGAGCCAATTGGCCCGAATCCAAGCCGCCGACCGAGCCACATCCGAAATCCGAAACTCATCATACGTGCCCGGAACCCAACCATACGTAGCAACCCACGCGCCCACGTAATAATCGTTATCAGAAGCCAATGTTTTGGTAACATCCATCGCCGGGCTTAATAGTTGGCCGTCCAGGTAGAGATACATTTTTTGCGCCGAGGCGTCATAGACCTGGACCATATAGTGCCACTTGTCATCGGCAATATTCAGTGCAGGACTTGTATCCCATCCGCCAAAGGTCCCATCGGAATATCGCCAGATAAACCCAAACCGGGGGGAACCGCCGATCATGGTCCGGATGGCAGCGCGGTTCCCGATGGAAAAGGGATATTGATTTTGGTTACTATCATCGTCGATGATTTTGGCCCAGCCTTCAATCGTCAAACTACTGGTGGCAGGCACCGAATCGCCAGTAGCCCGCAGATATTGCTGGTTGGCATAACCGCCCAGGCCAACTGCTCGGTAGAAGATGCCCGTTTGTCCGGCGGTGGCCCCAGTAGGTCCGGGCGACATGTTACGGTTTCGACTCGTGGAATCGGTGAAGGTGGTCGCTCCGGCTGACTCTTCCATGTGCTGGACAATGCGGAAATTAGTGTCCCAGGTGTCCTGGGGGTTATTGATTAGGTGTCCGACGGCTGGCCCGCCGTAGTACATGTAAATAACTGTATCCTGGCTGCTCGAAAGGTCTGC
>JANXAQ010000188.1 GCA_025062105.1 Thermoguttaceae bacterium
GCGCACTCATGCCTACATTGCCCGCCGGGAGTACATGAAAGCCTTACAGCGCCGTTGGGGCAATGCTACAGTCCATATCGACTGGCTAATGAAAGATTGGCAACACCAACAGATCGTTTATGCCCCAGACCCTTGGCTTATTGGGCAAGCAGGCGGCAGGTCGGATATCCGTGGGGCAGAAAAACCATCCGAATGGTGGACCTCTGCTAGGCCCAGCGTATCGGTGCGCTTACCTAATGCGGCAAGACCGCTTATAGTGCTTCGTACCGACAAACGAGAAGTAGCCGAGGAACTCTGCCGCCGTGGTTGGCATTTGGGCTACAACCGTGATGAGCGAACTGGCTATGACAATGGCCGACGAGCTATTGCTACGAAGACTGATCCGGCGGAACGAAAGCGGAAACTCAAAGAATGGGCTAACTTACTTTGGAAAGAAGCCGAAACCGCCGGCATGGTAGTAGCCCTCTGGCACCCCGAAATCCCGCTGGAAGATGTCCAAGCAGTGTGGTTTCCGGTATATGAGATTCATGCCCAAACACCCCAAGAAGCCGAAGAGCAGTTGCCAGAACCTTGGCGAACCAGTTTGATGGAATACCTTCCGCCAAATCAACCGCCGATCGTCCTTCTCAATGCCCCTAGCGAGACTATCCAGCAGTTACAAGATCGAGGTTGGCACTGTGTGGAAGTACCTGGGGAATTAGTCGACCAGCCCATCCTCTTCCGGCGCTGGGTAGTAGGCCAATTGCGGCAAGCGGCCAAATTAGGCAAAGTATTGACCCTCTTTGGAGAAGATGTAGAACAGCTGCCACTACTACCAGAACGGATCGCAGTCGAACGGCTCGATCCGGTTTATTTCCAAAGCATCGGGATTAATGACGTAGCCTCCCAAGGTCTTTGTGCCCGGCCTGACGCCTTTGGGCAGACGCACAGGGAAAGCTGCGATCAGATAGGGTTCGTTTTGCGAGAAAAACGGGTGAGTAGTCTTTTGGTCTGGTTGAGGACTAGGAGATCCGGCTTCCAGCGTGCTACTGCCGCGGGGGGGAGAAGTTCGATCTCCGCCTAAGTTCCAATTCGGATCGCTCCCGAACACACGCAGACTAATCCGACACTCCACCTGTTGACCAGGTTTTAGCTGGCCCCGCAAAACCTCCATCACTTGCACCTTCAATGTGGAAGACAAAATAGACTCCGGCCCACCCATATCCTCCTTGATTTCCTTGATCATGCCAGTAAAGACAATCGGCGCTGTGCTCCAATCCACTTTGTAGCCGGCGATCCGGTCTTTCAGTGGCTTGGGTTGGTCTTGGACTGCGGAAGGCCAGGCCATCGCCGCGGCCAACAGAATCCCCATGGGCAAAACGACCCAACCCACCACTTTTCGACAAAACACCCAACAAAAGCAATCTCGTACCATGGACGACCTCTTTCAAAACAGGAAACCTATTCTGAATCTCCGCTATCTCCGCTACCTCAGAGGTTCTAACAACATGAGTTTTTCTCCTCTCCCCCAAGGGGGCAGGCGGTCACTCAGAACCGTCTGCACACGCATTGGTTGTTAAAGGTTCTGAAGACACCGCCTCCTTTGCCCAACGGGAACAGACCTATGGGGGAGGCAGGAGGAGTTTTTAGGCCTTTTAGTAACGACTCTCCGTTTCTCCTTTGGAAAGGTTTTGGCGGATTGGATCGTGATGTCGGCTGTGGTAATAGAAGGAGCGTCGGATGCTCTTTTCGCCTAGACAGAATTGGAAGACGACGGAATCGGCTCCTTTGGGCCATTGGATGCCGGGTATTTTCAGCACATTGATTACTCCTGAAACACTTTCGCCCGGCGGAAGGACGACCGGTTGCACCGGTCCGACTTCGGGTTGGAAGTCCGGGCAGACAAAAGCTTTGCCTTGGCAAAGCACCACCAAACTATTGCCCCATAGGATCTTGTCGCCCTTGGCCAATAGCGCCGGTACGGTAACCGACTCCTTGGTCGGATTGGACACTGTAATTCTGAATTGGCCATCCCCATCGGGGTTGAAGCCTTCCAGCTTTTTCGCAGGCGGGAGGGGTTCTACTTCGAGGCGGATCTTTGGACCGGCCAACAGAGCGGGTCGGCCTGATTTGGCGCAAACGATCTTCGCCCCGAGGGCGTCGCCTTGCCAGGCTTTTGGCCCCAGTTCTGCCCATGGAGAAATCATCTGCCCGTTTTCTATCCGCCAGCCAAACGGCAACGCGCAGACCGCCCGAGCCTCGGCAATTGTATCTGGATTGGCTAATTCGATGCGGAGAATCGTCAGCCGGCCGTCCACGCTGTTACGCTCCGCAGCAATCAGGCTGGGCTTTTCCAACGAGTATTCTGGCTGCGGCTTATTGGGCCATTGGCGGAATGCATGCCTGCACTCAACCTCCTCATGCACCCTCAAATCCCCGCGAAAGACTTCTAACACTTGGACCTTTAACGTCACCGAAGCAACAGGAATAGCACTCTGGCCGCTTGGCCCGGATTCCACCTGCTTGATTTGCCCCAGGAAGACCACTTCCGCCATGTTCCACTCCACCGGAGGAGCCTGCTGCTGGTTAGCTGCTGACACCTCCTTGCACGGCATATCGGCCGGCTGACCATAGCCCTTTGGAAGCGCTGCAGACGTTAACATCCCCAACCCAACAGCCCAAACGCATCGAGAAAACCAAACCCAACCAACAGATCCCGATGTCTTCTGACGCCACATGGATACGTTCCTTTCTTTGAAAACCTTCAAAACAAGGACCTCTGCGCAACGATCTCAGCTCGACTTTTGCCATTCGAATTGTGTGCACAAAGCGGAGTTCGCCGGAACTACTGGATAGCAAAAATCAACCTAAGAACTTCTCACAAAATGAGTTTTCCGACTATCCCCGAAGGGCCGACGGAGCCTCAGAACTCTCTCCATCTTCGTTTTGTTAGAGCCTCATACCGATTCTCACCAAAAACCTCTAATGCAAAAAAGATATTTTTACCATTTCGATTCGTTTCCGTTCTGGTCCTCCTATGAGGACATAAGAGTTCCGACCACGGATATCAACCACCATCTCCTAACTGTTCGGCAAGAGCAAGGCATGGGCTGCCGAAAGGAAAGGTTCCTAAAGTTCACTCTTTTTATGCTTCAAGTTTTTCCAGAAGTTCTGAAACTCAGTTTTGCGCCCCCACCGGGGAAGGCCACATAGGCCGCCTCGGTGAGGTTTTGGAACAGTTCCAAAAACTCCGTTTTGCCACCCGAGGGCATGCTCATTAGGGCCCTCATGCGCCCCAGGATCTTCATTCAGGGGTTTTTCAGAAGTTCCAAAGCTCAGTTTTGCGACTGCAGACGCTCTCGGATCGGATCGTGGTAGTGGGAGCTATAATAGAAAATTTGCCGGACGCTCCGTTCGCCCAAGCAGAACAAAAACTCCAGCCCAAAACCACCTTTCATCTTGAGCTGCAAAGGCAGCTTCAACACATTGATAACCCCAGAGACCTTTTCGCCCGGCTGCAAGGTTACCGGCTTTACCGGTCCGGGATTCGGTTCGTATTCCGCACAGGTGTAAACGGTTGGCTCGTCGGTATATACCGGCCCATACTGGATCACTAACAGGCTGTTGCCCCAAAGGATTCGATCTCCAGCGGCCAACAGGGCCGGCACCGTTACCGGCTCCTTGGTCGGATTGGACACCGTAATGCGAAACTCCCCGTCGCCGTCGGGGTTGGTCCAACGGATTTCCTTGGCCGGC
>JANXAQ010000198.1 GCA_025062105.1 Thermoguttaceae bacterium
GCCCTCTCTCGGCATTATACACATTTTGGGGAGGTATGTCCCTTCCTAACGGCAGCAAATGATGGCCCCAGATAAGGAAATAATCAACCTTTCTAAAAAAAAGCTAATTGTTACTTTGGAGAAATTGCAGCATTTAGGAAAGATTATTTGGAAGCTCAAAATGCTTGGTTGCAGAGAGTATCTTAGCTACATTCTCTCCTTTATCCATTCTGTGTTTTTTCACGAGCTTTCGTGATTTTCCTAAACTGATTCCGAGCACTTGATACACAAATCAGCTAGGAAGCTAATAAATGATATTCCACCAGAGAAGAGGGAAGAAAAATAGCCCCTCCCTTCGGCGGACGTAGTAGGGGAACCTCTGCATAATTTCAAAATACAATATATGGCGGCACTAGGATTGCACCACACAATAAATAGTAGGCGCCCAGCTAGTACAATCCCACTGCTAGAGACTCGAAGGTTCACGAAGTTCACTGTCCAGGATTTTGCAGGAGTTCCTATATCTTTTATCATCTTGTAGGAGGTAAGGTTTTGCAAGGTGTAGGAGGTAAGTTTTTGCAAGCAACTTTCCTAGATGGGTGTGGCTGAAATTCTGTTGGCCGATTGGGCAAAATAGATAGGCAAAATTAGTCTGGTTCGTGCAATTCCAGCTATACACAGCACCGACGCTCTTTTACTTCCCCGTCCATAGAGCCTGAATTCCTTCAAAGAAAGTTTTCATTTTTCTCCAGATCTCGATAGATCTCGATGGAAGAGGCGGTTCGATGGGGGGAGATTGTCTAGATTTTCTAAATTTCCCAAATTGCCCCACAATCAGCCCTATTCCCACTAGAAACCCTTGTAAGAAGGCCAACTTGGTTTTACATTGGAAGGAACGGTAAGGGAAAGCTTCTGTTAAAAAGTCGTCCGCAGCATGGGGAAGTTTTGCCCATGCTGGTCGGTTTTGCTCCAGTAGAACATTTCACCGCAGAAGGAAACTAATTGCCTCTCCCTAGGAGGGGGAGAATACGACGAACGAAGTTAGTCGTCTGAGGGTCAGAAAAGACCTGCTTGTTTGCCCCTTCTGCCGCCCCCCCTTATTGGTGTAGCGGAAAGGGGGAAACAGATAACAGATTCCATTGCGTTTTAAAGGGTTAGACTGCTTTTTTGGTAAGTTTCGGCTTCCGACTGGAAGCGGTTTCAACAGAGCGTAGAGAAAAAGAAAAAGAAAAGGAGTGGCCAAACATCCCGTTTTGCAACGGGGAGGTTTGGACAACTTGGAGAACATCAAGGTTTGGTAACATCTTCTCCCAAAAGGATTCTAGGCAGTACAATGAGGACTAGACCACGAACCAAATATGTTCGCAAGCTTAAAAATCGGCGATGCCCTCGATGTGGGGCAAAACTTCACCCAGCTCGAAAACGGTGCAAGCGCTGCGCTGCCCTGACCCCACGCCCAAAAAAGAGCATTAAAAAACATTAGACAATTATTCAGCTAATAGCATTGCTTCCGAACGGAACCATCCTCTTTGTAGGGAGGAGCGGAGGCCTGAGAGTCCGTATTGCGGCTCTCAAGCAGTTCTGACGGTCTTACAGACCAGGTTCCAACGGAGCAGGCAGCGGGTTTGGCTTGATGGGGGCCCTGGTGAGAGGAAAAAAATGGCTATTGTGGTTCAATGCCCTTTGTGTGGGGTTCGGTTGAAGGTCCGGGAAGAACTTGCCGGAAGGCAGGTTAAATGCCCTGGTTGCAAGCAAGTTATCCAGATCCCTCTTACCCCGGTAGAGCCAGAGGGTGGCGCTACTAGGAGTTCAGAAGTCTACTGTCCACTAAAAGCACCTATTTCCAAATGTACTGAGGAGGTGGAGAGTACTACTCCGGGCCAGCCAGAGCCCCTTCCAGAAACTCCCCACCAGGCTATGGCAGGTGGAACTCTCTTTCCCCCGAAGTCTTCCAGCCCTATGTGGCAGCCTTTGCCTCAACCTGCCAAGCCTGCCTTTGGGGGCCTTGGAGGACTGCCGATCTGGGGTTGGATAGTAGGGGTTTCGGTGCTGAGCGGCTTGTTGGGGGGGCTGGTGGTGTATGTGAGTTTGAGATTATTTAGTTTCAACCAGGCTCCCCGGGGGCCCACAGCCCAGAGCGACCGGTCCAAATCTTCTGGAACCTTCTCTTCGGCCCCCTTAAAACAGTCCTCCTCTTTTGGACAGGAGCCACGGATAGGTTCGTCGCACCCAGCTCCCTCTGGTAAATCCGTCAAATCCGTGCGGGAAATCTTGGAAGCCGTCGTAAAGCTCGAAATGCCTCTGGAAGCGGATAAAATGAGCATTGGGGCGGGCTTTTTGATCGATCCTCGTGGTTGGGTGGCGACTAATTATCATGTAATTCGGCAGGCCACCTCAGCCACTCGGGTTCGGCTTCATGACGGAACTCAGTGCAAAGTGGCTGGCATTCTCGCTCAGGAGCCGAGCATGGATTTGGCCATTCTGAAACTGGCCGATCCACCACCTCGGCTTACTGTGCTAGATATCAGTTTTTCGGGCGAGCCGGAAGTAGGTGAGGAGATCCAAGTCTGCGGCCATCCCCACAACTTGAATTTTACGTTTGATAAAGGTACTGTCGGCCGTCTGGTAACCACTTTGGAAATGTTGAAAGAACGGGGCAATCCTTTGCTTCGTGAGATGAACGCTCCGATGGATATGGTGTGGATTCAGCATAGTGCACGGATTGCTCCGGGCAATAGCGGCGGACCGGTGCTTAATCAAAAAGGTCAAGTGGTTGGGGTGAATTCGTTCGTCAATGAACTTTCGTTTGGATATGCGGTGCCTGTTCGCTATTTGCGCGGACTGGTTGCTTTATGCGACGAGAACAGGATCAGCCCATTACCTGAGCGGCCGGTTTCTCAGGCAACCGCCAAATTAGAGCCAAAACAGCCGCCTCAAGAACCCAACCCGCCCCCGAAACTTACCCCAGAAGTTCCTACACCCAAGCCTCCTAGTGATTCACCGGCACCGGGGGTTTTGGCCCTTTCGCCGGAAGAACTTCAAAAACTTTACGACGCTTGTTGCCAGTTTTATTGGAAACCAGAAACCCCAGAGCAATATCGGGACCTGGAAGTGTTTGCCCGGGCTATGGCGATCGTCAAATATGTGGCGGCCCATCCAGAAGCTGCTCCTCAAGCGTCCAAAGAGATCGTAGCCGCCTGTGCAGAAAAGGCCGACCAACTGTTCAAGCGACTTCAAGAGTCTCCCTGGACAAAAGAACATTGGGAGAAGATTCATGCTCTGGCAGCCAATCAGCTCCAAGCTGAACACGGTATCCTACTGCGGGGCACCATCCTGATGAACGCCCAACAACTCCAAGGCCCCCACCCAACCATCCTCTTCGCTCCCGAAGGAATCGACCGAAAACTGCTCCTGGTGGTTAGCGCCGAAGAGGCCAAACTGCCTGTAACGAGCAAAATCTGGCTGATCGGTCGCCTCCTTGGCATTGCCACCCTGACCAATAGCCAAGGCCAAGCTGAGACTTGCCCCTTCGGCCACGTAGCCTACCTGGTCAAAGAAGAATAATCTCCTACTCACCCGCCAAGATAGGGTTCCCTTTTCCCCGAAGGCGTAACCACCGCCTGCCCGGAACGGATAGCTTCGACCAACTGCTTGACTGCCGACTCCAACCGCCGAAAAGAACGCATCCTCGGCCGGATTAGCTCTAAATCCACCATCTCTGCCAGGTTCGCCTGATCCCGAGGTGCGTTGTACCCGGTGGGAATCCTTTTGCCCAACCAACTTTTGGCGTCTCGGGGAGCTATTTCTGGATTGGGCGGAATATCTGGCGTCCGGTCGGGGAAAACCATCCGACCGTCAGGAAACCGTCTTCCTACGAGGGATTCGGCCCCAGCAATCAGCCAGGATTCAAATTCCTGACAGGCAAACACCACCGCCACGGAAAACAGCGAGCCTGCTCCCTCTGCTTGTGCTTCCTCGGCAAGGATTTGGGCCGCCTGCATCGCACAGAAAGGCTTTTTCTTTCCTTCTTCCTTGAGCGGTCCCTGCCTGGTCCAGATGCAATGGCTATCCCCGTCCAAAAGCAGCAGGGCCGCTCCGAAATCCCTGCGTTTTCTGCAAACATTTAGATACCGGCGCCAGTCCGCAAATCGGTCTTTGCAAATTTTACTATAAGTTCCCACTCTTATCGGATGCGGGGCCAAAGACAGGAGGTCGAAAGCGCCCAGCTTGGCCAGGAGTCGCTTCACCAACATGGGAACCGCTTCCACATCGCCTTCGCCTTCGACCATTAGCACGAGCCGTCTGCGCGTCATCCGGCCGTCTCCGACTCTATGCTCGCAATCCGGGCAGGATCTACGGTAAATAGTTCCCCAGGATGTAGTAATTGTTCACGTAATGCCTCGCGTTGATCCTCGGCCAACGGCCCGATGCGGGTTTCCAGGTCCACTAGTTCCACCACCCGGATGTGTTCGGCGGAGAATTGGTCGAGCAGGAGCGGGCTGTGCGTGGTCAGCAAGACCTGTCCTCGGCCAGCCTCTGGCGCCGCTTTGAACTCATTGGCCAGTAACTCTAAAGCCGCTGGATAAATCCCATTCTCCGGTTCTTCAAACACAAGCGTTTGCTTGGAAGGTTTCTGATACAGGGCCAACAGGTGAGCAAAAAACCTCCGGAAACCATCCGACTCCTGAGCCAAATCTAACGGCAGGATTTTTTCCCCCAGCCGATGCCCGACAATAACTTTTTGGGGATTTTGAATGGAATCCGGCTGGATGCTGAGGATCGTGGGATTGAGCCACTGGAGAGTGGCCACCATTGCTTTTCGGGTCTCAATGTTCTCCAGATCAGTCAGCAGTTGTCGGAGCACTTGGAGATAATTTTCGGCTCTGTCGGCCAAGCCAAATCCAGGAGACGCCTGTCCACTTTTTTGCAGCGCATTATAGGGAAAATTATACACGCCAATTCCTGCTGTTAGCGCCGTATGGGCAAGTACTGCCGCTTCCACACCTGGAAGCCGTCCCAAAGCCACCAGCCCAGGCTCAGGAGGTCCAACGACTTCGGGAGGAACCTCCCACGTCAACTGATGAACCAATTTGCGCTCCCTTTCCGATTGACAAAAAACTATCTCCGTTCCCCAAACCAACTGCTCGAAGCTGAGCCGCCAATCTTCCCCCGCCAATCGTAATCTGTAAGTAAAAGAGGGATCGATCGCAGGAATGGTAAAATGTACAGTAAACTCCGTTGGCTCCTTGGGATTGGTGGCGCACTGCCACAACCGCTGGTCTTGCACGTATCCAGGGACTTTTCCTTCCCAGAGGTAATCCCGCAGGAATCGGATGGCAGAGACGAAGTTAGTCTTTCCGGTGCCGCTTTTACCGATAAAAACCGTTACCGGCGAAAGCTCCACAGTGACATCCCGGAGACTTTTGAAATTCTGTATCCTGATACGACGGATCATAAGGCCGACTCCGAAAAGTACCTGCCCCTGGGAGAATCATTTTGAAGCAAGCCGACAGACCCGTCAAGACGAGAAAGGGTTGCGGCGCAGTTCATAAGGACCGGACCTTCCAAGGGCAAAACTCGAACCCCTGGGCGGGCTGTCAGGACCATGTTTACTAAAGGTCCATTGCGAATGCTGGGTTAGGGACTAACCGTACAGGGTTTGTTCAGGAGGAACGAGAGAGGGCGTTAGTACCTGCTAGCGTCTAGGGCTTGGCCGTCTTTGCGGTGTGCCAGATAAACAAAAACTTGCGGATCAATAGAGTAGCTGATTGCCCGCACCGAGCCGTCGCAAAACACAAAGTGCAACCCCGCCGCATGAGCACTGCCAAACCGATACGAATCGGAAGTACCTGGTCGGTCCTGCATCGGCAGCTTATTATTGCCAGAATTGCTTGGGTCGTAATACGCCACTCGGGCAATATCGTTATTATTGCCGCAGTACATACTTTCATTGTCGCCGCCGTCGCCGCCGGTATTATAGTGGTCAGGATTTAAATATTTTTCTCCAGCCAGGAAGGTATTGCTCGTTCCGTCTTTGACGTCAGCCATGGGGACCTCACTGCATTGGTGGGCGATGCCGTTATAGTCTTTGGTAGGCCAACTGTCGCCGCCAGCCAAATCCGACGGCCCCTTGCTATGATCGACCCAAGTAGCCACTCCTGCATTGACTGCGTAATCGCTTCGGGCAATCTGCAGAGTTCGGGCATCCTGGACATTGACCCAATTGAGGTCATAGCTTTCGGGGCGGACCGGCCAGGCAGCGGCACGCCGCCGCGACGGACAGGTAAAAACTGTCAGCGGCGTGGAAACCATAGTCCGGTTCAACGTGCACTTTTCGGAAAAGGACCGACCCTGGCCAATGTTATACAGAGCCTGTTGTTCTAGGTAGGGCAGGATGTGGTAGATCCAGCCGCCTGGTTGCCGTCGGCCAACCCCACGGTCCGGGTCACCCACCCAGCCCCAGCCCCACCCGTTGCTGGGGAAGATGCCGTGGGCATTTTCATGGTTGTGGCAGGCCAGACCAATCTGTTTTAAGTTGTTTTGGCATTGGGTGCGTCGGGCCGCTTCTCGGGCCGACTGTACCGCCGGCAATAGCAATGCAATCAATATCCCAATGATCGTAATGACCACCAGGAGTTCAACCAGCGTAAAACCCCTCCGACAGTTGATCCACATATCCCATCTCCTTTTCCGCCCTAATTTCCCAACAGCCAATATATTCATCGGGCCTTCTCACCTCGACTTTGGCCATTTTCCCTAACTTGTTTTCTCCTCTGGGCTTACGACTAACCCTCCTTTTGCCCACACATATTCCAACAGGTTAGAACTTTCCCGTTTCGGCAGAAAGCCAACATTGGCAAAAGTCGAGCTAACCAAACTCATTTTAATCCACACCCCCTTTCTCTGCAATATAAAGGTAGGATAGGGTGGGGATGATTTTTTGAAGCCGTTGGATGGGGATGACAGCTCTTTCCCATTTCCATTCGATTGTTTCTATCTGGCCTTTGGAGAGACAAGAATCCCCATATTTAGAACGCGAGGCTATGATCTCTGAGAGGTTGTCTAAAAAGGAGGTACCCAGTCTTCCTTTTCCAACGGCCGGTGAAGGCACTGGGTAGCCAAGGTGCCCAAATCCTGGGCTGTAGCTCCTCCTGGTAATCGAAACAACTTGGCAGCCAAGTAAGCCAAAAGCTCTTTTCAGACAGACTCCGAGAAGAGCTTAAGGCTCCATATGCGGAAGTCACATAGGTAGGTTCGCTGCCAGGGTAAATTTGCAGGGGGAGGGTCTTTTGGGCCATATTTTGCCCAATTGACCCCCGAAATTCAGCCAGCCCCGTACGGATGAGGACCATAGAACTCAGAGGATACCTGGGTTTTTGCTGTTGTCTGGTGGTCTTCCTTGAGTAGGCAAGGGGGATTCCAGTCCTGTTGTTCTCGGCCTTCGGCCTGAAGTTTTCCACTCTAGGGCCTCCGCCGGTCAAGGCTGCTTTCTGACGGTGGCGACTCCGAAGTCACTCTTACCAGGTCTTCTGCTTCGGCTGGCTAGTGTTTTCCAAGGTGGCAGAACCGACGACGGCTCTCGCGTTCAACCTTCAAACTCCCTACTGCTAGCACTGCTCTTCTTCTGGCATCTTCTTCTGGCAAAGGATATGTCTTAACGGCGGCAGTTTAGGCTTACGTCCACAGCGTGCGGTCGAGCATTCGATATTGGATGGCTTCGCTCAGATGGTGCGGCTCGATGGAAGCCGCTGCTTCCAGGTCGGCAATAGTCCGGGCTACCCGCAGTATCCGATCATGCGCCCGGGCCGACAGCCCCAGTTCCTGCATAGCCGTCTTAAGCAGATTTCGGCCTTCTTCCGACAGTCGGCAATATTGTCGGATTTGCTTGGGCGTCATGTCGGCGTTGTAGCGGATTTTGGTCCCGGCGAACCGTTGGGCCTGGATTTGACGGGCGGCGACCACCTGCTGACGCATCTCGGCGCTGGAAATGCCCGGTGGCCCCTCGGCCAAATCCCGGTACGGCACCGCCGGCACCTCAATATGGATGTCGATCCGGTCCACCAACGGCCCGCTAATCTTCGACATATACCGTTCAATCTGTGGAATGGTGCAATGGCAGGGCCGTCGCGGATCGTTTCGATATCCACATGGGCATGGATTCATTGCGGCAATGAGCATGAAATTGGCCGGGAAGGTAGTGCTGTTCAGGGCTCGGGCGATGGTAACGGTGCCGTCTTCTAGTGGTTGGCGCAGAAGTTCCAACGTATGGCGGTTAAACTCCGGTAGTTCGTCCAGGAATAGGACGCCATTATGAGCCAGAGAGATTTCCCCCGGCGCTGGCGGCGAACCCCCTCCGACTAGGCCTGGGTCGCTAATCGTATGATGCGGTGCCCGGAACGGCCGAGTGGCCAATAGTGGTTGCCCTGGTTTCAGGCGACCTAGAGCGCTATAAATCCGGGTGGTTTCAATGGATTCAGCTGGGGTAAGTTCTGGCAGGATGGTCGGCACTCGTTTAGCCAGCATGGTTTTGCCAGAGCCGGGCGGACCAATCATCAACAGGTTGTGGCCGCCAGCTGCTGCCACGGTGATCGCCCGTTTGGCCATCTCCTGCCCCCGAACTTCCGAAAAATCCACATCATAGATGGCTAACTGTCCAAACCATTCCTCTAGCCGGGAGGCGGTGGGCTCTATGTCCAATTGGCCAGTGAAAAAACCTACCGCCTGCGCCAAGCTAGCAACGGGTATCACTTCGATCTGCTCAACCACGGCAGCTTCGGCCGCACTGGCCTCCGGAACCACCAAGCCCCGAAGTCCTCGGCCGGAAGGATCCCGGTACTCGGCGGCTGCCATCGCCATGGAAAGCGCCCCTTTGGTCGCTCGGGTGGCCCCGTCTAAGGCCAATTCGCCCACCACCGCATACTCCTGAAGTTTCTCCGAGGCAATCTGGCCACTGCCGAGCAATATCCCCAAAGCGATCGGCAGATCAAACGAAGCAGCCTCTTTCGGTAAATCGGCCGGCGCCAGATTGATCACCACCCGATTTTGCGGCCGCTCAAAGCCGCTGTTGACTAAAGCCCGCTCCACCCGATGCTGGCTTTCCCGGACCGCCGCCTCCGGCAGACCAACCAATACTGTCTTCGGAATCCCGGCCGCAGATACATCCACCTCCACCTCAACCGGCACCGCCTCAATGCCCAGCAGCGAAAACGTCTTCAACTTGGCCAGCATGATCCCTCGTATCCCTCGACCATTTCCCCGTCCAGGAGAAACCTTTCAACCCCACCGAGTATATTTTCTTTAGGCTCCATATGGCCGACAAGTCCCAGCAGCATCGCCCTGCTCTAGTGCCCCCTCTTTTATTGAGCTTTGGGCTCTGTTGAAAGGTTGTCCGCAGTCTCGGAAGATTTCGCCCAGACTAGTCGGTTTTGCTTCGGGTTTGGTAGGTTTAGGCCTCCGACCGGAAAAAGGTTTCAACAGAGCCTGAGCTTTGAATAACCAATGAAAATCTCTTAACCAGGAAAAACCGCATTCTGACGGACCAGAAGGTTTTAATTAGGGGAGCTCTCCATAATTCAAAGGAGATTTTTACACTATTTTGGTGCCTCCCTCAAACCGCATGATAGACTTGCTAGCGATGGGAGTCACCTACATAGAGTAGGCCGATGAGTGAGGTAGACCAACCCTTAATGTTCAAAAGATCACTAAAATCCCGTATATGTTCAGGATTTTGGAGAAGTTCCACCTCTTGATTCTGCGGCCTTGCGGTTGGCCTAGCCCATACCTACTATTTTGGGACTACTAGCAATACTACCAATACTATATCCTGAATTCCAGCCAGAATAAGCCAAAATGGGATACCAAAAAATACCCCCTTTGAATTACGCAGAGGTTTCTTAAATACTTTCAAAAGGCTAAACCATCCAAAAAATCTTGTCCCCTGGAAATTGGTAAAATGGAAGTTTTTGAGAAATTTTCTGGTTCTGGCAATTGAAGGAGGTTTTTTCGGCTGAATTAAGGCCAAAAGGCAAATGGCCGAGACTTTCGCCCCGCAAATCTCTTTTGGCGTGTTTGGCAAAGCCGCTCGATGGCATCCCTATCCAACAGGATGTCCAAGCCTCAGCCCCTGCACCAAGATTATGCATCAGCAAAGTGAGGGCCCGGAAGATTCCTAAACCGCTACCTAAGAACTTGTAACAAGATGAAAAAATTGGATGGTTCCGAGGGACGCCTGTCCCCTTTGAGGAATGGGAGGAAAACCCATTTTGTTAGTTGCTCTAAGTCTAAAGCTGGACTTCGGTTTTCCACATGCAGGTTCAATCTCCCGTTATGGAAGAATCTTTCTCAGCTCGACTTTTCCCATTGTTCCTAACTCGGTTTGTGTCCAAAAGTTACAACGAAGCTTCCTTTTGTCCATACAATTTCCTAAGTCCAATAATTTCAAAAAGTTAGAGGTATCCACCTTCAGGAGGAGCCCGAAAATGGCAAAAGTCGAGCTCAGAGGCTGTTCTAAAAAGTGGCCTTTATGATGAAAGGTAGTTTTCTTCCTAAATTCCCCAGAATGCTCAAAATCCCTGGTTTTAAGGAGTGTGGAGGGTAGGAGCGGTCGGCCAAAACCCATGGGAAAACGCCCAAATCCTAATTTCAGGACAGCCTCTCAAAATCCGCGTTCTTCGCAATGACAACTTCGCTTATGCCTCATCTTGCACTGCCACCCAGAGGATGGTACCGTTGAGACCATTATATAGTCGGTCCAGCGGAATCCAAACTCCCCTGGACCTTGCTCGTTGATATACACAAGTTAGTGAGTTAGAGTGGGAGGGATTCGGAGATTATTTTAGGTGAAATCGGAAAGCTCGTGGAACAACACAGAATCACTAACAGAATGAGTAAGTAATATGTCAAAAGGTTTCGAAACCGAAAAGTTTCTGATCCACCAAATACTCTTTCCCAAATTGGGTACTTTCTGCAAGTAACAATTCGCTTGTTTTGAAGGGTGGGCCATCTCCCTATGTAGGACAATATTGCCGCCGTTGTGATAGTAAATACTCCCCCCGGTATAAACAAGCTCCCCTCTGAGGTTTGGCCGAAAAGGGGCTTTCCTTTTGGATGGAAAGACCACTTCAGGATTAGCCACCTGCCGGACTATTGGCCGTTGGCTGCGGTTAGGAGCAACAGTAGCAAGCTATTTTCCCTCGGAAAGGAATACCCTCATGAAACCATTAGTACGACATACAGGAATAGTGCTTCCATTGGATCGGGCCAATGTGGATACCGATCAGATTGTGCCCAAACAGTTTCTCAAACGTACTCAGCGGACTGGCTTCGGTCAGGTGCTTTTTTACCATTGGCGCTACTTGGACGATCAGGGCACGCCGAATCCGGAATTTGTCCTGAACCGGCCGGAGTACCAAGGGGCTACCATTCTGCTGGCTCGGCGGAACTTCGGCTGTGGTTCTAGCCGAGAACATGCTCCCTGGGCTTTGGCCGACTATGGCTTTCGGATCCTGATTGCCCCTAGCTTTGCTGACATCTTCTACAATAATTGTTTCCAAAATGGCATGCTGCCGATCCGGCTAGACGAGGCAACGGTCGAAGAGCTTTTCCAACGTACCGCAAAACACCCCGGTTATCGGCTGACCGTAGATTTAGAACAGATGACCATCGAAGACGCTTATGGCCTTGGGCTTTCGTTTGAACTGGATCCGTTCCGGCGAGAGTGCCTAATGAAAGGCCTGGACGAGATCGGCTGGACGCTGCAACATGAAGACAAAATCGCCGCCTACGAACGAGCCCACGGCATCGGATGACTTTATCCGGTCTTAAAACCTTTAACAAAATGAGTAACACTTCAGCCGAATGAAGGAACTGGCTCGTTTAGCCGATCAACGGCCTATAATGTTATTCCCGCCAGAACGCCAATCCAGGTTTGTTTACGCCCCGAGTGGGAACGGGCTTGTTCCTGCGAAAGCGAGAAATCAGAATAGATAAACCAAGTAGATAAACCAAGCAAAATCTGGATTCCCGCTTGTGCAGGAATTACCCATTGCGCCATTTAGCTGAAATATTACATGCAAGACCCATTTTCTGGCAGAAAAACTATGGCGACAGCGATCCAACATGTGGAGACGGTCCGATGGTGCGGGGGAGCGGACGGGTATCTAGAACTGGTAGATCAGAGCTTGCTGCCGGGGGAGTTCCGGTACTTGGCCTGTCGGGATCTAGAGACGCTGTGCGAGGCGATTCGGCAGCTTCGGGTGCGGGGTGCACCGGCCATTGGCATTGCCGCCGCCTATGGGGTGGTATTGGGGATGCAACCGGCTTTGCTAGGCCGACTTTCTATCGCCGGGTCGACAGCCACAGCGGAGCCATCGAATTCGATACAAGACCTTGTCATTTCCCAGGGCCCACTTTCTTCTGATGGGTGGAAAGCAACGGCACAGCACTCTACTAGCCAGCAAAAGCCAACCGAGCCGGACGCTATTGCACAGCGGTTTGCTTTGGAACCGGACGAATCATTGCCGGATATGGCTAACACAAAGCCAGAGCAAGCATTTTGGAATCGGCTGGAGCGGGTGATGCAGGCGCTGGCCAGCACTCGGCCAACAGCGGTGAATCTGTTTTGGGCTCTGGAACGGATGCGTCAGCGGGCTTTAGCGCTGCGAAACCAGGCGCCGGCAGTGATCATCGAGACCCTGCTTCAGGAGGCTAAAGCCATTCACGAGGAAGATCGCCAGATGTGTCGGGCCATTGGTCGGCATGGCCAGCAGCTTCTTCGGGACGGCCAATCGGTACTCACGCATTGCAACGCCGGTGGATTGGCCACGGCAGACTATGGCACCGCTTTGGCTGTCATCTATGCCGCCGTGGAGACCGGCAAACGCATTCATGTCTATGTGGATGAGACAAGGCCGTTGTGGCAGGGGGCGAGGCTAACAGCTTGGGAACTTCAGCAGCGAGGCATCCCCACTACACTGCTTTGCGACAATGCGGCCGCCAGCCTCATGCAACAAGGCCGGATCCATGCAGTAATCACCGGGGCTGATCGAATTGCCGCCAACGGCGATGTAGCCAATAAGATCGGCACCTACGGTTTAGCTGTCTTGGCCGCCGCCCATGATATTCCGTTTTATGTGGCCGCACCCTCCAGCAGCTTTGACTTGGCGATTGCCGACGGAAGCCAAATCCCCATCGAACACCGCCCCGGGCAGGAAGTAACCCACCCCCTGGGTCAGCCCATCGCGCCGGAAGGCGTGGAGGTTTATAATCCGGCATTCGATGTAACGCCGGCCCGGCTGATCAGAGCGATCATTTGCGAACGGGGCATCATCCAGCCGGTTTGCCGAGAGCAAATCACCGCCCGCCTGGGCAACCCCTAAATCCGCCTCTCTGGAAGAATCGCCCATTGGGAAAATGGGACCTATCAAAAAAACCTCTCTACCAAAGCCATGCCTTCTCATTCGCGCGCAAACGGAAATCCACCGTCCCGCACCAGGCCAGCCCTGGGTAGGCCATCCCATCTCCCCTGATGCATTGGTATCTACACCAATCGGTGGAACGGTCCCAAGTTCAGGTAGTGGCCGACCACCAAAGGCATGTTCTCTGGGCCTCCGGTGATTTTAGGCCCCCCGAAGCCGCTCTTGGCTTTGCCGAGGCCGGCCTCTCCCGCCCCAGGGCAGAGGCGAACCTGTTACCGGCTTGTCTGTTCCGCCGGCATCCTGCACAGTCCTCACTACGATGGGTAGATACCAATGCCCCTGAGGAGGGGCAGAAAACTGGATCCTCGCTTTCACAGGGATGACAAAAAGAGGAAATCCCTAGAGGCGGAAAGGTTACAGAAGGTTATTTACTTTCGAGGGCGATTTCGGCCCAGTAGGCGGCTTCCCAGGCCCAGCCGGTCGGCTGGTTGAGCAATTCCACGAGCACTTCTTTGCCGGCGTAGGCGGATAGATCGACTTCGATGGTGGCCCAGCCTTGAGTAGCCGTTTGAGGCCCGATGGTTTTTTCTAAAATGATTCGGCCATCAACTTTGACGACCAGGAGCCAATCGCCCTGAGGATGGTGGCCGACCGTAAGACGCAGCAGCGTCTTTTTACCGGCCGGTAAGCTCACTTTTCGCCAAACGGTGCATGCGGTTTGCCGGTCTAATGGATGAGTAACAAATACATTTTTCTTACCGCCCCAACTTTCGTGCAAGCCCGGATCCATCTCTTCGCCGCAGTTACGGATCTGCCAACCGGGAGCAAAATCTCGGTTGAAAACCTTTTCCAAGGTAAATTCGATCTTTTCCATTTCTTCTGGGGTAAATCGGCTGCCGGCAATGGGCTCAGGCTCCCAACTGCGAACTAGTTTACTAGGCACCGGTTCTTTGACGGGAATGACAAAGACTTCCTGGCCGGTGGAATCACGTTCGATTCGTCCGCCTTCCCGCTGGAGGATCTGCCAGGCCAATTTCTCACAAACTTCCATCAAGGCGGGAAATGTGTACGGCGTATGGAGAAATTGGCGGGTTTCGTCCAAGGCTTTATACTGTTCCGGCAACTTGGAAAAGCCCATGGTCGTAAACAGGACGCCGGCCGCACTGGATGGATTGCAATCCGAATCCTGGCCGCACCGCATGGAGATCACTATCGTCTTCTCGATATCTCGTTTGCCGTACAAAAGGCCCATCAGCACATAGGCCCCATTGATTCGGCAGTCGATACCGCCATTGGAGCCTTTTTGGTATTCTGGGTCTTCGCGGTATTTTTTCTGGCAACGTTGCCAAGTCTTTTCCCAATCGTCCGGGTTTTCGCGATACCAGGCGAGCATATCGCGGACCATTTCGGCGTACTGACTTTGGGCTGGGATGGCCTGTAGAGCTGTCTCGATAATTTTTTCGATGTCTTCGGTAAAGAATGCCTCGGCGTACATGGCGCCGATGAATTGGCCCGCATACATGCCGTCGCCGTAGTTCATAAGCCGACCGAATTTTTCCCCCAAAGCGATCGCCCACTGGGGCATGCCCGGCGCAATCAGGCCGGAGTAGTCCGCCTCGATCTGGTAGTCGATGTCGTTGGGACACCGATTGAACTTCGGATGACTGCTATCAGGCGGGGCAATGCCCCGACGCAGATTATTTCGGCCCGCTCGATTAGCGCACCAGAGCGGATACTTGGTATTGGCAAAGTCGATTCCTGCTTGCCGAATCGAAACGTCCAACCCGTATTGCTCTAGGGTACGAAGGAACGTCATTTCGACGTACAAGTCGTCCTGGCCGAAGGCATCATTGACCATCTGTGGCCGCCATTTCGGAACCGCCTCCGGCGGTATGAGCTGATCACGGAATCGAAACTCGGTAGGTCCCCCCCAGGCCACGCCCACCATCTGGCCCACCCAACCGGCTTTCATCTTGTCCCGGTACTCGGCCACCGAAAGCCGACGGAACCCTTTAGCAGCTTCTGCCCCCCACAGTTGGCCGCCCACCAGACTCATAGTGATGGCCCCCCACCAGAATTTCCAAACGCAGCTAGAGTGTTTCATGGTGCTTCTCTCCTGAGACAAGGGTTAGAAACGTTTCTCCAAGCGAGCTTAACATGAAACAAGAAGAATGTACGGAACAGCGTCTGTCTAGACGGTCTTCAGAGCTGACAGATACCCTAAGGCCATAGCAAAATCTCAGTTTACCAGAAGCAGTTGCCCTATGGAAGAAGCGCCCAAAGAAACACTAGGTTTCCGAAAAAGAAGCATCCTGGATGTATCTGATTTTGCCAGGATGGGGAAACAGTTGCAGATACCAATTGCAGAAAAGCGGCGGAACCGATCTGGTTCAGGCTAGTCCGCCCGTTGGAAAAAGAGGCGCCCCTGGGGAGGAAGCGTGATGAAAGATCAGTTTTGCCTGGCGGGAGCTGGCCTGGGTTCTTGAGAAGAGGGGCTAGAGGGGCGTTCTGCGGTTCGGATGGGAACCTGTTCGGAGTTCGTGGCTTTGGGTTCCGATGGACTGGGCTGGGCCAATTGCACCCGC
>JANXAQ010000231.1 GCA_025062105.1 Thermoguttaceae bacterium
ACAAAGGAGCGGCGGGCAGAGGGGTTCGAGGGGGAGGAGGGAGGGCTGAAGGCAGAAGGCAGAAGGCAGAACAAAGGAGCAGCACAATGGAGCCTGGATCCCTGCTTGCGCAGGGATGACAAATGGTGCGGAACCGAGGAAGGCTGGGTTCCTGCTAGAGTCGGAATGAGACCAAGCTGGGGGAACCCGTTAGTGGATTTCGGTTTCTACTTTGTGGAGCGTGTAGGCTTTTGAGAATATATCTTTGGCTTAGATCGGCCGTTAGTGCGTTTGGGTTTCTACTTCGTCGAGGCCATGCTCCCCGGTTACCAGAATGATGCATTTTGAATAACTCTAGTGCATTTCGGTTTTTACTTCGCCCAGGCCGTGGCGGTAGTAGTTGAACTGGACATTCGGATGGTCGGCCAAAAGGGACATCGGCACACTGGTATCGACGATCCGTTTGGAGATCATCAGGGCAGTTAGTCGCTGGCCAAACGGATTGTCGTGGTTGCCGGCCTGCCAGATGGAGACCTTTTCGGCCTTCCAGGTTTCGACGGGTCCTACGGTGGCGGCTTTAGTAGGCACCAGTGCCACCTGGCCGCCGCCGGAAGTACGGGCGTTCTGGATGATGGTCATCGGATGGAGATCGGTAACCCGTGTTTTTAGCTTGCGGTATTCTTCTGGCGGGGGCGGTTCGTCTTTGTATTTGCCGCGCCGGCGGGGCGGATCGTTGAACGCCCAGTGTTTGACTTCGCCTTGGCCGCCCTGCATCACCACGCAGCGGATCTGATCAAAGCTTTTGGAATAGGCGGCCAAATCGCCGGTCGGGAAGTGCAGATGTTCTTTGGGCATTCGTAGTTTGGGATTAATGCGGCTAAAACACAGTTCCCAATCCGCGCGGGCAAAGGAAAGCGGATGGTCGGTGGGCACCGGCTGGCCATTTTCATCGACCCACTCGTCCATCCCCCAGAAGTGGGCGCTTCGGATGTCCAGCTCCAGTTCATTGACCAGCCGGGCTACCAGCGGCAATTGTTCCGTCGGTCCGATCGGGCCGCAGATACCGGCTGGGTTGTCGTCGGTCGATTGACGCCAGGCGTTGATGTACTCCAAAGCCTCGGCCAAATAGAACTCTTCTAAGGTATCGTAGATGACCACCTTAAAGCCGGGCCGGGAAAGCTGCTGGAGGTCTTTGACAGTCAGTTTGGCGGCATCGGCCAGGATCTCGGGGTCCAAGGTGGTGTAGTCCCACCAATCCGGGGCAACTTTACTCAGTGGACGGGCCATCAGCAGTCTCCTTTCATGAAACCGGTTGAGCCTATGTTGACAGAATGTGGAAAGCTCCGACGTGGGATGCCGAGGGACTGTATTCCCTGGTTAACTCTCTATAGCGAAGTTTTTTGGTAGTTTCGTTCCTCCGATCGTGAACCGAATTGAAACGGTAGCACCGGCCTGAGGGCCGCAGGAGCGGGGGTAGGATCGGGCTTCTAGGCGATCCAAGGCATAGGCGAAATGCCCATGCTACAGGGAACGGATAAGAGGCTGCCCTCCCAGGAAAACTTTATGAAATATACGGTTCTTGAAAACCTTCGGGAACTGCCCGGACCTGAGCTTTTCCGAACAGTTGATGGAGGAGGTCTTCTTTTGGGTAACCGTGGCCTCGGTGTTGGAGGAAGGCTTCGGCGGCCTGCACACCGATTTGTCGGCCTCGCAGCGCAGCATGCCGACGCATCATCTCTAAATATTCGTCTGTTCCATGATGGGCCCGAAGCCACTCCCGCTGGCTGGCATGGCAGGCCAACATCTGAGTTTTCCGCTCCAATTGGTCGGTAATATCGACCCAAGTGGTCGGCGAGACTAATCGGCCCAATGGATCGGTGGCTTCGACCGGATCACAATAATACAGATACGGCACAGCGGATTCCGGCCGGCGGGGAAACTCCGAACAATTCGGCGCCGGATAAAGGAAACTAGCCGCCCGGGCCAATAGACTGGCCTGCTCATGGTCCATCATGTAATCCTTCGGCGCATGGGTAAACACCACCGACGGCGCCACCCGACGAAACAGGTCATAAGTCTTCTGAAGGGTTGGCTTGTCGTACACCACGAAGCCGTCTCGCTCATCCAGGCAGTGGTATTGGGCGCCGATCAGGGCGGCTGCCTGTTGGGCTTCGGCCGTGCGCCGACCAGCAATCGACCACTTGGTCTCCGTCATCGTGCCGCAATCGCCCGGCGCACAGGTGGCAATATGGACCTCCCAGCCTAAATCAGCTAGCCGAATCAATGTGCCAGCGCATAAAAACTCCGCATCATCCGGATGCGCCATAAAAGCCAACGCCACACGGTGGCTCGGTATGCTCATGGATACGTTCCTCCCGGGGGCCTCCACCAGAATCTCTACAAAGGCGGGCTCTCTGTTTCCACCCAGCAATTCCTGGTTTAGCTGGTTATAGGCAACGGTTTCAAAAGATTGGCCTGACAAAAGGGCCTTTTTGGGCCAGACGGTATATGCCCATGGTACTGGGAAAACAACGAGTCGTCCAGCGGCGGGGGTTCGGCCGAGTTGGGATGGCTCTGTTGAAACCTTTTTCCCCTCGGAGGCCTAAACCCACTAAACGTGCAGCAAATCGATCCGGATGGGCAAAACCTCCGGAAGCCGAAGAAAACCTTTCCACAGAGCCACTTGGAATAACTGAGTGGAACATGGTGGGAAAGGAGCGGTTTGTGCAGTAGCTACTTGGGGGACGAGCCGATGTCAGACACATACCGGAGCGTGCCATCGGCGGTCTTGGCAATGACTACGATCCGTTGGATGTCGCCCTGGAACCGGGCGCCGGAAGGGCTGAGGCATTGATCCAAAAGGACTGGTTTTTTCCGGCCCCGGGGCACTTCACCCAGTTGACAGCGGTAGCCTCCTTCGTCGTCGGCCGGATCGGGGTTAATGCGCAGTTCCGCCTCTTGCCAACTGCGATCTTTATTCTCGATATATATAATCCTCCGGCGGAGGTCATATTGGACTTCTATTAAAGGGCCTTTGGCCGGAGCTAAAGCAGCTTTTTCTGAGGGTTTGCCGATCTTTTCCATGCTGGGCCGACCTCCGTACCCCAGCAGGGCTACAATCAGGACGGCGACAATCATTAAGGAAAATCCCATGACCAGCAGCGCTTCGGTGCTAAGGAGCACAGGGCGTGGCTGAGGGCGGGACGGCTGCCGGGCTGGGGCAGCAGTAGGTTGGGAGTAGGCTGGTGTCTGCATCGAGGGAATCGGCATAGAGACCGGGGGCGCGGGCATCCCCACATGTCCACCAGATGGAGGATATATTCCTGCCATAGGGGGGGTAGTCATTCCCGGCATTTGGCCCATCGGAACGCTGGAGGCCCCCGCAGTTATCCCACCAGAAACTGGAACAGAGCCCACATTGACTCCAGCCACAAAAGCTCCACTAGCACTCGGCTCAATGCCTTCAGACACTCTTCCCCCCCTGGGAGGTGCTCCCGAAAGTGGTGGTTGCTGAGCGCCGTGGAGTAGCCCCTCTGTCAGTCCGGCTGCCGAAGCAGGATCGGCCGATGGCCAGCCTCCTGGTGGCCGAGCACTCGTCCCACTCCCAGTCGGTGGGGCAGCCTCCGATTGCAAACCAGGTGTTTGGACTCCGGCTGCCAAAATCTGTTGGCTCATTACAAACTGCTTCTGACAATGCGGACATACTACCGCTGCCCCAACCGGAATCCCGTCGCCGACCATCCATCCCCGACAATGTGGACATGGTACGTACATGGAAGCTAGTCCTCTGTGCGGTTCACCCTAGTAATTTAGTTGGAAACCTCTGCCTTATTTAACGGAGTTGTTTTGATCCCATTTGGCTTCGTCCTCTGGCTGGCCCAACATATAGCGTTGCTAGCACGGATAGCACCCATATCATATCGTGGCCCTTTCGTATAACCATCATAGGGAGTTTTTGCACTTTTGGCTTCGGGATGCGTGCGCTGGCTCCTTTCACACACCATAGCCTTGCTACCAGCCCAGGATATTGGGCAGGGAAGGGTGGAAAGTGGTATGGAACTCCTGGAGAATCCTGAACATGACGTAAACTTTAGTAACTTCTGTACAATTCAACAGAGATATTTTTCTGCCATTTTGGGTTCCAGTACTTCTAACTTAATATAAGGGCACCAGCGTAGCTGACAGTCTCTATCTAGTAGTTTTTCGGGTAAGAAAACCAATCGGCCATAGAATCAAAAGTTCACGTAATTCGCTATATGTCCAGGATTTTTCTGAGATTCCTTGATAAACTTTTGATTCGGGGGAAGAATTGGCTGCCCTATTCGAAGGCCTGTTATAGGTATGTAGGATACTAGCAGTGCTAGCACCCCTATAGATTCGGCTCAGGAAGAGCATCCAAATATATCCTACCAACTATGTAGAGATTCCTTTCCCCTACAGTTTTGCTAATTTTGGTCTTCTGCCGAAATGGGATTTTTTTAACTCTCTGGAATTCTTGGGATTAGGAAATTGTGTGCACAAAAGGAGGGTTCGTCGTAACCTCTGGCACAACACAAGTTATGGAAAATGGCAAAAGTTGAGTTTCCTAAATGCTTCCATTTCTCCACAGTACCAGTTGGATTCTTTTGAAAAGTTCCTGCCCCCCTATGTGGGGAAATGATTTTCTCCTATTCGGGTGGAAAAGCTATCCCAAAAGATGTGTATCACAGTGAGCACTCCGGGTAGGAGGCCTAGAAGGTTCCAATCGGCTTGGCATTTCTCGGGTGGGCTCGATACCTCTCCCCAAGACGGCTAGATTACCTATGCCACTACAGGGGGAAACGAATCGCTTTTACCAAATAGCTTTATCAATATAGGGGGGTTATCCTACTCCAAGGGGTGTGGCTTTCTCAATCGCCTCTCGATTTTCATCTTATTAGAGGTTTTTAGTTGTTCCATTTGGCTGAAGTAGTAATTCTTTTTTCTTGTTTTTCTTGATGCTTTTGGCCTTCAAGCGGCCGGTGCAAGCCTGGCTCTTCTTCTACCGTACCAATGCCCGGATTGGACTGCAATACGGGTCGGCAGGGCTAATCTCAAGAGCAGGGCTAATCTCAAGATCGTTTTTTCCGGCTTGGCCTTTTCATGTTTGATCCTCATTGACAAATAGTTTCATCCAACACAAACTAGTAGATTTCTACCATTCTATTTGCAAGGCTTCGTTATCATGGGTTCAGGAAGCGGATTAGGTATCCTTTTGCAAAACGGAGGGACGCTTCATGGAAATTGTGATTACCGAATCTTATGAGCAGATGAGTAAGCGGGCGGCCCAGGAGGTTGCCATTCTGCTAAATACCAAACCCAATGCGGTGCTGGGCTTGGCGACCGGCAGCACCCCGCTTGGTCTGTACCGAGAGCTAATTCGGATGCACAAAGAGGAAGGGCTGGATTTTTCTCAGGTGATTACCTTCAACCTGGATGAATACGTGGGCTTGCCAAAGGAGCATCCGCAAAGTTATCACTATTTTATGTATGAAAATCTGTTTAAACATATCAACATCCCGCCACAAAACATCCATATTCCCTCTGGTACTACGAGCAACTACAAAGCCTTCTGCCAATGGTACGAAGACCGGATTCGCCAATGCGGCGGCATTGACCTACAAATTCTTGGCATTGGCGCTGATGGCCATATTGCCTTCAATGAGCCGGGCAGCTCCCTAGGTTCCCGCACCCGGATTAAAACTTTGGCCCAGCAGACAATTAAAGACAACGCCAGATTTTTCGATCGGCCGGAGGATGTACCCCGATATGCCATTACGATGGGCGTGGGGACCATTTTGGAAGCCCGCAAAATCATTTTGCTGGCCAATGGCAAAAACAAAGCCGACGCCGTAGCTGCCGCCATCGAAGGCCCCGTAACCAGCATGTGCACGGCCAGCGCCTTGCAGTTGCATCCGAACGTTATGTTCATCCTTGAGCGAGAAGCAGCCAGTAAACTCAAGATGATCGAATACTATGAATGGATCCAAGCCAACCTGCCCGGGGCGCCAAAATCGTAATTTCCCCGTTTAGAGAGGATGATCTCCTGCCAGCCCCAAGTGGGCAGGATCGCCTCTCCGTTGAAACACGGGCAGGTGGAAAGTGGAAAAATGTCATTCCTGCCCCACTAGGAATCCACAAATTCTATGGACCTGTTTCACGGATTGATTTGGCTTGTTCGAGTGTTTGCTTTCCCGGAGATATGGAACTATGCGACTTGTCTTGCTAGATTTGCCCGGTGCCGATCGGGTGCGGTTTTATCCGTTGGCGTTAAGTCGGCCGATTTGGGAATTGCGCTGTGGCATTACCAACTTGGCCGAGAAGCTGGTGGCCAAACTGCGGCCAACCACGGTAGCCTGTTTTGTGCCCCCCTACATGGCAGAGGCTTATCGAGAACAGACCTCTTGGCCGGTCAACGACCTAAGGCAATTAGCTGGGGACGAACTCCTACTGGTCCATCCGAGGGTCAAAGCAGAAGATTTTCCTGTGGATGGGATTCCGCCAGGTCATGCGGTTGTTTCCGAGGAGGGTACGGTTTTGGCGGCCCGAATCGGTCCGGCAGAGCTGGCCCGGCTAGGTACCGGCTCTATCGAAGCCCTGGTCGAATCGGCCAAGAGCCTGCCTCGGGCCAATGTGCAACTAAAACTCTGGAACTATATCTGGGACTTGATCTTGGAAAGTCCGCATCAGATTACCAAAGATTTTGCCGCTCTCGGACGCTCCGGCATCGAAGGCACGGTTGAGCAGCCGTCGGCCATCCGGGGAAGCCGATCCGAACTGTACATCGCACCAGGTGTCTTGGTGCATCCGATGGTAGTACTGGATGCGGCCAACGGGCCAATCTACATCGACGAGGGAGCAGAAATCCATCCGTTTACCCGGATCGAAGGGCCCTGCTATATCGGCAAAAAGAGCATCCTGTTGGGTTGCAAGTGTCGGGAGGGTAACTCCATTGGCCCGGTTTGCCGTGTGGGCGGCGAGGTGGAAGAATCCATTATCCAGGGCTACTCAAACAAGTACCATGATGGTTTTTTGGGCCATGCCTATGTGGGCGAATGGGTAAACCTGGGGGCCTTGACGACCAATAGCGATCTAAAGAACGACTACACTAATGTATCGGTTATCCTGGATGGCCGCCGCCCCATCGACACCGGTTCCACGAAAGTCGGCTCACTGATCGGCGACCATACGAAAACCTCCATCGGCACCCTGCTGAATACCGGGGCCCATGTAGGGGCGATGTGCATCTTGGCGGCCACCGGCAAACCGCTGCCAAAATATATCCCCTCGTTTGCTTGGTTTATCGAGGGTGTGGTAACCAAGGGTTTCGGCAAACAGGCCCTTTATGAGACGGCCCGGATAGCCATGGGGCGCCGAAAACGCCAGTTCACTGAAGCCCAGCAGGCCATGTGGGACGCCATCTACGAACTGACCGCCCCACAGCGGGAAGAGGCCATCCGCAGAGGCCGACGCCTCCTGGCCACCGGCCGAACCGCTTAAGAGCCTCTAACAAAATGAGCTTGACTGCCCCTTTATAAGCGGCAAGATGGCCCCCAAGCCATGTGGGAATTTCATTCTGTTAGAGCGTGTTTGAGAAGGTGGTTTTCTCAGCGGGCTGGGCAGGCACGCAAACGCCGGACCCTCAGGTGCATCAGGGCAACCAAAATCATCGTCTCGCTCCTGGCAGGCAGGAACTCATAATCCTTGCTCAGCCGACGATACCGGTTAAACCAGGCAAACGTCCGCTCCACCACCCACCGACGCCTCAGCAGCTCAAACCCAACGGCCTCCGCCAGACGGCTCGCTATCTCCAGTACCCAACCAAACGACCGCTTCACCCATTCGACCAGTTACCCACCAATAGCCTCCGTCGGCCCAAATCTTGCTTAGCCGCTCGTCTGGGGAGAATCTATAGATGGCCTCACTCTCCTGGATAGCCTCTGTCTGCCCAAATCTTGCTGAGCCGCTCCTCTAGAGGGAATCCATAGATGGACTCATTCTCCTGGATAGCATCTGTCGGCCCCAAATCTTGCTAGCCGCGGGAACCGGCGCTGCACACGCTCCAAAACCAACCGTGCCCCATCCCGATCCTGAATGTGTGCCGGATGCACCACCACCGCCAAAATCAGCCCGAGCACATCGACCAACATATGTCGCTTGCGCGCGTTGACCCTCTTGCCCGCCTGCTACCCACAGCCCCCCTTTTTCCGTCGTCTTGACCGACTGGCTATCCAGGATCC
>JANXAQ010000287.1 GCA_025062105.1 Thermoguttaceae bacterium
AATTTCCTAACTCCAATAGTTGCAAGGAGTTAGAGCATGCATCTTCCAGGGGAAGGCCAAAAATGGCAAAAGTCGAGTTTATACCAGGTTGGCTTACTCTTCCTCTAACCCAATCTATAGGGTTGCAGCATTGCTAGCACCTACATAATAGTAAGCATTCGGGTGGCGACCCCAGCGGCTATAGAATCAAAAGTTCCCGCAGTTCACTATTAGGATGTTGCAGAGGGTCTAGACCAATAGAGGCAATCTGGAAAGGCATCGCTATTTTCCTTAGTTCCTTCAAAACTGGACTTTCTGAAAAGTTCCCCTTTATGGGGGTTAACTTACTCTGGCTCCGGCTTGGTTTCAGGGGTTGCCAGCCAGGCCCATTGGGATGCCTAGCAACCTAAGGTGTTGGAAAGCCATAGGTTAGAAGGTGCCATTGTGATAGGCTCTTCGGCCAGGGTTTAGAAGTGGGAAATTCTCTTCGGGCATGGGCGGCCCGGTTGGGCTGGCTCCATAGCCTCTCCCCCATAAGAGTGATTTTGCAGAAGGTAAAGTCAAAATTCACAGGGACTCCATTCGGCTGAATAGCCCTTACCATTGTTGGCGTCCTTCGTGGAAGCGGCATGCGCTAACTCCTGGTAAGGATTGGCGTTAAGAAATTACGTGAGAGAAATACTTTTCGTCATAAGTACTTGAAACAAAAACAGTTATGGAAAATAGCCAAAGGGGGGATAGGCACAAGCCCGTTTTTTTAGAAAGGCCCTAGGAGCTAAAACATCGGGCATTATTGGGCCCGTGTATGATCAGATAGGCACAAGCCCGTTTTTTTAGAAAGGCCCTAGAGGCTGAAAGGTAGAGTCAAAGCCCATTGGCAGAAGCCGGAGGAAAACAGAAGCCGGTCCAGATTCGGTGAACTTAATCTTCGTAGTGTTCGACTTTCGGCCAATACGTCTTGAAGTTAAAGTCGGGGCTGTTGTCTAAGTCGTGACATTCCAGACAAGTTTTTTCTGCCTCTGCCAACGGTAGGCGTACGGCTTCCCGATATTTTTGTCGGATGGTATCGTTAGAACCGAGCCGACCTAGTTCGGCGTCCACATGTTTGCCGCCCGGCCCATGACAACTTTCACAACCGACGTCCACCAAATGAGGCGTCTGTTTTTCATCCCAAAAGCCGCCCTGATACGGAAAGTACTTTTGGGGATTCCAGCCGACTACATGACAACTAATGCATTCCGGATCATGATGCCGGGGCGGATCGGCCTGCACCAAAGTCTGCCAGGCCTTGGCATGGCCAGATCGCCTCCAAATTTTATATGAAGGTTCGTGGCAGGACTGGCATTGTTTTGAACCGACAAAAGGTCCATTCAGCTCCTGCCGGGGATGCCGAACCGGCTGGATTCCTAGCCCCTTCAGCCCTAAATCCTTGAGTTGCTCTTGATAAGCTACCATGATTTGGCGCATCGGCTCCGAATCCGGATATCGGCTGTCTAGCACCACCCGTTGATAACGACGTGGCTGGTTAGGATCCTCGTAAAGGCCAACTACCACCGCATACATCCCCTTTTCGCCCACTTCAATAAGCCAAGCCTTCTGGCCTTCGATCTGCTGCGGATGGAGAGGCGGCTCCGGCGCTCCTCCAGAGGTTACCACCAAATCAAATCCAGGAACTTTTTTAGCTAGGTCTACGCTCTCTTGCCGAGAGGCATGGGCTAGCAGGATCAATAGATCACATTGCTTCTGGAGTTCTGCCGCCTGGTGTCGGACCACTTTTTCCGGATCCTCGAAAAGAATCTCTTTGCTAAGGATCTGGTTTTGGAACTCCCGACCCAAAATGGCAATCACGCCGATTTTCAGCCCGGCAGCCTGAATGATCCGCGGTTTTCCGGTAAAACCGGCATCCCAGCTCAGCAGCGCCACATTTGAAGAAATAAACAGCCCCGGTTTGCCGTCCACCTCAGAAGCCACTGCAATCAAATCCCCTAAATCGTACTTCAGATCGCTCAGACCGAAGGCCACCGCCTCATAACCCATTTTGCGCATCGCATCGGCCAAAGCATGGAACTTCAGCACCCCTTGAAGACCAGTGCCTTTCGAGATACCTCCCACATCCAATGCCACAATAGGCCAGGAGCGTTTTTCCCGAAGTTCCAATAGCATCGAATGCAAACGGCTGATGCCCCCCTTCATCCGATCTTTGCCCGCGCAGCCGCAGGGTTCGATATATCCGTTCCGGGCTCCGGTCAGGACCAAGGCCAATTTAGGTTTCGGCCAACCAGCAAAAAAATGCCCATGTTCTTTGTAGGGATCAAATACCGGCCGAGCCGAACTGCCACTCCCTCCACCCGAAGGTGCTCCCGATAGACCAGACGCTTCCGCCAACGAGGGATTGGAACCCCCTCCAGGTAAAAAAGATTTCTCCCCTTTGGCCAGAGAAGTGCCCCTTTCGGATGGCAAAGGAGGGGGTACTACACGAGTGGCGTCAGGCCGAAGTGGTTCGGGTTGAATGCCTCCTTCCCGAAGTGGATTCGGACGAAATCCTTCAGGAACCGATTCTTGCTCAGCAGGGCTTGCTGAGCCTTCTGATTGGTTGCCCTCTGCTACTTCTTTTACTTCTTTGGAAGGAGAAACATATCTCGATTTACCGACCCCTTCTGAGGTTTCAGGCAAGGGCTGCGTCTGGGACCTGGTTTGGTCCCACCATTTGGGTGGCTGGAACGAAGGTTCCAATGCTTTCGACAAAGCTTCTTGGGTGTCTTTGGATTGGCTCCCTGCCGAAGCGATGCCACCAGCCATCCCCAGTTCTTTTGAAGGCTCGGCTTGGCCAGCCGGTAAACTTACCTTTCCATAGGCTTCGGGAGGCTTTTCATGAGCTTGTTCTTGACAACCTCCCACCAACAGCCCTGCTAGACAAATCGTTCCGATTATCCATCGAGATAGTTTTACCATACCCTAACACCTTTTCTCAAATCACACTCCCAGTATAGCTGGATGGTATCAGTATGTTGTTGTCTAGATTTTGTCAATTTAGGAAAAATGGCTAAATTAAGATGAGTTTGCGGACTTTTATAGTTTCCAATATTTCTTATCCAAATTATCCAAATTATCCATATTGCCTGATTCAGGAGAACAATTCCATTTCATTGGTGCAATTTGTGGAACGGAGGCCACAATCTGCCGCTAGAGAAGCAGGGCCTTTGGTAGACTCCATAACCGCTACCTGATGATGCCGTCGTGCCGGGCACAACGCCTGGTGCTCCCAGCTGACTGGCTACAGCACTTTCCATCCCTCAGAAAATCTCTAAACTCTCGCATCTGACTCTCACCACAGCTTACCCAAAAACCTCCTACGGTTCCACAGCAAAACGAACTTTGATTTCTAATTGAGGAACTTGGGGATGGGTGGAAGAGATGAGAATTTGACCTAATGGATAGTGATCGCCTCCTAGATAGCTAACTGGCTCTACATTCGGGGGAATCCGAACTACTATAGGAGTCAAACTGGCCTGTCCATCCCTCAACACATTGGGGGTCCCCAGCTCCACTTGTAAAAACTTCGGTTCCACGGACACGATTTGGTAGCGGACTTCTTTACTTAAAGGGCCTCGGCAAGTGAGGTTAAGTTTTCGTTCGGCTTGTTGGCCCCTGCGAATCGGTAAGAAGCTGAGAATCCCGGTCTTTTCGTTCCAACCAGGGCCGAATATGGAAATATCACTTACCACCGTAACTTCTACAGGGATTTCCACTTGAGGATTTTGTGGCTGGTTAGTTTTTAGGACAAGCTTTTGAAAGAAGCTTCCCATATTGGAGAAAGGTTTGGAGCGAATCTGGACCAGCACGCCCGAACGAGGCTGAACCTGACTACCACTCGAAGAAGCTTCTGAAGCTGGGGAAGGTTCTTTAAGTTGCTCCTCCGAGAGGGGGGTTATAGAGACATCAAATTGCGGTAGATTTGTGCCATTTGAGGTAGCTTCCCATTGATGGCTGATAATTTGAAAATTTTGGGTAATATAGGAAACAATTTTGGCCTCTCCGCTGATGCTTTCCCCCACCCGAATGTTACGGAACACCAATTCGGGTGGACTGACTTTCAAAGCGGCACGTACCTCGCCCAAGATCGTTAAAATCACTTCCGGATGTTTCGGATCGTTCGTATAAACGGTAGCGGTCTGGCGGTACGGCCCGGATTGGTTTTTGGTGTTCCATTCAATAACCACCTCGGTCGAGCTGCCCGGAGGAATTTCCGTTTGCCGAAGGTCCAGCAGGGTACATCGGCAAGTGGTTGTCCCAGCCGTCAATGTGAGCGGGCCCTCCCCCTCATTGCGAAACACAAAGGCATGACGCCGGGTCACATCTGCATCCAACACACCGAAATTGTGTTCGGTGTTCTCGACGACCAGTTTTGGCAAGGCCTGGCCCTCAACTGGCAGTTCGCTCGGAGACTTTGCCCCATGGATTAGCACCATCGGATCATAGGCACTCCACACGCGGTAATACGCCCATCCCACACCTACGGCCAACCCCACCCCAATAGCTGCCAGACCCCACCCAATTACTCGCAGTCCACTCATGGCTATACCTTTTAGGAAAGGGGCTTCAGGAAGCTGTCTCCAAATTAAGGAAACATAACTTGTTGGCAAATCTAGAGTTAGCAATTGGTGTTATCATCCACTCTCGTATACTCTCTTGGCGGCCAAAACCGTCCGCAATTTTCCCATTCCGTTCCATGTCGGATAGTTTACCATTCGTCCCTTCCTTCCGGTATGATAGATAGCTGCCAGAAGGATCTTCTCCCGAAGGGAGTACGAAACATACTGACATTTCAGCCAAATAACTCACTATGTCATTCCTGGGCAAGCAGGAGTGCAGTTTTTGCTGGTTTATCTCTGCGAGATTGCCGTCTTTGCTGGAATCCCTTCTTAGCTCGACTTTTGCCATTTTAGGCCTTCTGCCGGAAGGGGAAAACTCTAACTCCTTGTAACTATTGGACTTAGGAAATTGTGTGAACAAAAGGAAGTCTCGTCGTAACTACAGGAAACAAAATGAATTAGGGAAAATGGCAAAACTCGAGCTTAGACGCTGCCATGACTAAACTTAGGCGGCTTCTTCCTTCGGCGGAAGGGGTACAAAAAATAGTATTCCATCCATGCGCAAAAAGCCAGATTCTCTGCAGGGAAGTAGCTCCGTAGAATATCCCCCGTCTTGGAAAGTCTCCTCCCCAAAGAGGTAGCAAAAGTAATTGCGAGTGGGGATTCCACCCGAAGGTTTGTACGTCCACTGCTTTTTGATTATTCGATCAGTCAGGCAAAATGGTTCGAAAGATGTCCTAATGGTCTAGACACCTGCAGCGGCAGATGGTGGCCAGATTAGGTTCGGTGCCTGGAGCGTTCTAACCTCGCCTTTTGCCACTTTTGGTCTTGTGCTGGAAGGGGAAAGTTCTAAGCACTTGTAACGATTGGAGTTAGGGAATTCTGTGGACAAAAGGAGGTTTAATCGCACCTACTGGAAGCAAACCAAGTTAGGAAAAATGGTAAAAGTCGAGCTAACTGCTTGGGCTATTGGAGCTGGGGGGATTGGATAAGCAACGGGTGGCATCACCGTAACTCTCGTAGCCAAAAGGAGTTAGGAAAATTGGCAAAAGCCGAGCTAAGAAGCAGGTGAATATTAGAAGCCGGTGAATATTAAAGGAGGGGCCTCTGCCCGCAGACCCCTATTCTTTGGATTTTGGATTTTGGGTGGGAGGAACGAGGGCTTTAGACACCTGATCGGGGCGGTGGAATCGCTGGGATTCCTCTTCTGAAAGCAACCGCCCGGTCGTTCGGTCCCGATGCCGAACCATTGCCAACGTTTCCGGCGAACCGTCATAGGCAAAGTACCCATCTGGAAGCATAACCACCCAACGATCTTCGCTTAAGTGCCAAAATTGGGCAAGTTCCCATCCTGTAGCCAGATCCCATAATCGGCAGGACCCATCCGTACTGGCAGTAACCATTCGGGCGCCATCGGGAGTAAAAGCTGTGCAGAGCAATTCGCTGGTGTGCCCCCGAAACACCCGGAGCAACACGCCAGTTTGGCGATCCCACAACCTTGCTGTTGCGTCTCGAGATGCGGTAAGAACCCAGTGTTCATTCGGGCTGAAAAGACCCGACTCCACCGGTCCTCTATGCCCCTGAAAGGTGCGAATCAGGTTGCCGGTGTCCGTCTCCCACAACTTGGCCGTCTGGTCCCATGAGGAGGTAAGTATCCATCGGCCATCTTTGTTAAACACAGCGGTCCGGACCCAATGGAAATGCCCCTGGAAAGTACGGAGGAGCTGCCCGGTCTGTACATCCCAGAGCTTGGCGGTGTTGTCATGGGCGCCGGTGAGCACCCTGCGACCATCGGGACTGAACGCCACGGAGCGAATAAGTTCCGTATGGCCTCGGAAAGTGTGCAGGAGGTTTCCCGTAGCGACATCCCATAATTTGGCGGTTTGGTCCAACGAACCGGTAAGCGCCTGGCGTCCATCTGGGCTAAAGGCAACCGAATTGACCCAATCCGTATGCCCCCGGAAAGAGCGAAGTTGTGGGCGGTCCGTTTCAAAGGGGGATGTGCTCCAGAGTTTTGCAGTCCTATCCCAGGAACCAGTCAACAGATATTTCCCATCTGGGCTGAAGGCAACCGCCTCGATCGGTCCGGAATGGCCGGGATACGTATGGAGCAATCTGCCGGAAAAGCTGTCCCACAATCGGAGCCGAGCGTCTTTTGTACCGGTAGCAAACCAACGGCCGTCCGGGCTGAAAGCCGCCGCCATGACAGAGTCCGTATAAGAGCAGAAGGTCTGGACTAATTTTCCCGTTTCCGCCTCCCAGAGGTTGGCCGTTTTATCATACCCGCCAGCCAGGACCCATCGGCCATCCAGACTCCAAGCCACTGCCTCCACCCAGTGGGTATGGCCTTGTAAAGTGCGAATCAATTGCCCAGTCTCGGCGTCCCAGAGCTTGACCGTATGGTCCCTGGAACAGGTGGCGATCCAGCGGCCATCCGGACGAAACGCCACTCCTAAAACCCAATCGGTATGCCCCTGAAAGCTGTGGACTTGTTTGGCTGTGTGGGTCTCCCACAATTTGGCCGTTTTATCCCAGCCGCCGGTTAAAACCCAACGACCATCGGGACTAAAGGCCGCTGCCCAAACCGGCGCCGTATGTCCGGAGAAGGTGCGAATCCGTTGACCGGTCTGGACGTCCCACAACTGAGCGGTCTGATCGCGAGAAGCAGTTAATGCCCACCGGCCCTTCGGGTCTAAGGCCACCGCATAGACACTGCCACTATGGCCCTGAAATGTTTGCAACGATCTTCCGGAGGCTGCCTCCCACAACTGGGCTGTACCGTCTAGAGAACCGGTCAAAAGCCAACGCCCATCGGCACTAAAGGTAACCGCCCAAACCATATCGCGGTGGCCCCGGAAAGTGCGGAGCAATTTTCCGGTGGCCGCCTCCCATAGCTTGGCCGTCCGATCTTCCGATCCGGTTATCACCCACCGGCCGTCCGGGCTAAAAGCTACCGAACGTACCGGACCGGTATGCCCCCAGAAAGTCCGAAGCTCTGTGCCAGAGTGCCTATCCCAGAGTTTGGCAGTAAAATCGCCGGAACCGGTCAGTACCCACTGACCATCGGGGCTAAATGCCACCGAACGAATAAACTCGCTATGCCCTGTATGAACCTCCGGCTTTACAGAATAAAAGGAAGGTTCCTCCGGCTGGGTTTCCTCAGTCGAATCTGGGAGTGAAGATTCAGACGAAGGGGCTGGTAGTTTTGGGCTTGGAGATTTCATCTTTTGGCCACTTGGTTTGTCCTGAAACTCTTTGGCCGAGGTTTTCTGGCCAGTTTTTGAAGCCTTGGCTATTTCGGTGGTTCCGCTCAGCCAACTTCTAATCATTAAGAAGACCAAAAGGAGGATGAGGACGCTGAGAACGGCCACCCCGATATAATGAGCATATGTCCAAACTGCTACCTGGGCAGGTGTCTGGATCGTTTTCCTCCCCTCGGCCGAGATGGATAAAGGAACAGACCTGTCCGTCGCCGTTCGGTCTTCGGCTCCAAGAGGCGGCAACGGCGGCGGCCCCTTTGGTGGGCTGGATTTCCCAGCCATCTCGGAGGAGCTGCCCGACCAGGGAACTGGCGGTGGAAGTGCTTCGGCTGGCTTTTCTATCTTTTTCTGGGCTTCCAGTTTCTGCCGAAGCTGTGCATCGTAGGCGGCCTTCTTGGTCGGGTTGAGCAAACAGAGCTTGGCGGCGGCCAACTCGTTGAGCAGTTGCTGACTTTCCTTGCTGTGCGGACCAGTCTGAAAGGTCCGGATATGCCCCATCCGTTGATCCGCCAAGTTCTCAATGACGGTTGGATTGTCTTCAAACAGCCGAAGCCCTAAAAGCCGATAGTAATTGGCCGGCTGCTCCTCCGGCGCAATACCCAACCACGTATGATACGGATCGAACTTCTCTTGCTTTTGCTGGTCCAAACTCATCCAAGGATCCTCCCCAACCATAGGCCGGTTGTGTCCTCCGGACTGGGCGACTGACGCCTCCAGGGAGTTTTTTACTCTCGAGTTTTGCCATTTTGGGCCCCCCAAACGGGAAAAGTTTCGACTCCCTAGAATTATCAGACTTAAGAAATTGGGTGTACGAAAGGGGACTCATCGTAAGTCTTGGAGACAAAACAAGTTAAGAAAATGGCAAAAGTCGAGCTTAGCGCCTACCCTACAAATAAAGAATCGCCGGGTTCTTTGCCTTTTCGGCGAAAACGGACCTCCCACAGAAGCCTTTCAAACCAACAGAGACCAATGGACCCAGCTTCTGCAGAAAAAAACCAGAAAATACAATTAGTCTCTCCCAGAGACACAAACCTAGCTGGCTCATGACCATCGCGTTCTCCTAACCGAGCCTATCTTCGGGCTTTTCTCTGTTAAGTACAACGGAGACCTATCACAGGCATTGTTCAGCCTGCAGGAGATAGCCCCTCTAGCGGGGGGATATTGCTTCACCTTCTCCCTGCTGGGGGAATGTGGCAGGCAAACCCAGGAAACTGTGCAAACTCATGAACATGGTGAGAATTTCATGAACATTTGATTCGATGGGAAGTGGCCCGCCTCCTTCAAAGTCCTACTCTATGTATGTTGCTAGCCGTGCTAGCAGCCCTATCTATTGGAGTAGAAGGGGAAACCAAATCGTGTAAAAATATCTCCTTTGAATTATGCAGAGGTTCCCACAGGATGTTTCATTTCATGTTGCCCTCATTGGCCGGTCTTTTCTCAAAAATTACTCTTTATAGGCAGAAGCTATTGTGCCTGTCCAACCGGTGCGCATCATTCCTATAGACGGGTGCAGCTGAAATTTTGTGGGTTAACTGGGCAATATAGGTAATATAGACAAAAATAAGCTTAGAGCCTTCCAGACCTGCTTTACACAGCCATCCCAATAGAAAAACTCTCTTTCCTTCCGACATATAAAGAGCAACTCCTTCGAGCGAGTCCTGAGCTCCATAGAATAAGAAGCCTTTTGGCCTGGGGGGAGCTACCAGGGGCGTGGGATGGTGAGATGGGGCAGAGGGCGAACTATATTCGCCAAATTCCCTAAACTGCCCACAAAAAACGACCGCACCCATAGACACCATTTCCAACTTTTAAGCCCGGGCTAAGACGCCGCCAAAATGGCTTCTATAACCTATGGCCTTCCCCCAGGTTAGGCTGGTAGGCACCCTAAAGGGGCTGGCTGGCAGCGGGTGAAGCCAAGCTGGTTCCAGAGCAGGATCACCTCCATAAAGAGGAACTTTTCAGAAAGTACAAGACGCGGTCTGGTATGGAAAAAGTTCTCTTCTTGTCCCGAAACCGAGAGGAGCAAGAAGAGAAAAAAGTATCTGCTGGGTTAGGAAATCAGAAGAGCCTGGGTTTGAAAACACTTCAGAGCTCAAAGTTACACCGGCGTGCACAGATTGCCTTTCCAAATGGTTTCGGGGCGTATTCCTCCCAAATCAGGAAGGGAGAATCTCAGCCATCTGGAGTTCAGAATCGTGTAGGAGCGGCCATTGTGACAATTAGCCGGAAAGAACGTATTAGTATTTACACATCCTTTCTGTCCCACACTAGTTGCTGTAAACCTGCTCGGCAAAGCCACAACATCTCGTAGGAGAAAGCCGGTATGTAGATACCAATCGACAGTAGGAAGGGAAGCGGTAATTCCGATGCCCTCTTGCGGACTCGGCCTCCGGCCCCACTCCAGAAAAGCGAGCACTCCCTGGCCTCGATTTTTGCCGTTTTTCCCTAACTTGTTTGTTCTCTTGGAGTTAGGTCCACTTTTTCTTTTTGTTCACCAAATTTCTGTACTTTCTCAAAAAATCCTCTATGGTGCCGATGCGCAGGGGCCCAGCTCAAGCAGGCAATAGACCGGCTGAAGCAATTTCTTGCCGGAACCTTTGCAAAATCCTGAATATATAGTGAACTTTGTGAACCTTTGATTTTCTAGCCGGTCGATTCTCCTAACTGGATACCTACTATCTATTGGGTACTAGCAATACTAGCAGCCCTATATGTCGTGTTAGAGAGAAGACCAGACAAAATGGTATAAGAATTCCCTTTTGAATTATGCAGATGTTCCTTGCCTATAAAGTCGAGCCGATGAACTATCGAAACATGCTCGCACCGGGCAGCAGGCCGCAAGTTTCGATTTCACTCACCCAGATTCACCCAAGTCGAAACATTAGCAAAAACTGTCGCTCCAACATCCGTTCCTGTAACATGTTACGCCGCTTGGCCTACTGTTTCGGCACCAGTCTAAAATCTTTCCCCTCAACATCGTATGCCCCAGCAGGGTGCGATGCTCCGCATAAGAAATCCTTCGGGCCAAGCGATCCCACACAGGCCGCTACAGCCTGGCCAAAACCTCCTGCAGATGCCTGGCAGCCCACAGCTGCCACCAACGCTACCCACCAAAGGTGCATATGATAAGCGGCCAGATTCGACTAGATATTCCGCAATTGGGACCCCTTGGCCTAGCAGGTCTGTCTGAGCTCTGCGAGCAAACTGCGAGATTGCTTAGCGCCCAGCCCAGGCAGCTGGTCCACCTGTTGGAGGTCGCGGAACAGTTGTCCGATGCTACCCCGGTCGGCCACGCATTGCAGAACCTGGTGGGCTGTCCCGCCCGGGGTTGGTCGAAACGGAGGTATGAACTTGCTCTTGCTATTGGCCCAACACTAGCTGGATCAAGCTGCAGGCTAACGTGCCCCAGCAGTGGCCACGAAGGATTCCGGTGCAGGCCAGCCCCTTGGACCTTCGGCCCCCAAGCATGGCGAAAGGGGAGTGCCCAAATGAAAAGCATTGTGCAAAAAGAAAAGCACCGTCCAAAATGAAAAGCATTCTCCGAAATGAAAAGCATTGCCCAAAATGAAAAGCATTGTCCGAAATCAACAGCATTGCCCAAAATTAACAGCACCTGCTTGCCACTGAACACCTCCAACAGCAAAATCTCGACCAGCCGGCGTCCCAGTCGACCGATCTTGCCTCCTACCGAAGAAAGAAGGAACCTCTGCAAAATACGGAACATATAGTGAGCTTTGTGACCTTTTGATTTCTAACCGTTCCGTGGTCTTACCGGGACTGCTCCTATCGATTGACTGCTAGCAATGCTGGTAACCCCATATGTTGTGCCAGAGGTAGGACAAGCCAACATGGTAGAAAAACATCCTCTTTCAATGATGCAGAGGTTCCAGAAGATCATCATACCGCCTCTAATGCTCTGGCGTGTCGAAGACGCACAGTCAGCGGACCACCATGCGTCGGCCGGCGGCCAAAAGCAGGCCATGGAAATCCCAGGCTATGGAAATCACTAATCATCAACTGCTTAGTGGATTGGGCTACCGTGGTTGGCCCGTAGCCAAAAGCAGAGGGGGCATTTAGCTTGCGCTTTTTGTCAATTGGGGTAACGCCGTTTTATCGTAAGGGAGTTAGGCTTTGAGGATTCTTTGTTCACCAAGTCGCCTACTCCAACGTTTTAACCACCGGAACCTCCGCATCATTCAAGGAGGATATTTTGATAGGATTTTGGCTTCTCCTCCTTTTACCCCAACCTATAGAGTTGCTCGCATTGCTAGCAGCTGATAGGTAGTAGATGTTCGACTAGGAGAACCGAAGGGCCTAAGAATCAAAGGGTGATGATGTTCACTATATGTTCAGCATTTTGCAGAGGTTCCCACCATGTTTTTCAAAGTGGGGTAGAACGCTCAAATGGGGTCTATTCTGAAAAATGGGCAAAAATCGACATCAGGGCGATCCGCCGGCCTTGCACCCGGCTGGGCAAGCAGCTAGCCAATTGCTGCAACCAGTGGAAAATCTCCTTGGGCAACCGGCAGG
>JANXAQ010000260.1 GCA_025062105.1 Thermoguttaceae bacterium
TTAGTGAACGGATAATACTTATCTGTAACTCCTTAATGTATAAGAACTTAGAAAAAGCATCTTTCTTCTACCCGAAAACCTTCCGGAGATGTTTTCCAAGGGGTTTTTGCTCTGGCCTGCCAGAGCACCCAGAAGAAATCCAAGGGTCGAAGGCACCCAAAATAACTCTTTCGTGGTATATCCAAGACCTCTTAAGAAGGCCAATTAACCTAAGTCATAATGATTCCATATGTTAGGGCAAGGTTTTCCTGTCTCCCTCTATGGCCCGGATCGAACCGGCTGGACCGGCCCTCCCACAGAGGCTGGGCAGCCCAGCGGGAACAGCCAACCGTTTTTGGTCCTTCCCCCCACAAGGGGTGTAAAGAGAAGGTGATATAAGTCCTTTAAAGATAAAAGGTTAGAACTATTTTGTTCTGGCAACCCAACTTGGAACTACTGAGGAAAGACCAGATACATTAACATTACCCATTTCAGGGATTCCTCTGATGCCTTTATCTAGATTTCCCAGGTGCTTCACCCGATTCGCGGAAGCAGGCCTACTTTGGGTGTACTTCCGATTAAGGAGGGTATGGAGAAGGGGCTACCGAAAGCAAAGAGGCTTGGATAGTCCCCACATGGTCTATAAAAGCCCTCTGAGCATGGGAGGCCCCCGGTACTTTGACGGTCAGCTAGTAAAATACTAATAAGGGGTATTAAACCTTGGTACTGGGGAGTTGCTTTAGTCAGCAGAATTGTTACCCTAATGCAATACCCTAATACAATAGGAGACAACTCTCATAGAAAGTTCATTGCTGGGGTAGTCTTCAGCAAAATTTTTGGGAGCGATCCAGGGCCAGAAGCAGTTTGCGAAGGCTGAGCAAAAATGGGGTTTAGAGGGCTGGAGTAGAAGTTGCAGCTTCTAACGAATTTCCCTGTTCTCCGCCAAGGTCTCTGATTTTTTCTGAACGGTGTTACTAGTGGTCTTGGGTGCTCCTCCGCATCCAGTAAGAGGAGCCTTTCGAATGGCAGAAGGATATACAAGCCCGCAGTTCGAGGCTGAGCAGCTCGGCCGATGGCAAGCTTGTGAGCAACGGATTGGATATGTTTTTTCGGACAAGCGTCTGTTGCAAGCGGCGCTGACGCATGCTTCGGGAGCCCAGCATCGGTTGGCTTCCAATGAACGGTTAGAATTTTTAGGAGATGCGATATTAGGGGCGGTAGTAAGCGAGGTATTGTTCCATCGTTTTCCTTCGGCTTTAGAAGGAGAATTAACCCACATTAAGTCGATTGTGGTCAGTCGGCAAACATGTGCCCGGGTGAGCCAAGCTCTCGGGTTGGAAGAGTTTTTGATTCTGGGCAAGGGGTTATCCACTCAAGGGGGGATTCCCGAATCGGTGTTGGCGGCGGTCTTTGAGTCGCTGGTGGCGGCTGTGTATTTGGATGGAGGGCTGGAGGCCGCTCGGCAGTTGATCCTCAGGCATCTGGGGCCAGAGATCGAGGCGGCTGCTGAGGGGGAGCTGGAGGCTAATTACAAATCGCTGCTGCAGCAATTAGTCCAGCGGGAGCATGGCATAACACCTACTTATGAAGTTTTAGCGGAGAAGGGGCCGGATCACTGTAAATATTTCCAGATAGCTGCCCAGATCGGTTCCACCCGCTACCGACCCGCCTGGGGCCGAACCAAAAAAGAAGCCGAACAACTGGCCGCCCGCAATGCCCTCCAGGAATTAACCGGCAAACAACCCGATTCAACCAATGGCCCAACCGATCCCAACAGCCCAGCTAAGAGCTTCTAACAAAATGAGCTTGCTTGCCCTTTAGCAGCGGCAAGATAGACACATTGATCTCTCGGGGGTTTCATTTTGCTAGAAGCTCGTATTTTCTCTCTCAGCCAACACCCATAGGGCCGGGGGAGAGAAAATTGAAGGGAAATGCAGGGGCAGCTGATATTTTTGCCCCGCTCAGCCGGCATTGTCTTCGGTACCAGGGCTTGTTGGACGGAGTTAGTTTACTCGGCGGAAGTGTTGCATAGTTTTCCAGTTCGCATTTTGTCATTTGGGGCCTCGCCCTGGAACATCGCCTTGCAAAAGCAATGTGGTCTCTGCTCGTACCCACTGCGGTTAGGAAGTCATAGGAACAAAGAGGAATTTGCTCGTAAGTTTTTGAGACAAAGCCAGTTAGGAAGAATGGCAAAAGAGCATTCCAAAATTGTCTCCGGGCTTGGAAGAATGCCAGCGGAAGCGATTTGACTGAAGGGGCTTATGCTTCCAACTGCCACAGGCAATTTAAGGAGCTTAGCCAATGCCGAAGGCAGTAGTGCTTTTTTCAGGGGGATTGGATAGTAGCTTGGCTGTTCGCATTATGCAACAGCAGGGCTGGGAAGTGGAAGCCCTTCATATTCAGTTGATGTTCGACAAGCCCAGAACCAACCTGGCTCAAACTGCTGGGCAGTTGGGGGTGCCGTTAGTAATGCTCCCGGTGGAAGAGGATTATATCGAGATTATTCGGCGGCCTCGGTTTGGCTACGGCAAGGGGGTGAATCCATGTATTGATTGTCGGATATACATGTGTCGGTTGGCTAGACGCCGGATGGAGGCCATCGGTGCCAGCCTGGTGGTGAGTGGGGAACTGGTGGGCCAGCGGCCTAGTAGCCAAAAACGCCGCGATTTGGAACTCATTGAGATATATTCCGGCCTGGAGGGTCGGCTGCTCCGACCATTGTCGGCCAAACTGCTCAAACCTACCATTCCGGAACAAGAAGGTCTGCTGGACCGAGAGAAACTTTATGATTTTCAAGGTCGAGGTCGAGGGGCCCTAATTGAACTGGCTCAGCAATTAGGCATTCGGCAGATTCCGACTCCCTCGCCCGGGTGTCGATTGACGGACCTGAGTTTTGCTCCTCGCGTGCGAGACCTTCTGCAGCATGATTCCCAGGCCAACCGGGCGGATTTTGAACTCCTTAACTTTGGCCGACACGTCCGGCTGGATCCAGCACACAAAGTGGTGCTAGGTCGAAATGCTTCAGAAAACCAGGCCATTTGGGCATTGGTCCAACGGTTTCGCCCCGCCCGATGGACCGTACTGGATCCGGTGGATTTTATGGGGCCTGTGGCGGTGCTGGTTGGCCCGGCAACTCCTGAGGCTCTTCAGCAGGCAGCCAGTTTGGTAGCTCGATACGGAGACTGTATGGACCAGGGGAAGGTGCGAATCTTAGAACCGGGGGCACGGGAGGCGGACGTCCTGATGGTCAGCAGGCCTCCGGCGGATTCACCTCTGCCGCGGCCCTGTTAGCCTGGTGCCGGTCCGAGTTCGCCTTTTTAGGCTCCGTGGCTCCTTCCAGGAAGCTGGTTTCTCCGTTCGGCGAAGCCATTGTGGTCTCGGAAGGGGAGAAACTGAAGAGTCCCGCTTCGGAGGTTAAATTCCTAGGAGTTTGGCCGTTACCAGCCATTGTAGTTCCCCTTGTCCAAGCGCCGGGGCCTTTTCAAATCGCACTAGAGCTACTGCTCCTTTAGAAAAGTGGATAAGACTTTGGCCTTGGCCGATCAGTGCAGCGCAGAAAAGTTCGATATCCGGAGCATGGCCGACCCATGCGATGGCTTGATGTACTGCGGTTTGCGCAGCGGTCCATTCAACCAGCTTATGTAGCGAACCGCCGGGTGCCAGCTCCGGATGGTCCAGTAGCGTAGGCCCTTGCTTTTTGAGAGCTTTGGCAATTAGCTGGGCCGTCTGCTGAGCCCGCAGTAGTGGGCTAGTAACGATCAAGCTGGCTTGGAACTGGGTTTTAGCCAATTGGCGGATCAGTTTGGAAAATCGTTTTTTGCCTTCGGGTGTCAGCGGCCGCTGGGAATCGTCCGGCCAACGGGCTGAATCCTGTTGTTCGGCCCAAGCATGGCGTACAAGATATAACTCCATGGCAATCCTCCTGGTCCAAGCACAAGGAGCTAGTTTGGGGAAGTCGCTCTCCGATTATTGTGGGCAAAAAAGTTGGGAAAACCAAGCCAGACCGGCAGAAACAAAAGCCAGATATCTCCCAGAATCGGTGATCTATCCCCTTTTTTCCTCGCTTCTTTCGGCATACAATGCCTAAAATGTCAGATCATCAAGGTCCATCTAAAGGAAAGGAGCGAAGGTGAACAAATCTTCTTCGGAAGCGATTTTAGCCTTGGAAGATGGACGGGTATTTCGAGGCCGATCGTTTGGTGCGCCAGGCGAATGCTGCGGCGAACTGGTATTTAACACCTCCTTGTGCGGCTATCAGGAGATACTGACAGATCCCTCTTATGCTGGCCAAATTGTTACGATGACTTATCCGCACATCGGCAACTACGGAGTCAATCAGCATGATGTGGAATCCCGCCGGATTCAGGCAGTGGCTTTGGTGGTACGGGAGGGTTGTTATGTTCCGAGTAATTGGCAATCCGAAATGACCCTGCAGGAGTACCTTCAGCAATATGGGATCATAGGCCTGGAAGGGGTGGATACTCGAGCGATTACGCGACATATTCGAGAGGCCGGTGCGATGAAGGCTGCCATTTCTACCCTGGGCCGATCGGCACAGGAAGTGGTAGAAATGGCGCGAAGTTGGCCGGGACTGGTTGGCCGCGATATGGTGCAGTATGTTACCCGCGCCGAACCGGAACAGTGGCCAGCACCAGAAACTGCCCGGTTTCGAGTGTTTGTTTATGACTTTGGTGTCAAAAATAGCATCCTTCGGTTTTTGGCTCAGGGCGGCTGTCAGATTACTATTGTGCCCGCCTATACTCCAGCCGAACAGGTCCTGGCCCAAAAACCAGATGGGGTGTTGCTTTCCAACGGACCTGGTGATCCAGCAGGACTGACGCGTATCATTCCGGAAGTACGAAAACTGATCGGCCAAGTTCCCCTGTTTGGGATTTGTTTGGGGGTGCAGGTGTTAGCCCTGGCTTTGGGCGGCAGGACGTTTAAATTGAAGTTCGGCCATCGGGGCGGCAACCACCCAGTGCAGGACCTAACCACTGGTCGGATCGAAATTACCAGCCAAAACCACGGCTTCTGCGTGGATATCGAGTCGTTGCCCAAGGATGAGGTAGAAATTACCCATGTGAATCTGATCGACGGTACGTTGGAGGGATTCCGACATCGACGATTGCCGATGTTTGCCGTGCAGTTCCATCCAGAAGGCGGTCCTGGACCGTATGATGCCAGCCATCTATTCCGACGATTTGCCAACCTGATGAGCCAAGGTACACCTGCCTGATCAGAGGCCTTTCCAAAGAATCGGCATAGGGATGGATAAACAGGCTTGGGAACAGGGGGTCTGCTTGGATATAGTGAAATTTAAGTCTGGCTAATATTTGTTTATAGAAAGGAGTGGTTATGAAGTACACACGGCGAGATTTTTTGGCTAGTGCATTGGCAGCAGGGGCCTCTGGGGTTTTGGGAAGAGCAGTAGGGGGGCAACTAGAAGTTGGTGTCTCGGCTCGGCCAAAGATCACCAGCGGCACCGACCGGGTGCCTTTGGGCCGAACCGGCCTGAAACCGACCGTCTTGGGCATTGGCACCGGCACCCGGGGCGGCAGCGAACAACTGGCTCTGGGACAGGAAGGATTCGTTCGGCTTTTCCGTCATGCCTATGAGCGAGGGATCCGATACATCGATACTGCTGATATGTATTCGATGCATCTATTTGTGCGGTTTGCCATTCAGGGCTTACCAAGGGATCAATTGTTTATTTTAACCAAAACCATGGCTAAACACCCCGAAGTGGCTAAAGCCGACATCGAACGGTTCCGCCGAGAATTACGCACTGATTATCTGGATTGTGTACTGATGCACTGCATGACCACAAAGAATTTTCCGGTGGATATGCGGCCAGTGATGGATGTGCTAACCGAAGCGAAACAAAAAGGCCGGGTTCGGGCTATCGGCATTTCCTCGCACGGTATGGACCCATTGTTAGCGTCGGTGGACTGCGATTGGATCGAAGTTCAATTGATCCGGATCAATCCGTTCGGCCAAAACATGGACGGTAAACCCGACGAGGTCCTGCCCATCTGCAAGAAAATCCATGCTACTGGCCGGGGTGTGCTGGGGATGAAAATCTACGGCGAAACCGGCTACGAGAGCAGAGAAAAGCGGTTGCAAGCACTCCGCTATGTCCTGCAGTCTGGCGCTGTGGACGCCTTTACTATCGGATTCCGTACTACCGAACAGATCGACGAAACCCTCGAACTAATTCGAGAAGCCCTGAGTACGTAGCATTAGCCTCGGTTTGCAGTCCAGAGGAGTGGGCACTGGTTTGTATGTGCTCCACTCGAGTTCTACCAATTTCTAGGGGGGTAGTTTCCTTTGGATAACCTAAGGGACCTCTGCCTAACACTGAACATATAATCAACTTTATGTTTTTGATTCGGTAGGCTCTAGTTGTTCCTATCCAAACACCTACTCTATGTCTGGACTTTTGCTATTTTCGGCTTCCTGCCGAGAGGAGAAAGCTTTCACTGCTTGGAATTATTGGAGTTAGGAAATTGGAGGAGGAAAGGGGCGATCGCCGTAACTCCTTGAGGTAAAATAACTTAGGGAAAATGGTAGAACTCGAACTTGTAGGCTGCTAGGACTGCTAGGAACCCAATATAGGGGGTCAGAGGCGGAGGGAACTAACATGGTATAAAAATATCTTCCCAGAATTATGCAGAGGTCCCTTTTGAATCTGTACTTTCCGAAAAATTCCCCTTTATGGGGGTTAAATTGCTCTGGCTTCGGCTTACCTTCAGCGGCTGCCCCCAGGCCCTTTGGATTGGCTAGCAGCGGAACCTATTGGAAGACCATGGTTAGAGGCACCATGTTGGTAGAGGCTGTCCGAAAAAGCATTTTCTATGACGAAAGGAGTTTTCCTTCCTCAATTCCCCAGAATCCCCCACATCCCTATTTTTAAGGAGTCTGAAGGATAGGAGCCTGTCGGCCGAAACCGAATGGAAACTAGCCAAATCTCCATTTTAGGATAGCCTCGTAGGGTCTTGGGCGGGGGCTTAAAAGTTGGAAATTCTCTTTGGGAATGGGCGGCCCGGTTGGACCGGGTCCATAGCTTTTCCCCCTAAAGACTGATTTTGCAGAAAGTACAGTTTGCAGTATGGCGAGCTGCTGCTACCGCTGGATTCTCTTGGGAACAAGGAGATGCCTATGCCCGCTAACAGTCTTAGCCTTAGGGGCCAAAGCCGGCGTCGTTTTTTGAAGACTTCTGCAACAGCTGGTGTTTCTACGATGGCTATGCCGATCGTGGCGAAAGACATTCGAGGGGCCAACGAGCGGATCCGTATCGGACTGGTGGGATTGGGGGGCCGGATGCGAGCGCATGTGGCGGCGTTAGCCGAACTAGCCGAACCAATGAACATCGAAATCGCCGCTATCTGCGACTGCGATCAGCAAAAACTAGCGGAGGCTGAAAAACACTATCCGCAACTAGCGGGCAAAAAGTTGCTTCGATACATCGATCAGCGGAAACTATTCGAGGATAAGTCGATTCATGCGGTCAGCTTTTCTACCCAAGACCATTGGCACGCTTTGCAGACGATCTGGGCCTGTCAGGCAGGCAAAGATGTTTATGTAGAAAAACCTCCCTCCCACAATATCTGGGAAGGCCGAAAGATGGTGGAAGCAGCACGAAAATATGGTCGAATCGTCCAAGTAGGCACTCAGTGCCGATCCAGTCCCAATATCATCGAAGGTATCCGTAAACTTCGAGAAGGCATCATTGGTGAAGTTTATATGGCCCGGGGGATGAGCTATAAGATTCGGGGCCATTTGGGTAAACACAAGCCGACTCCTGTGCCGCCGGGGCTCGACTGGGATGCCTGGGTAGGTCCGGCCGAGATGGTCGAATATTCTCCTTTCATGCATCGGCGATGGTACTGGATATCCAATTTTGCCAGTGGGGATACGGCCAACCAAACTATCCACCAGATTGATATTATTCGATGGGGTTTAGGACTGGAGAGTGCCCCGACCAAAGTGCAGTCGATGGGCGGCCGTTTTCCACCGGCTGCCGACGATGACGCCGATACCCCCAACACCCAAACCTTCTCCTGCCAATGGGAGGGGCACAATGTGTTGGTAACGTTTGAGATCCGGCATTGGTACACGCCCAACGAAGCGGGCTTCCGGGATCAGTATCCATTTGTTGATCATAGCAACGTCGTCGGCGCGATTTTCTTCGGCACCAAAGGCTACATGATTTTCCCGGATTACTCCTCATACCGGACATTTTTTGGGCCCAAATGTGAACCGGGCCCCTACGCCCATACACCTGGCGAACCGATGATGGATAAGGAACACTTTGCCAATTGGATCCAGGCCATCCGGTCCCGAAATCCGGAAGACCTGACCGCCGACATCTTGACCGGCCATCTGTCTTGCACGATCTGCCACCTGGCGAAGATTGCCTATCAACTGGGCCGGACAGTCCGATTCGATCCGAAGACTGAGCAATTCCCCGACGACCCAGAAGCCAACGCCCTGCTTCGGCGGAAATATCGTCCGCCCTATGTGGTACCAGAAGAGGTATAACTTCCCCTTTCTGGGAAGATTTTCTGGATGCATTCTGGTGGGGTGATCCCACTCCCCCCGAAAAGGGGGCTCTAGAAGTCTCCTCCCGGCAACCTTTCGATACCCTCCTTCCCTAGCCAGGGACTTCTAGTAAAATGAGTTTCTCTTTGCTAGACAATCAGACAAACCAGATTTTGCCACTATAAAAGAAGAAAAAAAGAAAAGCGATCTGCTGGCGTCTAGGGGAAGGGTATTAAGGCCGGAGAAAGGCTGAGGCTCTGTTGAAAGGTTGTCCGCAGTCTGGGGGAGATTTTGCCCATGCTGGTCGGTTTTGCTTCAGTTTTGGTGGGGTTAGGCCTCCGACCGGAAACGGTTTCCACAGAGCCAAAGGCTGACAATAGGAAGGTCAACCTTTGCAAACGACCTGCATAGCAGAGTGGTAAAATTGGGGTTACCAGGTTGATCAAGCAGGGAGGAAGTGCGCGATGGGCTGAATTTGGTCAAGCTAGAGGATTTGGGCAACATGGATAACCCCTACGCCCATCGAATCCGCCATCATCGGCTTCTTCAGGAATAAGAAACTCCGCCTATAACTGTTAGAAAGTAGGGCTCTATGATCCGGAAGTAGAAAGGATAGGTTCTGTGCAAAGCCCGGGTTTTCGGGGTTAGGTTTGTTTTGCCTATTTTAATCCTGCCCCAATTGCCCACAGGCATTTCAGTTGCAGCGGCTTCCGAATTGGCTGCCTCATTGCCCACAAAAATACATTTTCCGACAGCCTTTTCATCAAGCGTTCGTTGTCTTAGGGGCTGGCCGAAAAAGCATTTTCTATGATGAAAGGAGTTTTCCTTCCTCAATTCCCCACAATCCCTGTTTTAAGGGGTGTGGAGGATAGGAGCTGGTCGTCCAAAACCCATGGGCAACCAGCCAAATCTCCATTTTAGGACAGCTTCTTGGTTGGCAGCAGAAGCCTGCGAAGGCCTGTGAGGATGGGAGCCGGGACTGGCAGGCTGGTAGGAACAAAACAATCGAAAGAAGATTCCCTATTGGAGGGAGACTATTGGACCCATTTTCTAACCGGAGGGAGGCCATGAAAGTAACAGCAGAAAAGATGGAAAAATGGCTTCGTGGGATCTTTGGAGTGGATCCAGAAGTTCCGAAGCTTTCTTTGCCGGAATATTTGAAATCCATTCCGGAATTGGACAGCTTGAGCGATGTGCCAGCCGGCACGCCTGTTTTGGTCCGTGGTGACACTGACGCCAAACCGGGGGCCAAAATCGGCGAAGGCGATATTCGCCTCCGCTGCATGGAAGAAACCCTTCGATTTGGCCGAGACCGAGGCTGGAAACAAATCATCTTCGGCCACATTGGTCGAGAACCGGAGAAATCGCTCAATAAGGTGCGAGATCGGCTAGCGGAAATCATGCAATGTGAGATCACATTTATCAAAGACTGGCTGAATCCGGATACTTTGGAAATTCTGCCAGAAGTGCCGGAGGCCATCCAAAAGGCTCCGCCGGGCGGCCTGATCATGTTGGAAAACGTGCGCAAATATGAGATTGAGCGGGTGCTTTGGAAGGCTAAACCGGCCGACATCGCTCAATTGGCACCTCGGCTTGCCAAAATTGCTAACGAGTTTGCCGAAAAGGTCGCCCGTATCTATGTGCATGAGGCTTTTTCGGCAGGCAGCTTAGATACTTCCAGTCTGGTGATCCCGGCGGCGATGGATCGGGTGGCCATGGGCAAGTATGAATGGGGGCAGTTTACCGGACCGTTGATGGACTGCCTCCAGGCGGAGCTAGTCGTCTCCAGCGGTCTGAAGATCGACAAACTCGACGATCTGACTGCCATGATCAACCGAGGCACTGTCCGATGGGTCTTTACGGGGGGCTCGTTGGCCATGGGGCTTAAAAAAGCGGCTGCCCAATTGGACGGCCAAGATTTCTGCATTGGCGTCCAAGAAGATCCCGCCCATGCCGACAAACCCTATTACATTCCACCGGAACGAGTCGAACAGGCCAAACGGCTTATTGCCGACGGCCGTCAGAAAGGCATCCAGTTCATTATGCCGATCGACTTTGTGCTGCAAGACGGCCGAGTATCCCGCACCATCGGCCCAACCGATCAGCAACTGGATGTGGGCCCTGAAACCAGCCAATATTACGAAAAGAAAGTCGGCGAATTTTTGGAATCGGTTCGTGGCCGAGAAGCAGTCGCCTTCCACAATGGCGTTTTTGGCATGTTTGAAGACCCTCGGTTTGAGGAAGGCACTCGGCGATTCATCCGGCAACTCAAACGGATGAAAGATGCCGGAGTGAAAGTCTATGTTGGCGGCGGTGAAGGCGGCACTGCTTTGGAAAAATATGGTCAGCCGGACTGGGTTACCCATAACTTCACCGCCGGCGGCACCGTACTGAATGCCTTAGGCAGTGAACCAGTGCCCTATCTGGTGGCCTTGAAGATGGCCGCCGGCCGATAAATGGTTGACTTACGCTATTGCACTCGGCCAAGAATCTCCCCCTAGCACTTTGGGGGGGCACTATAGCCCTTCGGGCGTACCACAAACAAAACGGGCACAGAGAGAAAGCATGGGTTTAAGGACCCCATGAGGAGAGAGCCATCGTGCTGACAGCCAAGGCAATAGGTTTGCTCCTGCCGGAAATCGTGCTGGTGGCGACGGCAGTGGTCTTGTATTTACGGGGGTGCTTTTGCCGACCAGCACCATCTGAACCCCACGATCCTCTGGCCGAGAAAAACTTCTCGCCTGATGCTTCGAAAGTTTCGCAGGATGTTCGAAGCATGCAGATTGCCTTGGTGGGGGTGGTGTTGGCCGGTTGGGCCTTGGCCCGATTGGACTTACCGGTCGAACAGCCCCGGACATTTTTCCTAGACCAGTTCAGTCTATATGTTCGCTGGCTGAGTTTGACCTCTGTGGGTTTGCTGGTGTTGTTAGGGTCGGCCGGGGGTGGGCAAAAAGACCGGCCAGAATACTTAGGCACATTGCTTTTGTCCGGGGCTGGGGCAATGGCTGTGGCGGTGGCTGACAATCTGGTCTTGCTTTTTGTCGCCCTGGAACTGGTCTCAATCCCCACCTATATTCTGCTTTGTGTAGGACGGCGAGATGTCTGGGGGGCCGAAGCGGCAGCCAAATACTTTTTCCTCTCCTTGCTTGCCTCAGCACTGCTCATTTATGGGATGAGTTTTTTGTACGGCGCCAGTGGTTCGCTGCAGCTAAAGGAAATCCGCTCCTGTCTGAGTGGATCGCCTGGTCTTGGCAGTGGGCTAACAGGTTTTGTCAAATTGGCTCTGGCCCTTTTACTTGCTGGGTTAGGATTTAAAATTGCTGCAGTGCCCTTCCATTTTTACGCTCCGGACGTTTATGAAGGGACCAGTTATCCGAATGGGGCTTTGCTTTCGGTAATGCCGAAGATTGCCGGGTTTACCGCCTTGCTCCGCATCCTGGGAGAAACGCTTCCGGGGGGAGAGGAGTATGTGTTCGGCTGGCGAGTGGTCTTAGCCTTGGCAGTATTGACGATGACGGTAGGCAATCTGGTGGGGCTGTGGCAGCAGCAGCTGCGTCGCCTATTGGCGTATAGTTCGATTGGGCAAGCAGGGTATATATTGGCTGGTTTGGCGGTGGGATTAGGTGGTGCGGATGTCGGCAGCCGGGTGGATGGCTTAGGAGCGGTATTGCTTTACTTGGCAGTCTATGCCTTGGCAACCCTGGGGGCTTTTTCGGTGCTGGAGACGCTGCGCTGTGCCGGCCAGTCGGTAGAAAACCTCCAACAACTCCGTGGCCTAGCCCAGCATCGGCCGTGGGCAGCAGCTTGGCTTAGTATATTTATGTTTAGCTTAACCGGTCTTCCCCCCTTGGCCGGCTTTTGGGGTAAATGGGCCGTGGTCTTCGGAGCGATTAAAACCAGTCTGTCCCTATCAACCCCATCGGCTCAAAGCTTCTGGTTTATGGGACTAGCGGCCATAACAATGCTCAATGCGGCGGTGGCTGCTGGATATTATCTCCGAGTGGTGGCTGCCGTGTATTTTTGGCCCCCCACGCAAACACCTTCTGCCAGTGGCTTTTCCTGGCCATGGATTGCCGCGGTGATTTGCGGACTGCTCTGTATCGGATTGGGACTGTTTCCTTGGCCGATCTGGAATGCGGCCGGCCATGCCGTAGAATCGTTAGCCTTCCCAGAAAGCTCCAAAGCCTCCCTAACTCCCGCCCCCATTCTGCAGGAACCATTCCCAATCTTTTCTGCACCAGAATGGTCCTGTTTCCAATTTTGCCGAGCTCTGTCCTATTTGGAGACGGAATGAGCCGATGGCCCGCTTGTCGGCAACCGCACGGAAACTTGCCCGTCTAATCGACCTGGCAAGGCAACCAGTATATCTACTGGATGCAGAGAGTCGGCTAATTTATTGCAACCAAGCCTGTGCAGAATGGGTAGGGGTTCCGGGAGAAATGCTCTTGGGGCAGAAGTGCTTGTATCATTCGCAGGCGGAGCCGGGCAGTGTGGAAGCGGCTGCCACCGGTTTGGCCCCACCGCCAGAAGCATGGAGCAACTGGGTTACCACGGCCGGAGTAACCGGAGGCCGATTTGCTCAGCCGCTTCGCCGTCGATTGGCCTGCTTTGTCCCCCTCAACGACGAAGATGGGGAACCACTCGGCTTATTGGTATTAGTCCAGGAGGAGGACCTGCCCGAAAAAGATCAAGACATTCCGATTCCGGCTGCCAGCACCCCATGGCCAGACGAAGCAGCCCATCTACATGAAACCATTCGACAGTTCCATCTGGAAAAGGCAGGTCGGTATCGGATGGATGGCCTGATTGGGGAAGTCTTATGGATGCAGCGGGTACGGGCCCAGGTAGATGCGGCAGCTGCCTCAAGAGCGAACGTGCTTATTGTCGGCCCCACAGGCAGCGGACGGGAACATACTGCCCAGGCAATTTATTATGCCACGGAGCCGACGGGACGAGGTCCGCTGATCCCTCTGGACTGTGCTATCATGCCGGAGGAGCTAATCCAAGCTACATTGATGAATTTACATCATCGTTATCCTCCCAGCAGCGCCACCCGCCCCACTCTGCTTCTTTTAGAAGTCGATCAACTCCCAGCGGAAGCTCACCGAATTCTAGAAGAATCAGCCAGAAGATCAGCCTTCCGCGTCTTGTCCACCGCTCGGATGTCGCTGTTGGATTTAGCCGAGCAGGAAGCGTTTCCGCCCCAGCTGGCTGTCTGGCTTAGCACGCTCGTTATCGAACTGCCGCCGCTTGCCCAGCGCCGGCAGGATATCCCCCTTTTGGCCCAGGCCTTTGTAGAACAACTTAACGCACAAGGCGGCAAGCAAATCCGAGGCTTCAGTCCGGAAGCATTGGATCGGCTGGACGCCTACGATTGGCCGGGCAACCTGGACGAACTAGCCCAGGTGGTGGCCGAAGCCTACAAAAAAGCCGATGGCCCTCTGATCACCGTAGCCGATCTGCCAAAGACCATTCACCTCGCCTGGGATGCGGCCGCCTATCCCCGAAGGCCTGAACAAAAGATTGTGCTAGACGAATTCCTCAAAAAGATCGAAGGCGAACTGGTTCGGCGTGCGCTTCGACAGGCTAAAGGCAACAAGGCAAAAGCCGCCCGCTTGCTCGGCCTTTCCCGCCCCCGCCTCTACCGCCTCCTAGTGGAACATGGCCTGCTGGAGAGATCGTAACGATTGGACGGCACTAGGGTCTGTCCAGACGTACGGGTGTCTTATCCATGCTGTGAGCAGCTCGGTCTCCTATGCTGGGAAAAGTGGGTTCCGCTCTGCACCAGGGCGTCCACGCAGAGGAGGCTCGTCCAATTCCCTAGCCTCCTGGACCTTCTCAAAATTTCGCCTTTATGGGGGTAGAGGTGGGATAAAACCGTTCTGGCTAGGTTGTTGCGGCACCGGATCCCAGCCAGTGCTTTCTGATGCCCGACAGCCTAACCTCTCGAAAGGCTATAGGTTGGAGGAGCAATTTTGGTGGGCTGCACGGCTCGGCCGGAAGGAATCGGAAATGGCCTTTAGGGATGGGTAGGTCGGTGCCCTAGCACCACAACCTCCCCCCTAGAGAGGCATTTTTCAGAAGTACAGTATCCTTCAAAGTCCTGAGATTTTCGCTCTGCGGGAAAAAGCTCTACCTTTTTGTTCTCAGAAAAACTCTTCTTTTTTGCCCTACGGATGGACACCATGACTGGTCGATCTGTTGAGCTGTGGCTTCCTCCACGATATTAAATACTTGCTGCGGTCTACGGATGGACGCCGAGACTGTGTTCGATCTGTTGGGCTTTGGTCGAGAGACCTGCTGGTCCAGTGCCTAAGTCGGCCTGCCGATATTGGCCGCAAAACTCTGAAAGCTCATTTTCGGCAAATCCCTCCCCCCGGAGATTCCAGCTCGAACAGCCCACCAGAAGTACTAGAACCATCCATAGCCTCCCCAGAGCGAGCATCCGAACCAGTAAGCCCATCAGAATCTCTCCAAGAGCTACCATTTTGGATATACTAAGTTTGAAGATGTTCCTGGGTTTGAAGGAATGACCGATGAGTCTGTTGGCATCCAATGGCCAAGGGTTGGTAGGATTTGTCCCACCGATCCGCCAAGAAGCAGCGGACCTAGTACATTCCGGCGTGTCACGAAATCTCTGTGCTGTTGCAGGGCTAACGGAAGACCGAGTATGTTTGCCCGGAGTATCTTAGTCCTGTGGTTGTGTTTTGTCTAGGGGAATTTGGGAAAGATAGGAAAGATAAGTAAAACCATTAGGATAAAATAGGCAGAAAACTTTATTGACCGTGGAATACACCATTAGAACCGCTACCAAATTGTCCTTCTTAGGTGTTACCTGCCAGGTCGGAGGCTGGTAGGAAAGCTCATTTTGTGAGAGACTGTTAATTAGATCCGTAGCCCCGCAACTGGGAAAATTGGGTTTCTGCAGAGCGGAATGGCTTTGATGGGTAATTCAAACCCCAACGTCATCATACTTTTTAGGAGGTAGCCACCATGAGAGTACAGGTAAGCCGACGGGCTTTTCTTCGGGACAGTATGACAGCGGCGGTAGGGGCGTGGGCAGCGCCGAGGCTGATTCCGACTCAGGCCTGGGCAGGGGCTAATCAGCGACTGAACATTGCAATGTTGGCCTGCGGCGGCCGGGCCGTCCAATTGGTTCCCTCGATTTTAGCTTCGGGCGAAAACATTGTGGCGCTGTGTGATGTGGATGCCCGGCAAATTGCCCACATGAAAAAACTCTTTGCCGACAAACTGGCCGGGGCCAAAATCTATGAAGATTACCGCACCCTCTTGGATAAGGAAAAGACGGTGGATGCAGTGGTCATTTCGCCTGGCCAGCGCTGGCATGTGCCGATGTGTAAACGGGCTTTGGAGGCAGGAAAACACATCTTTTGCGAAAAGCCTTTAGCCCATAGCGTGGCCGAGGCTCGACAAATTGGCCAACTAGTGCGCCAAAGTAAATTGGTAACCCAGATCGGCACTCAAGGCGGGGCTACCGATACGTTCCGCCGCAGTATAGAGGTCATCCAGGCGGGCCTTTTGGGTCGGATCCAGGAGGTGCACTGTTGGATCAATCGTGGGTTTCCGCCTAGTACGCGGATCGACCCAAATCCGGATCCGATTCCAGAGGGCTTGAATTGGGATTTTTGGTGTGGGCCGTCGCCCCTGCTGCCGTTTAAGCAATATTACATTGCTGCTCCAGGGCAGGTGGGTTGTTTGCATTGGGGCCGGTGGTTGGCCTTTGGCGATGGTCATTTGGCCGATATGGGTGCCCATGCCATGAACCTCCCCTGGCGTGCTTTGAAATTGGGGCCACCGACTAAGGTCTCCGTCAAGTCGGCGGAACCGGTTTTAGATAGTTATCCCTCGGCCAACAGTTTTTGTTGGGAATGTCCATCGGCAGAGGGCCATGTGGTTCGGCTATGGTGGCACGACGGCCATCAGGCAGAGCCACCTGAACATCTGGGAAAAGAGCTTTTGTCAACCTATGGCAAAGTGCCCACCAACGGCGTACTTTTCGTGGGCGAAAAGGGTATCTTGTATGCCAATGCCTGGGGCGTAGGCGGCGTGCTGAAACTCCAAGGAGATGCCAAATGCCGAGGAGTGCTGGACCACGAAGCCGCCAAACCCATCCCCGTCAGTTTGCCTCGAACCAAAGACCACATGAAAGAATGGCTCGACGCCTGCAAGGGACAGGGGCAAACCTTCCAACCACTGGAAATTGCTGCCCCGATTGCCGAGGTGGCTTTGATCGGCATCGTAGCGCTGCGTGTGGGCCAGTCGATCCAGTGGGACAATGCGGCCATGAAGGTACCCGGTCTGCCGGAAGCCGACCGCTGGATCCACCTGGAACAACGACAAAAATGGCTCTAATCGGCCCCCCAAAGTGGTTTTGTTTTCTGGCCATCTCTTTCTGGCTGTACTTGCGGTAAAGGTGCTCGTGTCTGGAATTTTACCATTTTGAGCTCCGCACCAGAAAGTGATTTCTGAACGACGGAACGTATAACCGTAGGTGGCCAAAGAGCCTTTTCGTTAAACTCCTGGAAACATAAGCAGGTAACGAAAATGGCAAAAATGGGGGCCAGAAAGTTCAAAAAGGCCTTCGGGGTGCCCGAGCTGCTTGGGCGGGCCTATAGCATCTGTCCCAAGTGAATGATTTTGCCGAAAAAGGATAGCTTCAGTGGAAGGAGACCCTTTAGGTGAAAGGATTAGTACGAGAATATCTTGTTTTCTGGCAGGAGGTTTGGCGAGCTTATCATACGACCGGCGCCATTTTGCCGAGTAGTCGAGCCTTGGGCCGGGCATTGGCTCGATATGTGGGCCGGCAAAAAAATGCCCAGTGGATTTTGGAGGTTGGACCGGGCACCGGAGCAGTTACCCGGTGGATTTTGACACGCATGCGCCCAGAAGACCGATTGGACCTTGTGGAGATAAACGAGCGGTTTGTGGCCCAACTCCAACAGCGTTTCATGGCGGAAGCCCCTTTCGACCGTTTTCAAGCCCAGGTGCGTATCTTTCATACTCCGGTGCAACAGATGCCGGAAACCCAACCGTACGATCTGGTCATTTCCGGATTGCCGTTGAATAATTTTCAGGTATCGGAAGTCCAGGCGATTTTGCAGAAGATGACGGCACTGCTTCGGCCAGGAGGCGTGCTTTCGTTTTTTGAATATATGGGCATTCGGCGGCTAAGGGGATTGGTGGCTGGCCGGGCAGATCGGCAACGTCTGCAAGGTATTGAACGGATGTTTCGAGAACTGTTTCAACGGGCGGAAATCCGGCGAGATTGGGTTTGGCTAAATGTGCCCCCTGCCTGGGTTCACCACCTGCAACCGGTAGCTAATCCGTCGGGAGCCTTTACCCCATCTTTATGAATATATGTACAATCTATCTGCAATCTTTGTTCAATCCCCAGGAGGTGAACCGATCCACTAGGCAGCTGACCAAGCCATCAGGCAGTTGATCAGCCTGAAGACCCAAGAAGAGTTTCCGGCCCAGCACAGCCGACGAAAATATCCTTATGGACTCCCGTTGGAGGTAGTCTGTCAGATGGCAATCCAAGGAACTAGTGTTTCGGGTTGGGCCACAGGAGAAGGGCCGTGAAACTGCTTACCATCGAAACCACCTGCGACGAAACTGCAGCGGCCGTAGTAACCGATCGGCTCGAGGTGCTTTCCTCCGTGGTGGCATCGCAGGATCGGCTGCATGAACGGTTTGGCGGTGTGGTGCCGGAGATTGCTTCCCGGGCGCATATGGAGCGGATTTTGCCAGTCATTGATGAGGCACTGCGCCGGGCTGGAATCGGACTGGCTGATCTGGATGCGGTGGCTGTTGCCACTACCCCGGGACTTGCCGGTTCGCTTTTAGTAGGGCTGATGGCCGCCAAGACCATTGCCCTGGTTCAACGGATTCCTTTGGTAGCGGTCAACCACTTGCAGGCACATATTTATGCCTGCCGGATTGCCAGCGGCCAGGAGGTATTTCCGTGTGTGGGGTTGATTGTCAGCGGCGGCCACACCGCCTTGTACCGATGCGAAACCCCATTGGATTTCTACATGCTTGGCAGCACTATCGACGATGCTGCTGGTGAGGCATTTGACAAGGTAGCCAGTATGTTAGGTTTGGGCTATCCGGGAGGCCCGGCCGTAGAACGGGCAGCCGCTGCCGGGAATCCCCAGGCCTACCGGTTCCCCAGGCCGTTCGTGGATGAGCCGGACAGATTGGATTTTAGCTTTTCCGGGCTAAAGACGGCAGTTCGGTATCAAATAGTTGGCCCGGGAAAACAGGATTTTCGTTCCCTGGTCCTAGAGCCGAAACAGGTGGCCGACTTGGCCGCTAGCTTCCAGGAAGCTGTGGTCGATTGCCTAGTGGGTAAATCGCTCCAGGCATTGGAGCGTACCGGATTTCGGACTTTATGTGTCGGCGGTGGAGTTGCCGCCAACAGCCGATTGCGCCAGCGCCTTTTGGAGGAAGCCGAGCAACGGAATTTTCGGCTGTTTTTGGCGCCGCCTGCTCTGGCCACGGATAATGCGGTCATGGGGGCCATTGCCATTGAGCGGCTGAAAGCTGGCTTGGTGGAAGAGCTAGATATCGAAGTGGCCCCCGGCCCTCTGCGAGCGTAGGTTTTGTTCCGTACCTCCAAAACACGAAGAGGTCCTTCGCTAAAGGACCTCTTCCTTTTCGGTAAAGCAGTGAGAAGGAAAAAGGGAGTTTGCGTCTCAGCCGCCGGGTTGGGGATTAGGGAGGGGGTTATATCCCCTGCCGCCAGTACCTGGAATCATTCCTTGCGTCTCTTCGCCCGAAGACGTGTTGAAGATACGGACATCGGTGATGCGGGAGAACAGCGGGATGCAGGTTACCCGAACATATCGCCGGTCGGCCGAGACCACACCGGTAACCGAGAGGTTCGTTCCTTCGGGCAGGGTAATGATGACCGGCTGATAGCCAACCGCTCCTCTCAGGACCCAGGGAAAGGAATAGGAACCATTGCCATCGCCGCCTGTGTTGCCTCCCCCGGGAGACGAGGTTCGGGAGGCAGCCAGTCCGGCCAACGCTCGAGGATCAATAGCAGCGGCAATCTGTTGGGCCAAGATCTGCTGCCGGATAGTCAATTGATCGACTAAGGCATTACGAGTTTGTTCCTCTTGGAGCGATTCTTTTCTGCGGCCGTGCTGCAGATCGAAGACCACCATGGTTTCGTCATTTTTCAGGTCGATGGTCTGTGCGATTCGACGTTGTTTGTCGGTACCCAGATGAGTGATCACTTCCACCTGCACTTTTCCGGCGGTCAGTTGGCCCCAGACCCGCCGGATCAAGGCCCGATAGGTACCGGAGAATCCCTCCGGGCAGATATAAATTTCTTCGGCAGGTCCTTCTCGGAGACTATCTAGTTGCCCGGAAGCGCCATCCTCCAGTAACAGACCGCCGCCGGAGGAACGGGGATTACGTGCCGAACAGATAGAGCCTGACGGCTCTTCGACCAAAAGATCCACATCGGCATTTCCGGTCCAAGAGACTCGGATCATTACATCCCGGGCCATAGCGGTGCGCATGGCATTTTCAAATTCCTGGGCTTCCTTGGTTTTGCCGGCAGAGCGGAGTTCTTCCAGTACTGACTGGGCCACTCGGCGAGCAGTCTGCCAAACCTCCATGTGCTGTTTTGGCCAGGCTTGCCGAAGGACTCCCAAGCTAGCCCACTGCTTGGCCTGGAGATCGCCCAGTTTTTGAGCCGATCGCAGGGCGGCCAGATAAGGCTCCGGTCGACGAGGATCTAACTGGGCAGCCTGCCGATAAATCTGCAAGGCCCGGTGATCCAGGCCTAATCGAGCTAGATACAGTCCAATGTAGGTCATCTCCAACGGAGATTGGGCAAAATCTAAGGCCGAAAGCACCACCCGTTCGATTTCTTCCAAGGGCCGTCCGTCGGCTTGAAGAGCCAGCCCAAGTGCTTCATACATCCAGGGCTGGGGCTGATGGTTGCGGAGGGCCGCTTCAATCAGAGCAGCTACGTGGCTAAACTTTTTGGCCTCCATCAGCTCCCGAACCACCTGGCGGACTAGGGCCGGATCGACCGGTGGATTCTGATGGGCGGCGAAGAAAGCTTGATACGCTTCGGGTTTGCTGATGTCTAGAAGTTCTTTGCGGAGCTTTTCGGCCTCGAAACTGTTAGCAGCGGAGGATGCGGGAGCTTGGCTTGCAGAATCAGGCACAGAGAAGGCGCGGAAGCCGTTCTGGCCCCGTTGAGGGAGGAGTTGGTTGAGGCGATCTCGGACTGGCTGCGGGAGTCGATCTAGGGGGACGTTCCACATGCCGCCGCCCCAGCCGCCCATGCCACCACCCCAACCGCCCATGCCGCCGCCCCAGCCGCCCATGCCACCGCCCCAGCCGCCCATGCCCATCCCCATGCCGGTGTTAATCCCCATGCCCCAGCCGCCTAGGCCACCAAAACCGCCTTGGAAGGCCGGTGTCTGGATCGGAATGACCAGGTCGGCCACCGGATAGACTTTCACCGACAACCGCTCCTGAGCTTTGTCGGAGGTGGTGATCAAAAGGACCTCATTATCGATTAGATACGTCAGCTGGGGGTCTATTTGGCGGAGAAACAGTCGTAAGGCTGAGCGGAGAGAGATACCTTTTAAGTTGAGCGGCTCATCTAGTTGTTTGTCACTGCCCACACCGATATCTTTTAAGGCAGGGGTATCCAACTGGATCTCAATCTTATGATAATCTTTCAAAAAGTCGATAATATCCTTTAACGAAGTCCCCGGACCGAAGTCGAGATTGGTAGGAGAGTCGAGTTGTTGGAGGATTTTCTTTTCAGCAGGCCCTCGGCTTGCTAAGTCCATCGCCTGGTAACGTTCTTTGCGACGGGCGGTCAACTGTTGCCAGATATCGGGATCCGGATAGGTAATCGGCGGTTCGTCTGGGAAAGGCACATGGGAGCGTTCCACCTGGAATAAGGTAGCGTAGAATTGCCGCTCTCGTTCCGCCCGCACTAACATGGTCTGAGCATAGATGCCTACGGTTTGTACATTGGTAATGGCCTGCGCACTAATTGGAATCTCGGGAGCTTCTTCCCGAAGGATCATGGCCCCTTCTTCAGCTTGGCTATATTTACGTTCGTCCATCAGGGCATTAAATCGATCCATGATTTGGCGGATCTTTTCTTCACGGCGCATGAGGGTCTCTTGCAATAGGGTTCGTTCGCGAGCTTTTGCTAAGTTCACGTCTCGTTCCCGATCTCGTTCTTCTTTAATCTGTTGGCGGCGCTGGGCTTCTCGGACAGCCGCTTCCAGTTGCCCCAGCAGTCTTGTTCGTACCGCCTCGTCCAGCTCCGGTACCCGCCGGACATTTTCCATCTGCAGTTTCAGCTCGTTGATAGCTGCCTCTGGCTGCTCGGCCATGATGCTGCGAGCATGGTTGATGACTTGGGTAACATCAGTAGTAACCATCTGAGCGAGCAGATTTTGTTTTTGTTGATATTGTTCTACTAGGGCGCCGGCGCCGGGCACGATAGGCGGAGGTGTCAGATTACCCTGCACTTCTAAAGCTGGTTCTTTTCCGGCGCCGCCTGGCGGGGCTGAGTTGGCAGCAGCCAGTTGACGACGGGCCGCCTGCAAAATCGCCTGGGCTTCAGGATCTTTAGGATCCTGCTTCAAGGCCTCTTCGGCCAGCCGTTGAGCCTCGGCAGGTTGCCCAGTAGCCAAGGCTTGTCGGGCTAACAGGTTTAAATTCCTAGCTCCCCTGTCCGCCACCGCCTTGACCATTTTCAAGCTGGCCGCATCCACCAGCGGCAAAGTAACTCCTTTGCTTGGGTCTTTCCGAGCCAACTCCACCAAAGCGGGCAGATAATTGTGATCTTCATTTGGAGCGGTGGCTGGCACAGTCCAGGTGACATCCACTTGGCCAGTAGGCCCTTCCAGACTGGCCTGGATCGAAAACGGCCCTTCGGCCTGCAAGCAACCGACCAGCACCGTCTCCCGATCTATCCGTACTGGAGGCAACTCGGCCGGATAGATTTCTCGAATGGCTTCGGGCCAAGTTACTTTCTGAGCGATCGGCCAAAAGACCGGCCCATGCAGTCGAGCCACAAGCTGCTGCGCAATGGCCGAAGCTTCCGCTGCGGAATCCTCCAGCAGGCTGCCGCCGGTCTGGGCCGCCAAGGCACCTAGCAGTTGCAAGTCCGGACCAGGACCAATCGCATAACTATGCACTGAAACCCGAGCATCCTTCAACTGCTTTACCAGAGCGGCAAACTCCTGTGCATCCAATAGTCGAGCCTTGCTGGTCCCTTTGCCTATATAAACAATTGTGCGTGGTTTCCCTTCTTGGGCCCGGAGCAATTCCAAAGCCGTAGTAAGGGCCTTGGGTAAATCCGTAGCACCCAATGGAGTTCGCTGATGGAGTTTCTCGACGGCTTGTTTGATCTGATCGCTTTGAACGGAGAGAAATCCTTCCGAAAGCGGAATAGTGTTCACATCAACACCAAATACCTGTACCCGATCCTCTGCGCCGAACCTCTGGAGGAGTTGATCCAGCACCTCCAAGGCCTTAGCTCGAAAATCACCTACTTGGCCGGCAGAAGTATCGAACAAAATGGCCACCGCCACTCCAGGGGACTCTTTGGCCTGTGCCGGAGCACGTAAACAAAGCCCAAAATACTTCGTCCCATCTGGATGAGCATACACGACCAGCTGTTGGAGTTCGGGTTTGGAGGCGGCTGCCTCCGCAGCACAAGCCCCAGCTACCCACAACCCAATTCCCGCTAGCACCCACCCACCAAACCACACAGACAAGCACCGTCGAGACATGGCCAAACTCTCCGACTAAAAAAAGACCAAGCTACTCCAGGCGTCTGTTCCGTTAGAACGCCCGGAAGGAGAAAAGCCTTATAATTCCTGATCGCTCGGATTTGCTTTGCAAATCTCTCCCCACAGCCCTATTTTATTCTCCGGAAGGGTACTTTGCCAAGTAAAAACCTCGCCTTCTTGGGAAGATTTTTTAGAGGAACCGCAAAGATAATACTACCCGAGTTTTATCTGGTCCCACCAAATAGAGGGGTAACTGGAGCCCCGCACTGCCTCTCCCCCCATGCTCCATCGGCAAGTTTTGGATCTCCTCACCAGCTACTTTTCCATCACCTTATCCGTTTTGGTCCGGAGAAACTACAAGAGTGCAGAAAAGTTAGGCTCACTTCATTTGGCTAAGGGGTACCAGTATCAAATCAAATCTATGATGAGTTCTATAACGAGTAGGACCAGCCAAAATAAAAAGGCTTCATCCAGCCTGAGGCTGGAATGAAGCCTTGAATGGGAGTCCAATTTTTAAGATAAGAATTTGTGGGCGATTGCTTGGTTACGGGCTCGCCTGCTCCAGTTCCCAGCTACTGTAGGTTTTCTTCTGCCGAGGAAAAACTACCGGTCCACCAATCCGCCGGGATAGAGATGTTCCATAGATTCGAGAACTTCCTGCCCCAAGGTTCTACCAGCCGACGAAGACTCCGACCGATTCCTTCCAAAAGCGTTGGATAGGTATACCGAGCGCCCTCTCCAGCCTCCGGAAGCAAAGGGGGGTTTACCTGATCGGCTGGTGGCTTATCCCCAGCAGTAGGCTTTTGAAGCCCTCCCGAAGACATATTTGGTTCTGAAGACGAAGCGCCCTCCGGCCCAGCGGATTCTTCATCCCCCATGGGATTTTCGCCCGGAGTTTGCTGAGTGCCAGAAGACTTCTGCAGTCCAGCATCGAGTTCTTGCATGGCGGGCCGGGCTACGGGCTGGGAAGTTTCTTCCGTCCAATGGTCTGGATTTTCCAGCCACCACTCATATGTGTTCTCCTGGGGTTGCTGAACCGGAGCTTCCGAGACGGGGGTTTGCGAAACCGGTCCAGGCATGTCCGCCCAGAAGGTCTCCGTTTGGGTGGATTGCTGGGGTTTGTTTTCCGGCTGGGTGGGGTCAAGAGATTGTCCCTGCTGGATGGACGGCTCTTGGCAAGGCTGATTGTTGATCAAAGTGGCATTTCCATCAGTATTTTCCGCCGACGGAAGCTGCTCTGGGATTAGCTCCGGATCTTTGTCCTCCTGCTGCCAGTCCTGTTGGGGATATTCGTAGCGCTCCTGCGGAAGGAACTCCGGTGGAGGTGTAAAATACTCCTCTTCGGGCAATCCTTCCGCCTGGGTTTCGGGTAGGGTGGTTTGCCCTTCCGAGGGGAGTCCCGGGGACAGGTTGCTCTCTAACCGAGCTGGAGCATCTGCCGCGGGTTGGGAGGAGGGGGTGGATTCGGTCGCAGGAGTGTATTGAGCCTCTACCCGACCATAGCCTGGTTCATATTCCCAGGCAGGGCTGACCTCTGGCGAAGGTTCCTGCTGAAGCGGGGCTTCCTCCAGCTTCTGCGCTTCGTCACTGATACCTGGTTCTAGTTGATCGGCCGGCAGTGGGTGCTCTGGTTGCGATTCCGAAGGGTGCCTCGGCGGGGTTGCTTCCTCTGGTTGGGCTTCTGTCTGGGGGGATTGTTCCGGCATATTAGCCGAGGGCTTTATTCCAGGCTCTTGAGAAAGAATTTCCTGTTGGGTTTCAGTCATCGGCTGTTGGGCAGATTGGGTGTTCTCCCCTGGTGATTGAGTAGTTTGTAATTCCTGGCCGGGTTCAGAGGATTCTAACTGTTCGAAAGCTTCGTTGGCTTGTTCTTCCTCATCGGCTTGTTCTTCGCCCTGGGCCTGCGCTTCGAGATCTTCCGCTTGTTCATTAGCTTGCATATCGGCTTCGGAGCTCTGCTCTGCTATCGGATCCACTGCTTCCTCAGCAGGAGGGGTGTCGGATTGAAGACCCGAGGAGTTCTGGTGTTCCTGGGTACTTGCATCGCCACCGCTTTGGGTTTCCTCCGGCTGTTGCTGTTGCCGTGGTTGTTGCATATCCTCGGCCATAGTCTCCACCTGCTCAGCAAAATCCCCGGCGCCAAGCTTTCTCGGATAAGTCTCGGAGGGCCAACTATCCGGAAGAGTGATTAGGGTAGGGGAGCCAGAGCTACCAGCATAGGTCCCATACCGCTGGAAATACTCCTCCATGCTTTGGACTTCTCCTTCCAACACAGTGGCGTTAGTTTCCTGTTGGTCTTCGGCTGCGTTTCCGTTTTCTGACAAGCAGACCGAAGATTTTTCGTTAATTTCAGGGATTTCGGAGACGTTTTCAGCAGTGGCTGGGGTGTTATCAGTGGGGGTGGCAAGTTCTTTAGTAGCAGGCTCTAAGGATTTTGCAGATTCGTCCATTGGGGTTGGGGCAGTCCAGGTCTGTTCGGTGGGTAAGCTATCCCAATCGGGATGGGCTGCGCTGGTTGGATCAGGATGGGCCTGCTGCGCCATTTGGCCGTTCCATTCCGGGGCCGCTGCGTTCCCCGAAATAGGATTGGCCGCCTGGCCAAACCATCCCCATTTTGGGTGGAGAGGATGATTGGACCACGTTTGCCAATGGTCGTCCTGCGCCAAGGCGAATCCCACTAGCGCTAGCCATCCTACTACCACTACGCTCCCGACCGGAGCAAAACCTCTGAAAAAACGACTCTGGCTCAT
>JANXAQ010000296.1 GCA_025062105.1 Thermoguttaceae bacterium
TTGTGCACTGGGTGGAGGTGACGGCGGCCAATGTGCACGATAGCCAGGTGATTGGTCAACTTTTGCATGGGGAGGAGACAGCCGTGTATGGGGACAAGGCGTATGTGGGGCAAGAGGAGTCGATCCGGGACGTAGCGCCGGAGGCAAAGAGTTTCCTGTTGCATTGAGCGGCACGGAACCGTCCGCTCCCGTGTTGGCAGCAGAAGCTCAATCGGCTATGGAATTCGGTCCGGAGTGGAGTGGAGCATGTATTTGGGGTGTTGAAAGCGCGGTTTGGTTGGCTGCGGGTGCGGCCAGCGTGGGCTTAAGAAGAAAGCCCAGTATGCGTATGGGGCGGTTGCTTATGTCCCGCATTTATCGGCATCGGCGTCGGGTGGAAGAGGATAGGCTTGGAGGCAATCCTAGCCGGCTAACTGATGTGGAACATTTATCTCCACGTCCTCGGTTGGTGGACTCTCTGGAGGGGGATAGTCCGGCGCTTTGTTTTGGCTGAGACGGCTGCCGGTGCGCGCCGGAGGCGTCCAAAGAAGTGAAAACAGACAAACGAGAGAAATTAGAGAACCTCCCCTCGATCCCTTTTTCTCTCGATAAGCCTCCTTTACATGAAAAAAATGGCGAAAAGGACAAAATTTCCCTAAAACCTCGATTTATTCAGAGTTTCCATAATTATACTAATTATACTATTTTCTTCTCTCCCTCTCTTCTCACTCTCGTAGGCTGTTAGCACAGCGAGCAGACTACCCTTAGGAGGTGTTTGGAGGCAGGTGCCGGAGCCAAAAGAAGCAAAAATTCGCGTATCTCCGTCTATGGTTATGCAAAGGCTCAGCATTATGGAAAATCTATACCATATCGTCTTGATAATTCTATGCGAATCGTTTCTAGTCGGCGATCGATGTCTCGGATTCGAGCTTGTTGCGTGTTGATGAGGTATGTCATTCGGGTGGTGATAGAGGGATTTCGGGTTTGGATAAACAGAGTATTTAATATCTCCAGTTCTGTATAGGTTTTCGCGGTTTCCCGGAGTCCGGCACTAACAACATTCAGAGCTTGCCCCACCTTCGGATCAAACTGTTGGCGGTCTAACCTGTCTAGCTCCTCCGCAAGATCGTGGAATATGGGAGCCAGCGTGCTGGCTATTTCCACAGCCCCTTGGGCTCGCCGTATAGGATTGTATGGCCCGTAAGGAATAGCAAACGGATGTAGTAGCTCAATAGTTTGTTTTATATTTTCGGAGGCATCTGCCCAGGAGAGCCGGACGAGCAGCCAAGCCAAAAAGGTGTTTCGTACAAGGGCATTTATCTGGGAAGCTACCAAAGCAGCTTCTCCCAAGCCGGCCTCAGCCAGAGATACCAGCCGACAACGGTAAAGCCGCTGCTGCACCTCAGAGGCAGAGACTGCAAATTTAAACCCTTCGGCGTATTGAGGCAGCACTTTCCAGGTCGCCACACCAAGGACCTGGCCGGAGCGATCCAAAAGCGGCCCGCCGCTATTGCCTGGGTTGATGGCCGCGTCGGTTTGAATCCAGGTGATATTGTCGTATTGGTGCAAAAATTGGTGGAATTCGGGTAACTGGGCCAATTCGGACGTCGTTCGTACGCCGCTGACTACACCTCGGGTGATGGTTTTTTCTAGTCCTTGGGGGGCTCCGAAGATATACACTTCTTCGGCTAATCGAGGCAGTTGGGTGCGCAAGGTCAAGATGGCCGGTGGTTTCGTCAGACCATTTACTTCTAAAAAAGCCAAGTCGGCACGAGGTTCTAGGGCACACCGCTGCACCGGATACCGTTGCCCGGAATGGAGCTTGACCCAAATATTGATGGCTCCTTCAACGACATGGAAGTTGGTAACCACTACCGGTTCACCGGTAGGCCGTTGGACGAAAAAACCGCTTCCTAAGCACATTTGCTGGACTTTTGCCGCCAAAATCAGCACACAAGCCTTCTCAATAATGGGCATTTGATCCTCGATTCGGCCACTAGGATTGGACGGCGTAAGCGGAGGTTCGTTTTGCGTGGCCTTATTTTGTCGGCCAAGTTGGAGTAATTGTTCTAGCCATTCCTCTACGGTGTTGGACTGGTCAGGGATGGGGGCCTCGTTTTCCAGAGGAGGAGGGGGCGTTTCTGGAGGTACCTCTCCGATTGAGGGATCCTCACCAGGGGGGAATGGTCCCAGTTTCGGAGAACTCTCCACAAGAGAGTCTTGGGATTCGAAGGAATGGTTGTCCGATACAACAGGAGAGTGGGAGGAGTCCACAGTGGTTTTCTGACGGCTTGGCTTAGATGACAAGCTAATCAGTAAGATCAACAGAGCAAAAACTGCCCCAGCAGCAAAAAGAGCCCCTATCAGATATAGATCGAAAACCCTGCTAGTTTTCTCGCCGGTTTTTTCTCCACAGTGCCAAGAGGCGACTATTTCCGTTTGGGCACCTGCCGATTGTGCTATTGCCGGGGGAATCGGCGATCCTTGCGAATGCCGTGAAGTTCCAGATGGGGTTGCAGTCTCTGTGCTTACGCTAGCAGGTAACGGGGGCGGGTGGCCGCCAGCTGCCTTCTTGTTCTTGTCCAAAGGCAACGACGGCCCTATCGCCTTTGGGCAGTTGGTAACGTCTGACCCTACCGAAGACGGGGAAGGCGATTGAAGCACGCTAGCCGACGCCAAACGCAGGTCCTTGGGCAATCGGCCCTTGGCCTGCCACTGCCGAACTTGGCTAAGCCGATACGGCCCCCTCCATTTCCCCTGAATTAAACAAAACACATACGAATCCGGATGTTCCACCGCCATAACCCCCTCCTTACGACGGACCAGATACCATCGCCATTATTTACGCCAGCTTGGTTTGAGACTGCTCTTAATGGTACTACCAGAACCTCTGAAAAATCCTGAAGAACATCTAGTGAACTTCTTGAACCTTTGATTCTCTAGCCATTTGGTTCTCTTAGCCGGGATCCTACTATTGGCTGCTAGCGAGTCTAGCAACCCAGAGATTGGGTTCAAGCATGACAAGCCAAAATGACATAAAAATATCCCCGTTAAATTAGGTAGGGTTCCTATGCTCACTCAAACAAAAGCTCCTATCTTCCAAGGAAAAGGTTTTAAACTTTCCGGGGCTCTGTTGAAACCCTTTCCGGTCGAGGGTCAAACCGACCAAAACCGAAGCAAAACCGAGCAGGATGGGCAAAACCTCTCCAGACTACAGACAATAGAGCTACCTTCCGGCAAAAGAATGTTTGAATGAGACACTCTGGATCATTCGAAGGAGTTATTCTTACCCCAATGGGATGCCCTTTCTAACCGAATCGGTAGTTTTGCCAGCACTGTTAACAACCTACCTGTACTCGGTTTTGAATAGAGGCGGTCCCCTCCCTACCGAATCAAAAGTTCCTCAAGTTCGCACCCTCTTCAGGATTTGCCAGAGATTCCTAAATTACCCACATGTAGCATAGTCGGTCGCTTGTCCTTTCGTCAAAATATCCCTAAAAGTACCCCTTCCAGCAGCTGAGAAGATGCCCTGAAAATGGATTTTTGCGGTTTCCCGATGGATTTTGGGCGGGCACTTTTCCATCCATGGTCCTGTTAAATCTCGACTTTCCCGTTTTCCCTAACTTATTTTGACTCCAGGAGTTACGGCGAACCTCCTTTTTGTCCACACACAATGTCCTAAATCCAACAATTCCGAGAAGTTAGAACTTTCTCCGTTTGTCCAGAGGCCCAAAATGGCAAAAGTCGATTGAAATGTGGCCTTCGGGAATTCAGGGGAATTCCGAAAGGGAAACGGTTTTACTCCTCCAAATGCCATTTCAGGCCCGCCACTGAGAAAACTTTTCGTTAGATTTTGCTCTTTGCGTTTGGGTGAATTGGCTGCTTCCAAAACAGTATGGAAGAGAATAGAGCTTAGCTACTTCCATTTGTTTCATTTTATGGAATCCCAGATGGCGGATGACCCCGTTCGATGAAGATGTTTTTATACCATGTTGGTGCTCTTTTCTTCCGGACAAGCACCTTCAGTTGCTAGCCGGAATGGCCACTCCAGGATGGCGCTCTTTGAGTAAAATGAGCATCCTGCCCAGGAAAACACCAGAGTAAAATCCTCCTATCTTCCTACTGGTTTGGAAAGATCTCTCCGATGGACACGCTTCGGTAACCTGTTGTGGTCCGAGGGGCAAGCTATGGTCTTCAAAGTCAAAATAAAAGTCAAAATATTCGAATACTTTCTGGCTTTCAGTTCCAATCGGCAGGAGATAGAAGGGCTTTGGGTCAATTTTCTCCCGAAATAAAAAATCCTACAATTTGCCCGCTGTTCATGGATTGGAAAATGCTCCTACTGTTATTTTTTCTAGTCAACGATTGTTCGTTAGTCAAGCCCCGGGGGGTTAATTTTTGTGGTTGGTTTAGGGCGTGGGGAAGATAACTAGCTTCCAGGCCCGGCGAGCTAGCCGCTCAGTGGCAACTCCCACCCAGTGCAACAGGCTCCCTACTGCAGGACCCAAACAGTGGGTCAGCGGAGTCTGAAACTCTAAATCCAGAATCCCAAGGTTTTTCTGCGTATAGAGGCTGGCGAAATCTGACTTGGGGGAGGCGGATCCTACTTTATATTGCCCCACAGAGTTTCTGGCCCCCGTCGCTGGGAGAAGCTTAGCCACTTTACGAAAGCGCAAGCAGCGTGGATAAAAGATCAAAGCACGGCTTTTGACAATTTTAGTAACTTCTTTTGTTTCAAGAGGTTATGGTCCAGCAAATTCCCTAATCTCAATGTTTTCAAAGGAATAGCGCCTGACCTGAAAAGCGGTTTTATGATGAAAAAAGGTTTCTCTTCTTAGAATCCCGAAAGTCGTGTTTTCTGGGCCCCTCAATCGTAGGCTCGTTTAGCTGAAAACTCTGGGGAACCCACAAAACCCCCAAACAATTTAAACACAATGAGGTACGTTCCCTCTTCATAAGCAACAAGATACTCCCAGAACCTGTGTGGGAATTCCATTTTGGTAGAAGCATTTAGTCGGAAAGCCTCTTAGTTTGACTTTTCCCAGTTTTCTTAACTTGTTTTTCTTCTAGGAGTTACGAAGAACGATCCTTTTGTTCATGCAATTTCCTAAGTCGAAAGCCACCAAGAAGTTATCGGTAGGAGTCCAAAAATGGGAAAAATCAGAGGTAGAATAAACGGCCAAGGACCAGAACAGGGGGGTTCTGTCGAGAGCCTCTTAGCTTTTGGCAGATTGCGGGAAGGAATGTAAGCTCGACTTTTGCCATT
>JANXAQ010000298.1 GCA_025062105.1 Thermoguttaceae bacterium
GCATAGCGGCGGGATCATCGAGTTTACCGGTTTTGCCGCCCCGTACCGCATCCTGGGCCAAAGCAGCAAAGCGGCCCTGGTGGTAAAGCGGATCGGTCAGGGCCTGTATATCAAAAGCGAATTGGCCGCCGAAACCCCACCGGAACTCTTACTCCAGTTCATCCAGACCCTATTGGAGCCGATTACCTATCAAACCCTGATCCGGGAAACCCCTTAGCCGCTGAGGCAGTTCCATCCGAATCGTGGTTTTTCACAGTTTTTGAGCTGGATGAGGGCTGACAGTGCCGGTCGTTTGGTTTTTGGGAATTCGACGGAAGCATTTGTGGCCTTTTGCACTCCGAGGCAGATTCCGGGGGCTCTGGATTACCCTGATTTTGGGTCTGATAGCCGGGTTCGTGCTTCCCGATCTGGTCCGACGGATGATTTTTTTATCTGGTGGGGTTCCACCGCCCGAACCGGCCGAACCGGTGCATACAGGTTTTCGCTCGGCGTCGGCCAACAAGACGGCCCTTCCTACCCAACTTCCCTCCAGGCCTCTTGAGACACCGCTAGTTGAACCGCCCTTAGCGGAAAAAAGCCCCGTCAGGGTCAATCCTACCCAATCAGCCAAAGATTTGCCTTGGCCGGCGGGTAGCGGCTCAGGCTCACCTCAATCCCATCCTCCATCGGAGGAACTAGGCTGGGCGTGGGTCTGGTATCCAGGGCAGTGGCAAAAGCCGCCCGGCATGTATTATGGCCGTCTCTCCTTTAGCCTCGACGCCGAGGTAGTTTCTGCTTATCTGTTTTTTAGCGCCGACAATTTTGCCACTTTGTATCTCAACGGTCTTCCAATCGGTGGTTCGGGCGATTGGTACACCCTGAAGCCAGTCGGCTTGAAAACGCTTCGCCCGCTTTTGCGGCAAGGCCGGAATGTTTTGGCCGTCCGGGTCCAGAACGATGACCATGAAGGCGGCTTTATTTTGAAAGGCCAGGTGTTGTTGGGCAACGGAAAGACCATTTCGTTGGATTCCAACCAGCGGTGGCGGTGTGCCAACCAAGCCTCCGAAGGGTGGGAGAAAGTGGAGTTTGACGATTCCGCCTGGGTGGCTAGCCAGCGCATTGGTACGCCGCCAGCAGGGCCGTGGGGCAAGCCTACCATGCCCGGCAGCCACGGGCCAATAGCACGCTTGGATGTAGGTGATCCAGAAGGTGAAAAAATGTTTTCTTATACCGGTTCCGGCCCGGTTTTGTCCGGCCGATACACCTATGCCGATGGTTGGACTGTGGCCGACCAGGGCCGACGCATCCGCACCGAAGAATCCTTCCAAGTCAAACTGCCCGGGCCAGGCTATTTGATCCTGGTACGTCAATTGGCGGGCGGCCAAACTAGCGACCTGGAGGTTTTTATTGACGACCAAAAGGCCGGTTTATGGCAAACCGACGACCCCGCTGCGGGTCAGTGGGCAAAGGGCTTTTTTGTTGTTCCTTTGGCGTTGACCGAAGGGAAATCGGAAGTGCGGGTTCGGTTGGCATCGGTGGACAAACGGCCGTATGTAGCCTGGACCTATGAGTTCCTGTTGGCCTGGGAGTGGTATCTGTTTGGGGAGGAGGCGGTTGGTTCACAACGGCTTGGTGTGTTGGAGCAGGTAGCCCAGGCGAAACCGAACGACCCCACGGTAGCTTACCGGTTGGGTTGGGCCTACCAGGGGCAGCGGCGTTGGACCGATGCGGAAGCCGCCTATCGGCGATGCCTCCACCAGGCAGAGCAGGGCGATTTGGCCGACGCCGCTTGGCGACGGGCCTGTTTCGCCCACACCATGCAAGCCGCCCAACAGGCCCGCCATGACGCCAACCGTCTATTTGATCTGGGGCTATATCTGAAGGCCCTTGGTTTCTATGAGGAAGCGGCGGAACTGCTAGCCCAGTCGTTAGCGTTAGCTTCTGCCTGGAAGACCTACGACCAATTGGCTGAGGCCCTGCTTTGGGCGGGTCGGCCGGTCCAGCAGTGCCTGAAACTGTGGAAGGAAGGACTGGAGCGGTTTCCGCCTCCGAGAACCAATCGGTGGCAAGGCATCGTGGCGTTGCGACCCTCGCCGGAGCAGGTCCTGCAGGTGGCTGCCCAAAAAGGGGAACTTCAGACCATGCAAGATTTAATATACGTATGCTCCCAAGGGCGGATGGCCCTCCAACTTCAGATGCTGGAGCATCCGCCGCCCTGGGACCGGTTGATTCAGCCGGGACAGATAGACACGCTGATCGAAATTACCGGCGGCGCCGGCGGCGGCGCAACCTCCGGCCCAGATGCCGGACCCGCTCATGCCGCCTGGAGCAGCTTCGGCTTCGTTACCCCTTGGGATGTGGCCTGGCATGAGTGGCTCCATCAGTTTGAGTGTGCCTTAGCTTCCAGCAGCAACGGCCCCGGATGGCCCGGATGCCATGGTTCCACGCAGTTCGGCTATCGGCCTCCTTGGTGGAATTGGTATCGGGCAGCCATGCGCTATTATGTTCAGCCTGGCCAATATGACCGAGTTTGCATCGGCGATCATTTTGCTGCTCCCTCTGCCGACGTCTGGCTTATCCGAGGCCCCATGCCCTGGCCCAATCCAACGCCTTGGTGGATCTGCTATCCCGGCAAACGCCATGAAGCCCATTTTGCCTGGTACCACCGCAAACGCTTCCACCTAGACCAGTTGCCCCAAAAGGCCCGCTTGACGCTGACGGCGGACGACCGGCTGATCGTCTGGCTGAACGGTCGGCGCCTGTTTCAGCACGGCTCTTGGCGCTCCGCCGTCCAGGTAGAGGTTACCCCATGGCTCCGGCATGGCGAAAACCTCTTAGCCGTGGCCGTTCAAAACGAGGATTTTGACGCTGGGCTCCTCGGGCTGCTGGAAATAGAATTCGCCGACGGCCAAAAAACCTACCTCTTCACCGATTCCTCTTGGCAGACGGCTATCGGCGACCAAAAAGAATTCCTGGCCCTTTCCGAGACTGCCGAGGCGGTTTGTCCCGTTTGGGCGCAACCCCAGTTTCATGATACCTCCTGGGCGCTGGCCGAGCAGATTGGCCAGTATCCTTCGTCGCCGTGGAACCGCATCGACATCCAGTTGCCCGATCTACTGCCGGAGGTGCTCCAGAGCCCGCCTGCTGGGCTGAATCTGGACGCCCCTTCCCCCTCCGAAGGCTGGAAACCCATCCGGGCTGTGAGCAAAATGATCCGGCTGGCCGAGGCCGCCCGCTTGGCTTCCTCGGCCCCTTCAACAAAAGAACCTTCGACGACCAAAACTCCTAAACCTCCCCAGCCGGGACCAAACCCACTTCCTTTGTCCACCACCAAACCGGACGACCCAAATGCTCATCAGCTTACCTATGCATTTACATATGTCTATTGCCCTACTGAGCTCCGGGCCCAGCTGGCTCTGGGAAGCACTTGGCGGGCAATAGTCCGGCTGAATGGGCAGACGGTGCTAGATCATGCGGGCAACGGTCTGCCTTGGCTCCCGCGCGTGGCGCCCATCTGGTTAAAACAAGGCTGGAATCGACTCTTGGTGGCCGCCGAAGACCTCCGCCAGGAAGGTCAATTTTGGCTCAAAATCTGCCAACCTGCCGGGGAACCAATCCCCGGGTTGAAATATTCCTCGGTCAAACCCCAGGCGGATTTAGTAGCCGATCAGCACAGCTTGCCCCGCTTCGATGCGGCTCGGCCGCACTACTACCGGTGGGCCGATGTGGCCGACGACCCCTATTTTCTTACTCCCCAGCTTACCGAAGCCGATTTGGCCCAATATACCAGCTATAGGGACCTGAAGCTGCAAGCCGGCAATAATTTCCTGTTTCTCCAGATAAACGATTCCACGGAGTGTTCGGGGAAGGCAGCATTGGGCGGCCAGACCCAGCCCCTGGACCTAGCCCCCGCCTTGTCCGCCGAGCAGCCTGCCACTCCGCCAAAGACCGCCTGGTCCATCTTGGCTCACTACTCCGGCGGCGAAGATCGACTTAATAACGCCCTGACGTGGGATGACGAACCGCTTTGTATAGTACGGTTCCAGCGGGCCGGCAAACCCAGGGATTTCCTTTTTATCAAGCCCGACGCCTTGCCCCTGGTATTGGAGACCCATCTGCTGAAAGTCCCGGAAGTGGAGCATCCCCGGCATCGGCTTTTAGGCTGGCTCTGCCACCAGTGCCGGTTATGTCTGGTTGCCGAAACCTTTTTGGGCGATTTGCCCCAGCGCACTTTAGAGCTATTGGAACCACCTTAACTAATGGAATGATGCTGTTTTATACATATTCAGGCCGACCAACTTGGGGGGTATCATCCCCTCCTGAAAAAAGAACAAAATCAGAAAAAAACCCAACAAAATTCTTGACAAGAAAAGGAGTTGTATCGACAATGCATAATGTAATCTGTGGAGAGTATCTCTCCCACCCGGCCGTGGCAATATACAAAACCAACTACCACTTCAGCCAAATGAGGAAGAACTCCCCGTTGCTCAGGGAAAAAGTTAATTAAATTGTCATCACATTTCAGCCCAATGTCACATTCTGTCATTCCTGCGCAAGCAGCAATCCAGTTTTTGCTGTGGTTTTTTCTGGATTCCCGCTGATGCGGGATGCGGGAATCCAGGTTCGGGCTGGTGCTTGGGGGAACTGGATCCCTGCTTTCGCTCTGGATGACAACAGCGGCTTTCCCATTCGGCTGACGTGTTACACAAAACCAATACCTTCCAATGGTCTTCCTGTCCATGAAAGGGTGAACCGATGAACGCCGCACGCCTCTCTGCTTCGGTAGGACTTGTCGCCATCTATTTTCTTTCTCTTAGCGCCGCCCAGGCCAGTTGGATCGAACTAAGCAGCAGTTGGCAAGCCCAGGGCCTAGGTTCCGGCTGGGGCCTGGTGGCCGATCCGGTCGGCAACACTTTGTATGCCTTTAACGGCAATCAGGGCAAAAATATAACCCCGCCACCAATACCTGGACCAATATCGCCTCAGCGCCACGGACCGCTTACAGCCACGGCGATAACAACACCATGGTCTTCTATGACGATGGCAAGTTCTACATGCGGGGCCATCAGCGGGACTACCTGAGCGTCTATAACATCACCGGCAATTCCTGGACAGAAATCCAGATTCCCACCGGTTCTTATCCGCATTCTTGGAGCCAGGGAAGCATTTATAACCCCTTTACGAAGACCTTCTGGCCTTTCTGGACTGCCTCGGGAATAGCAGACATGGTGGAAGCTGGCTATAACGTGCAGAGCGGCATCTGGACCACTCTTGCCACTCCTATTGATTACGGCTCTAATGTGAATAAGTTTCACAACCGGATTCCTGGCGTGATCGTCGGCAACTATTATTACCACTTGAACAGCCAAACAGACGCCTCGGTTACTATGCAGCGGGTGCGGCTGGACAATTGGACCGATCCGGTCAATGCGGTGCTAGAAAACCGGGCTTCGGTTTCCATAGATCTAGGGGGTAGCCCTGCCTGGGGCACTCGGCTTATGGCGATGGTCGATGCGCCCGGCGGCCCGTACCTCTATGTTACCGGCGCGGATCAATCTGGAACGTTTGCTGTCTATAATGTGGGGACCAATACTTGGACTGTTTTGCCGAACTATCCTAATTTGAACACTCCCGGCGGCTACCGGGACCATTCCACCGCAGTGATTAGTTATGGTGGGGTAACCTGGCTTTTTGTCCAGGATGGGGATCGGTTCTGGGCCTATCAGGCGTATGTGCCGGAGCCGGCCTCGGTGGTTTTGTGGATGCTAGGTCTTACTGGGCTAGTTGTTTACCGATTCCGAACCTGCGTTCGGGCTCGACGGCGGGAGTCTCCCGATTCTATAGGGTGCTGATTCCAGTAGGGCCTGATTTTTTTCAGCGGCTGGATGCTCAGCGCCTGAATGTGATTGTTCTGGAGGTTTGAATAACCAAAAAGAGCCTTATCCAGAAAAAACCAGAAAATCCGGGTCTTGGCGGGCAGGAGGAGTTTCATTGGCAATTTAAATACCCATCATAGAGCGACGGTGTCTCTGAAGATGGCGCCGAATATCCTGGATGAATAGATTGCTTATGAGTGCCCCTCTTTCCTGGTTTTCTGGAAGGGAAGAGGGCGTTTTTTTCTTTTCTGGCCTTTTCTGCCACTACTGGTTGCCTAGCAGCTTTGGCCCTCTGTCTGGTCTCTGGGGAAGACTAGCAGCTTCTGTTACCGGTAATGCGCTCTCTGTAGCAGGCGAGGAAGCCCGTTTGGCTCTGAAACCAGTTTCGGTCGGAGCCCCAAACCCACCAAAACCGTAGCAAAACCCACCAGCATGGGTAACCCCACCTGGATGTATATATTTTTCACAATAGCCAGCGGGTTTCACAGACTAGGTTGCAATCACCCCGATTGGTGGTCAAAATGGGGGCTATGGATTTGCCTGAGGAGAGCACAGGCCTTGGGCTTTTGCGGGAAAAGCCTTTCCTACTGGAATCCACTAGTATCTCCCCATCTTTTGTCATTCTCGCGAAAGCGGGAATCCAGGCTTATGCCCGCGCAAGCGGCAGTCCAGATCGACCGAACTCCTTCTCAAACTGGATCCCTGCTTCCGCAGGGATGACAGGTGGAGTTATCCATTCGGCTGAATTGTACGGTTTTTGCAGAGGAAAGGGAAACTGGAATGATGAATAAACTGATTTCTCGGCGACGGTGGTTTTGGAGCGTCGGTGCGATGGGGGTTAGTATGGGACTATCTCGGCAAGTTTGCCGGTGGGCGGAAGCTGCCAGTGGCGCTGAATCGTCCGGAGCAACTGAACCGCCTGGCAGCGCTGGGGAGGTTCAACAGAAAAAGCCTATTTGGCCTTTGGCGATGCGGGAGGTGATCCTTCGGCATTTAAAGCCAGAGAACATTTGGACATTTGCCCGCCAGATGGGCTTGGAAGGCATGGAAGTTACCATCACCGAAAAACTGGAACTACCGCATCTGGTGCATCCGGCCGGGCCCTATACGGCCGCTGATATTGACGGGCTAAATCGCATCCGCAAAGATATGGAACGCTCCGGCGTTCGGATTACCGCCTTCTGCATGTACAACCGGTTTGCCGAACGGCCGGACATAGAGGCCGACTGGTGCGGTCGGGTGGCCCGGGTGGCCAAGTCGCTGGGCGTATCGGCCATCCGGATCGACGTGGTTGCCCACAACATGCGGAAAGAAGACTTCTTGCCCCTGGCCATCAAGGCCCTTCGCAAAGCCATGGCCCAGGTGGAACCGACCGGCGTGCCGTTGGCCATCGAAAACCATGGTGCACTGACTAATGACCCGGAATTCCTGGATGCGTTGTTCCGGGGAGTTGGTTCGCCGCTTTTGGGCCTGACCCTGGATACAGGGAACTTCTATTGGTATGGCCATCCACTATCGAAACTGTATGAGATTTTCGAGCACTTCGCTTGCCGGGTGTTCCATACCCATCTAAAAGGCATTAACTATCCTCCGGAAAAACGGGAAACCCAGCGGCCCATGGGCTGGGAGTACGCCAAATATCAATGCCCCATCTACCAGGCCGACGTGGATTTCCACCGGGTGGCGACCATCTTGGACAAGGCCGGTTACCAAGGCGACCTGTGCATTGAAAACGAGGGCCTTGGCGGGAAAAAAATAGAAGAGGCAGAAGTCATCCTGAAAAAAGAACTGACTCTCTTGGCCGAGCTGCGCAAGAAACTAGGCCGATCACCAGCCGCCTGGTAACCCCCACTATGTTCTCTTCGCACCCTGTACCAGATCAGCAGATTTTAGGAAACTATGCATAATTCCAAAAAATATTTTTATACCATTTTGGTGCCTAGTGTCTCTACCTAATATCTAGGCTCCCTAATACTCCGATCTCCCAATATGCAGTAAAGGTTGGGATGAAAACCAAAACCTATGAAGGCAAAGGCATTTGAATTTTAGTACATGTTTAAGATTTTGCCCCTGTTCTTCTTCTTGCATAGCGAAGTTAAAAGCGTAACAAAATGATCCGTCGGAAATAGCGCTGAGCTAACTGGCTGGTCATAAAAAAGGCGATCGGAGTTTCCCAGAGGCTCTCAAAATGGCAAAACTCGTCGTATAGATAGCTTGACTTTTGCCATTTTTCCTAACTGCTGTTAGCTCCGAGAGTTGCGGCGCCATATCCCTTTGTTTACTCAATTTCCTAACTCCAATAGCTGCAAACAGTTAGAGCATCTTTCTTCTAAGGCAAGGCCAAAATTGGCAACAGTCGAGAGATAAGGAACCTCTGCAAAATTCAAAGGGGATAGTTTTATACCATGTTGGCTCACTCGTTCCCTACCCCCAATATATAAGGTTGTTAGCATTGCTGGCACCAGAATAGCCAGGAGGTATTCCGGGAACCCAGCGTCTATAGAACTAAAAGTTTATGAAGTTCACTTTATGTTCAGCATTTTGCAGAGTTTTTATAAAAAATACTGGCAGGATGCTTGACAGAGTCCATTTCAGCCGGTTGAAGCTAGGTTCCCTGATGTTAGCCAGAATGTATTTCTGCAGATCGTAGATGAGTAAATGATCGAAAAAAGCTAATTTTTCCGAAAAGATGAATTTTGCTGATTGTATGTCTGCTTCCCCTAAAGGAGTTAAACCTTTTCCACTAATAAACTCCTTGCCTTTTCATTATGGGGATCTAATTCATCTACAGAGGCTAAGGAAAGCGGATGTTGGAAAGAGGAGAAAAAGTTAGAGAACATATCAGTGGCATGGCGAGACTGCCTCTCCCTTCCGTGTGGGAGAAGCCGATCAGACGGAGGCTAGACGGCTGCGGGAGATTTTGACACCGAACACAGAAGGCCGAAGGCAGAAGGCAGCCACGTCATTAGAATTGTGAAACTATTTTACCTTCTTCTATTTTACCTTCTTCGCTCTCGATTTTTGGCCGTTAGTGCTAGTGCCGCTCACCTTGCCTCTGGTAGCCAGGGAGCGTGGGAAGATTCGGTTCACTCCCTGAGGGTGAAATGTGACGTGAGGTTCGTATTTTTTTATCCTTTGTAAGGGTGGAAGAGTGCTATGAGTCTGAAGCATTTGTGGGGACGTTTTGGGTTTAAAGGGAAAGTGTTTTTGTTGAGTCTGATGGGGATTGTGCTTGCTAGTGGGCTGGTGATCGCTGCTATCTTTACGCAGAAAGCCAATCTCCGGGAACAGGTCCGGGAGGAAATGGACCGGTTAGGTCGGCAGGAGTGTGTCAAGATTGCTAAGGATGTGTATCTGATGCTGCGAGTCAGCCATCTGAAACTGCAGAAGGAACTGCAGAATAATTTGAAGGTAGCTCGGGAGATATTCCGGCAAGCGGGGCAACTACGGTTCTCCCAAGACAAGGTGGCTTGGGAAGCTGTCAATCAGGTGACGAAAATCCCGCAACGGGTGGAGCTACCGAAGATGGAGGTGGGTGGCCAATGGTTAGGGCAGAACTGGGATATTACGAAACCCTCCCCGATTGTGGATAAGGTACAGGAGTTGGTGGGCGGCACGTGCACCATCTTCCAACGGATGAACGAAGCTGGCGATATGCTTCGGGTCTGTACGAACGTAAAAACCAAAGAGGGCCGCCGGGCTATCGGCACTTATATCCCAGCCCGTAATCCGGACGGTACTCCCAACCCGGTGATTGCTCAGGTACTGGCCGGCCAAACCTATGTGGGCCGGGCTAAGGTCGTGGACGAATGGTATCTTACGGCTTATGAACCGATCCGGGACGACAAGAATCAAATCGTCGGGATGTTGTACTACGGAATCAAACAGGAAGACTTGCCGGAGCTCCGCCAGGGAATCATGGACATCGTGGTGGGCAAGACCGGCTATGTGTACATTCTCGGCGGCACTGGTGATCATCAAGGCCACTATATCATTTCCCATAAAGGTCAACGTGACGGCGAAAATATCTGGGAGGCAAAAGACGCCAATGGACATTACTTCATCCAATCTATTGTCAAAAAAGCATTAGCGACCAAAGACGGCCAGTGTGATTTCGAGCGGTATCCTTGGCAGAATAAAGGGGAAGATAAACCTCGCTACAAGGTGGCCGCCGTTACGTATTTTGCTCCCTGGGACTGGGTGATCGGCGTAGGGGCGTATGAGGACGATTTCCACGATACGATTACTCGTATCGACAATGCCTGCGATCGGATGGTCTATTGGGGTCTTTGGGGGACAGTGGCGGCTTTGGTTCTTTGTAGTGGAATTACTTATGTAGCTACCAAGAAAATAGCTCGGCCGTTAGAACAGACCGTATTCGTAATGGAGGCAGTAGCTGAGGGCGATTATAGCAGACGGTTGGATTTCAGCGGTCAAGATGAGTTTGGTCGGATGGCTAAGGCTGTTAATAAAGCCATCGAAGCTACCGTTCATGCGATGGAGGAAGTCAAACAAGCCTCTGAGCGGGAAAAGCAACTGCAGGCTGAGCGGGCCGAGGCCGAACGCCGCCGCATGGACGAAGAACGTCAAAAAGCCGAAGCTCTGCGCCGGAAAGTGGATCAACTTCTGGAAGTAGTGTATGCCGCCGCCCAGGGCGACTTAACTCGCCAAGCTCCAATCGACAACACCAACGATGCGGTGAACGAGCTGGCCAAAGGCATCAACAAAATGTTAGCCGATCTGGCCCATCTGATTGGCCAAGTGAATGAAAGTGCGGCACAATTTGCCGAAGGGTCTCGGGTGATCGCCGACGGAGCCCAAACGTTGGCCCAAGGCGCACAAGCCCAGAGCTCCAGCGTGGAACAGATGACCGCTTCGATTGAAGAGATGGCTCGCTCGATTGAGCAGATTAAACAACGGGCGTTAGAGGCCGATCAGAAGGCTAAGCAGACTCGTCAGGTGGCCGACGAAGGGGGTAAAGCCGTCCAACGCTCCGTCGAAGCGATGCAACTAATTAAGGCCAGTGCCGAACGCATTAGCGAGATCATTCAAGTGATCTCGGAAATTGCCAGCCAGACGAATCTGTTGGCCTTAAACGCTGCTATTGAGGCGGCTCGGGCGGGTGAGCACGGTATGGGCTTTGCCGTCGTGGCCGACGAGGTCCGCAAATTGGCCGAACGCAGCAACAAAGCTGCCGGCGAAATTTCTAAACTCATCAAAGAATCCACAGAACGGGTTACCGAAGGCGCCCTCCTGAGCGAAGAGACGGGCAAAGCCCTTCAGGAGATTATCCGGGGCGTGGAAACCACGGCTACGGAAATCGCCGCCATTGCCGAGGCCACCGTCCAACAGGCTACCCGCGCCCAGGAAATCTCCTCCGGCATTCAAAACATTGCTCATGTAACCGAGCAGAATGCCGCTGGAAGCGAGCAAATGGCCTCTTCCAGTCAAGAGCTGGGCGCCCAGGCCGCCACACTCAAAGAATTGGTCAGCCGGTTTAAACTCCGGTAAACTCTATAAATGGACTTGGTCTGCAGATTCTTTCCCGCCTGTAGGTCAACAAGCCGCTCCTGCAGGCCTCCGGTAAACCAAAGGGAACTCTTCATCTCCCCGCGTATTCTTTCTCCCCAAAAGGAAGAAAGGGAAACAGGAAAGAAGCCCCCCTTGCCACGCAACCACTTGCCTGGCAGTAGTCCTTGGTAGTTGGGGCAACGGAACGCCGGGTTTCCTGCCGCTAACCCGGAAAAAGAAGGTTGGGGCGTGCGGCCCGCTCGCCGGAACACTCCGCGGCCGGGCCGCTTTTTTTCTTTCTTCGACGCTCACTGCTCCCTGCCCAAGCCTTCTCTTCAAGTATAATCGGGTATAATCGGTATATTTAGGGATTTGAGGCCTGGAGGATTTGACAACTTGTAACATTTCGGCCTGGTGGTGGAGGGTATTTTTGGGCGTGGTGCTTGCCTAACATTGTCTCGGCAGCGCAAGGGGCAGTGCGAGCTTGTTCCCCTACAAGTAGCAGTCCAGGGGGACAAACAAACCCCGGCTCCCTCTGCTGGAACGCCTTGCGGAGTTCCCGGGCTGAAATACTAACCCCAACATTTTCACTGAGAAACTGGATTCATGACCGTCTTTGGCATCCCTCGCTCACTAATATGCACTGAAGACGGTCATTAAAATCCCTTCCATTCGATTCCCGTAAACAGACGCGTAAATCTTAGTGACCGTCCATTATTGACAGGAGTATTCTTTCAACCCATGGCGATGGAAGAACCTTTATTATCCTTTTATGGCCAAGCCAGTAGTCGGCCGGCGCCGGTCAATCGGATGATGGCTCAGTTTGCCGCCGATTTCCGGGACCAGGTGGACATCAACCTAGGTGTCGGCTATGTGAATGAAAATACCATCCCCAGGGATTGGATCCGCCAAGCTCTGGAGCAGGTGCTGGCCAATCCGCAAAAACATCGGGTTGCTCTCAATTATGGCGGACCAACCGGTTCGCCCAACCTGATCGACTCGATCCGGAGGTTCTATCTGGAGCATCGGATCGGCGGCCTGACCGAAGATCTACTCCGGCAACGGCAGATTATCATCGGTCCCAATGGCGCTAGCAGTCTCTTGGAAGCCATTGCCCAGGTCCTGGCTCCCGGACTGGTCGTTACCACCGATCCGATCTATTACATCTATTGTGATTTTCTGGAGCGGATAGGTTTTCGGTTGTTGGCTATCCCGGAGGATGCTGAGGGGATGGATACGGAGCGGTTGGAGGCAGAGCTAGATCGGCTTGGGCCTCGGCAGGCAGACATCCGCTTCTTCTATCTGGTTACCGTGAACAATCCTACCTGCACCATCCTCTCTAATCGCCGGAGGCAGCAGGTGGTAGAAATAGCCAGTCGGCTTTCTCGACAAGTGGGCAGAAAAGTGCCAGTGGTCTTCGACTTGGCATATGAACTTTTGATCCACGATCCGATTATCGAAGCCCCAGTTTCTGGCCTGCTTTTTGATGAACTGGGCATCGTCTATGAGATCGGAACGCTCTCAAAGATCTTAGCGCCGGCGTTACGGATCGGCTATTTGATTGGTTCGGACGGCCCGATGTTGCGGGCTATTGTACAAAAAACCAGCGATAGCGGTTTTAGTGCTCCGCTGGTTACCCAGGAAATTGCCAGTGTGCTTCTGGATTGCCATGCTGCCGAGCAGATCGAAAAGGTTCGGGCTGGCTATCGGCAAAAGGCGCAGATGACCCGCCGGTGGCTCGAAGAGCGACTCGGTCCGTATTTAGCAACCTATACAGGCGGCCAGGCAGGCTTTTACTTCTATCTTACCTTCGCGCAGATCGAAACACATGAGGACTCGGCTTTTTTCCGCTTTTTGACCCGAACCACAGGCAACCCCGCAATCGACGGCCCCCCACAAGCCAAAAAACCCCGGGTGATGTATATTCCCGGCCCATTTTGCGTGCATCGGCACGGGCAGTTGGTGGAAGCGGGCCGCCGCCAACTACGACTTTCCTACGGTTTTGAGGAATTAGATCGGCTTGAGCAAGCCATCGCTCTTATGGCCGAGGCCGCCGCCTACGCCCAAGCATAGCAACTATAACTGCTCAGCTCGACTTTTGCCAATTTCCGGGGGGCAGGCTCCGTTGGATGTTCTAACCCTTTGAAAATCTTGGACTTAGGAAATTTACTGAACAAAAAGTCCTCAAAACCTAACTCCCTGAAATAAAAGAAGTTACAAAAATGGCAAAAGTCCAGCTCAGAGTCTGTGTGCCGAAAAGCAGGTTCTATGAAAATATATTTCCCTGTTCACCTAGAATCTTCCCGATTCCTATTTTGTACCAGTTCCGCTATGTGACGTAGAATCCCGGTTTTAGCCAGGTGCAGGTGATCTGCTGGATTTTACCGAATGGAGCATCAGCCAAGGGGACATAGAATCCCAGTTTTTAAGCAGATGCAGATGATCTACTAGATTTTGCCGATGAGATATCAGGCAAGTTGGTATAGAATCCCGGTTTTTAGGTAGATCCCCTCCGAGTGTTCTTGCCGCGCAATCGGGAACCCAGAAAAACCCCTCTCCCCTCTGCCCTCTCCCCTCAGCCCTCCGCCCTCCGCCCTCGAACCCCTCTCCCCACCGCGGGTGAGGGTGGCATTGCCGCAGGCAATGCCGGGTGAGGGGGCCCTTTCTCCGAAACCAGACGGCAGAGGGCCGAAGGCAGAGGGCAGTAGGAGATGGGGAGTAAGCACGTTTTGACAGATGGAAGCCAAAACACAGAGCCGCCTTTGTAAGGAAGTGATTTTGATTCCCCCTCACCCGGCTAGCCTTGCAGGCTAGCCGGCCTCTCCCGCGGCGGGGAGAGGCGTGATCTTTTTTCCTCTGCCCTCAGCCTTCTGCCTTCGGTTG
>JANXAQ010000024.1 GCA_025062105.1 Thermoguttaceae bacterium
CATCCGAGCCGAAGGCCGAACAATCACGGTAACCGTAGCGGGCCAGCAGACTGCTCAATGGCGGAATTATGCCGGTCCAGGGGAAGGCTTGATTGCCTTGCAAGTCTGGGGTGAAACGGAAGTAATGTTCAAAGACATTGAGATTTGCGAACTCAGCTCGGAGGCAGTAGGTACGAGGCCTCCGTCGGTGGGTTCGCCAGGGCCTCGGCTTTCAGTGGAAGGAGAAGAACCTTCATCTCCACTGAGTCCAAAACCTCAAGCACCCAAATTGGGAAAGATCAACATTAGAGACGCCCAAAGCCCGGCAGTTACCGCGGTAAAAAAATACCTTGCAGCAGCCGCTTCTCTCAAACAGGAAGTAGCCAAACCTTTTTTAGCCACAGATTGTAAAGATGACCTTATTGTGGAATTTCAGGCAAATGTTCAATCAGGCTGGGATTACTCCGAAGAACACACCAAAGTGGAAGAGGAATCGGTAAGTGCCGACGGGCAGCACGCCGTGGTGAAACTTCAGATGGTATTCAAAGGTGGTAATACTTTTATGGCAATTCAAAGAACCTTCTTTTTAGTTCTAGAGAAAGGGGAGTGGAAAATATCTCGAATGCTTCCCAAGCCGTACCAAACAGGCCCGGGTGTCAGGCCTTTATTTTGAGGCCCCTTTTGAGTCTAAAACTCTAGAGGAAATGATCGGAAAAACAATGGGCTCAATAATAGACACCTCGCCTTTTGGGAAAAGCAACGCCCCGTAACAGTAGTCGCGAAATTTTCAAGGTTTGCCGAAAGGCTGCAAAATGCGTCTAATTTTTCTACTCTTTGTTTCCAAAGAACACGGACCTATATGAATTATTATCCTTGTGGGGTGCTCAGTCGGTCTTTGGATTACCTTAGGACTGAGCGAAGCGGTGGTGGCGCAGGAGAGGGCATTCTTTGCCAGCCAAGTGGCGCCAGCAGAACCCCAGCCTTCTCAGCCAGCCGAAACTCCTCAGGCCCAGGCCGAGCCTTCAGCGCCTCCGCCGCCAGAGGTGAGCCGGTGGATCCGGGAATTGCGATCCCCCTTTTTGTGGCAACGCAATCAGGCCCTGCAAATGTTGATTCGGACTGGGCCGCCGGCGGTGGGACCTTTGGTGGAATGCCTGGCCGATGCCGATTGGCGTGTGCGGGAATTAGCCGCCATTGCCCTGGGCCAAATCGGCCATCCCCGAGCTGTCAAACCCTTGGTGGAGATGCTGGCTGATCCTGCCTGGCAGGTGCGGCGGTCTGCCGTGCAGGCGCTGGCTGGGTTCCAAGATCCGGCTACCGTGGAGCCACTGATGCGATGTTTGCGGGAGGATGCGGATTGGACGGTTCGGCAAGCAGCTGCGGAGGCCTTGGGGCAGATCGGGGATATGCGGGCGATTGATGCCTTGATGGGGGCGATTCGGGATCCTCGGCAGGAGGTGCGTGTGGCGGCCATGGGTGCGCTGGGCGGAATGGATGATCCTCGGGTGCTGGAGCCCCTGTTGGCCGGCTTGGATTCAGAGGATTGGCAACTCCAGAAGCAATCGGCGGCAGGACTGGTTCGCTTTGGACAGAAGGCCGTCGAGCCGGTCATGGAACGATTCCGGCAAGCGGACACAGGCCGGCAACGGTTAGCGGGATGGATTTTAGTCCAGATTGGCGCTCCGGCGGTCCCGGCGCTGGTAGCGTGTTTGGAAGGTGCTGATGCTCATCAGCGAAAAGCCGCTGCAGATCTGTTGGTTCAGATCGGGCAACCTGCTATGGAACCTGTGCGGGAGCGGCTGGCCCATCCGGACCCGGCTGTGCGACAATTGGCAGCCCAAGTATTAGAAAAGATGGGCTGGCGTCCGGCCAGTGATCGGCAACGGGCCGATTTCTACTTTGCCAAGCAAGATTGGACCACTTTGGCCAATCTAGGCGAGTCGGCGCTAGAATCGCTTATGGCCCGAAAGGACGATAAAGATCCGTTTATCCGTGCCAAGGTGGCCGAAACCTTAGGCAAAATCGCCAATGCCCAGGCATATGATACTTTAGTTCATATGTCCAAAGACCCTGAGGGGCAGGTTCGCTGGCATGCGGCCAACGCTCTGGCTAATCTTGGGGAGCCTCGGGCTTTTGATCACCTGGCCGCCTACCTTAAAGACCCCGATCCGGATATTCGCCTGATAGGGGTCAAGGGGCTTTGGCGGCTGAAAGACCCCCGGGGCGTACCCCTGCTGATTGCCGCTCTCAACGATCCGATCCTAGTGGTGGCCCAAACCGCTGGGGAGGCTTTGGGAGAGCTAGGAGATTCCCGAGCGGTCAAACCGTTATTGGCCAAGGTGGATTCGCTGGAATTGTCCACCACCGCTCTCCGTGCGTTAGGACGACTGAAGGCTCCTGAGGCCATTCCGGCACTTTTGGCCCGATTACATAGGTCGCCACCTGTGAAACAAGCAGTGATTTTGGAGGTTTTGGCGGAACTGGGGCGTCCGGAAGTCGCCGACGAAGTATATAAATTTTTACATAATCCTGATACTCCCGAATATCTTCGCCATACTGCCGCCGTGTGCCTAGGAAAACTGGGGGATCGCCGGGCTTTGCAACCTTTGCTCCAGGATGCGTTGGAAGCCGAGCACCCTTGGCAGCAGCGGGCAGTTGAGGCTCTGCGCCCCCTGGCCCCACAGGCTATCCCATATCTCTTGGTTCGCCTAAAAGATCGCAACGAGCGAATCCGCAAGAATGCGGCCAACACGTTGGTACGGATCGGCTATCGACCGGAACGGATCGACCAGCAGGTAGATTTGCTTCTGGCTGCGGAGGAGTGGGAAAAATTGCGGGCCCTGGGCCAGTCCGCCACGGCTCCGCTGGCCGCCCGACTCCGGTATTCTCATCCTATGCTCCGCAAACAGATTGCCAAGGTGTTGGACCAGATGGGTTATCAGCCTGCCACACCTCGCACGATTGTGGATTTGGCTTTGGCCAGTGAAAAACCAAGCCGCCTCGCAGAAGTCCAACGCCTAGGCCTGGCAGCCATCGAACCCCTGGTGGCTTGGCTTCAGATGCCCGGATCAACCAGCCGCTCTCAAGCTGCAAAGTTGCTCGCCGAGCTAAAGTATTCCCCCCAAACCGAAAGCGAGCAAGTCTGGTGGGCCTTGGCCCAAAAAGATTGGGCCACCTTGGAAATATTGGGCCCACTGGCAGCCGATGCCCTGGCTCTCCAATTGGAGGATTTCATCCTCCTGGTGGAGGAAGCGCTAAAAGAACTCAAGCAAGACAAAATACCCCCGGAACTGGAAGAAAAATTAATAAAGGAGCTGCCTCACTTTGAAAAGGCCAGAGAGCTACTATCCAAACTGGGCGATCCCCGTGCCGCCCCTTTTATCGCCAACCAAATGCCCAACTGGCAACAACGTCGCCGGTTGTACCAGCAGCTCCAAGCAATAAACTGGAAACCTCAAACCGACGCTGAGGAAGTGTACTGGCATGTAGCCGCCGAAAATTGGGATTGGTTGGACCGACACTGGCAGAAAACCAAAAAGGTCCTCCTAGGCGACCTACGCTCCGCTGAATTCCGCCGCATTGAACACGCCGTCTATGCCCTGATTAACATCGGTAGGGAAGAGGTTATCCCGTATCTTACCCAAGCCTTAGAAAACCACGGCACTGAAGAAATGGCAGAAACATTCTTAAATTGTGGCAATCAGCAACTGCATGAGGCAGCCCGAATATGGTGCCAGCGGCGTGGATACACCATAGGGGAAGGCCGGGGCGCCCGCGAAGCTTCCTGGCGCAAAGGTCCACTAAGGGCACCACACTCGTCTTTCGGTACCCCGCTTCCAGGTCTCCCTGAGGATGGCGAAAAATCCCCTCCTTCTCCAAACCATGCGAAGGATTCTGGAAGTCAATCTTCCTCTTCCAATAGCCAACGGAAACCCCAAACCTCACAAAATACCTTTGGACTGACTCAACCGATGCAGGGAAGCGAAGGCGGCCTTTGGGGGTTCCTGCAACGCTTGATCACCCAAAGCCCGTTGAAGGACCCGGCCATGCAAGAGCCGCTGCTGGATCCAGTCCGGCAACGTCCACTTTACGACCCGGCCAAGGAACGAAGCTTGGCAGACCCGGCCCGACAGCACCCACTGGTCGAACCCTGGCGGCAGGTACCTATCGCCGTTCCGGATATGCTGCCGTCGAGTCCTATGCTTCCGTCCAGTCCTATGGCGCCACCGGTGCGCCTGCCGGCCGACCCAGGCCGCCTGATGTCCCCCCATGGAATGTCGATCCCCAGTTTCAGCCCACGATTTTAAATCAGACCCAGACACCGAACAATGGCGACAGCTATCTGCTGGCAGAGTTTTCGAGCCAGACGATCCAGAGCTGTTTGGCGTTAAGAAGAGATCAGGAACTGTATGATAATCAAATGTTTCCTATTCGCGAGAGATTGGCAATGTCCCAGAACATGAAAACTTGTCCCAACTGCGGTACGCTGGTTTGGCCGATAGCCGATGGCACCTGCCCAGCCTGCAAGACGCATCCTTTTCCGCCTGAGCCCTCGAAAACTGAAGAAAAGGCAGCAATGAATTTACCGGAAGGAATCTTGCCTTCTCCTCAAAAGATTCCATCCCCAGACCTATCGGAAGGGCTGACAGAAGCCGTTGATCCTCGGCTGAAAGGAATTGGCGGATGGTTACTTCTTCCGGCTACAGATCTGCCCATAGGACTCTTGATAAATGGGTTGATAATGATAATTCGTGCATTTACGATGGAGTTCCCACCACACGGACTAAATCCTGGCTTGAGTCTTTATCTAATGATTCGTTATTTGGTCGGTGTGGTGCTACTGATCTGGCTGGCGCTTATTGTGATAAGGTTTTTCCAGAAAAGAAGAGAACTGCCAAGGACGATAATTGCTTACCTGCGTGCCCAAGTAATAGCGCTGCTGGTCCTTTTTGCGATCCGATTGATCATGGCCCCTATCGGGGTCGTGATCTGGGTTACCTGGTGGGGCCAGTTTGTTTCGGTAGTTTTGGTGGTTTTGTTTTGGGTAGTTTGGTTTTTTGACGACACCAGCTTTATCAAAGCCGCTTTGGCGGCTGCTATCTGGATCCCTTATTTCAAAAAATCCAAGCGGGTCAAAGCAACCTTCGTTAACTGAGGGAAATTAGTGAACGGATAATGTTTATTTCCAAGCTCCAGTTTTGCCATTTTTCCTAACTGTTTTTGCTTCCCGTGTTAGAACGAAACCTCCTTTTGTGCACCCAATTTTCTAAGTCTGATAATTACAAGAAGTTAGGGCTTTCCTTTCTGGGAACGAAGCCAAAAAAGGCAAAAGTCGAGCTTAGAGGCTGTCTGGCTCTGTTGAAACCCTTTCCGGTTCGGCGGCCTAAACCCACCGAAACTGAAGCAAAACGGACCAGTATGGGCAAAATCTCCCCAGGCTACGGATAACCTTTCAACAGAGCTAGGCTGCCTGAAAAGGAGGTGCCAATGTTCTTTTTCCAACGGCCGGTAAAAGCTCTGGGTAACCACAGTGCCCAAATCCCGGGCGGTAGCTCCTCCTGATGGTGGGAACAAGTTGGCAGCCGAGTGAGCCAATTCTCTTTTCAGACAGCCTGGCTCTGGTGAAACCTTTTCCGGTGAGAAACCCAAACCCACCAAGAGTCGAAAAAATCACACATTATGGGCAAAATTTCCAGAGCTCCCTAGAAGGTTTCACCAGAGCCTGACAGCCTTTTAGTTTGCCTTTTGCCACTTTGCATGTCTGGCTTCTAAGCAGCAAAGAAGGGGTTAAAATAAGCCTGGAGGATTACCCTCTATGAGAGTTTGCGCCCTTAGCACCACTTGAGAGCAAGTTAGGAAGCTGATCTGATTAGCCGATGGAGTCTGTCCAGAGCGGTCAAGTGGCTTGCCAACAACAGCATGATTGCCTATCGGCAATCCGTTGAGCCGTCAGACCAAGATTTTCAGCAGGCCACCCAAAAGAAGCTATACGGAATAGCAACCAGCGGCGCAAAATCCGGCGCACGAAATGCGCAAAAAGCGGCTCACCAACCGTTTTCCCCTGTTTGCAGGGAATTGCAAGATTCGACACAACCCTTTGACGAGTATCCAGTTACGCAAAGCTTTTCAGAACCTTGCAATATGGTGCACAATAGTCCAGCTACCCGGCCAGGACTCGAACCTGGAACGAGGGAACCAAAATCCCTTGTGTTACCATTACACCACCGGGTAGTTGCCTTTTAGGGATCTGCTACCTGCTTACCAGTCTAGAAGCCTCGGAGAAACCGTACGGAAACTCTCCTCACTCCTGAAGATGGATTGAACTTCAGGAACTTTGGAATCGGTAAGTATTGACCAACCCTATTCGAACACCTACTCGAGATAAACTGCTAAAGTCATAGCAACCCGATATATGGGGGGTTTGGGTTCGAAATGAGTGGCACAAATGCTATAAGTAGCACAAATGCTAATAAGGTCTTTTACTCCTTTCGCTGAGGAAAATAAACTTTATTTCTTTCCCTTCGCCTGTGGCTACATGAGGGGCAGGGTGGTGGAAATGTGCTGATCAACTAGCCTTTTTGTTCTCCCAGCCCACTTCGCCTTCGGCTTCCCCCCATTCCACCAAGAGGAAAGGCCTATTCCTTCATCCGGGTGAAATATTCCGGGAAAGGGACGAATCTGGCCGGCTGAGCTTCCAGCCCGTCAGGGAAGAGCAAAAAGCCCAGGCCCCAGCCTCTCACAAACGCATTTCCCTTTTGGCAAGCCCACCTTTTGGCACCGACAGGATCTTGAATGGGGTTGCCAAACCCCTGCTCCTCCGGATTTCCCTTCGGCAATGTCAGCCTCTTAGCAGGGCGCAAAGCCAGGGATTAGCACCGGCGGAGAGGTTATCCTTTTTATAATTTACGAGGTATTTGATGCGGGGGCAAGGGCAGGTCTTATGGGAGTGTAAGAGCCGAGCCCTCCACATCCTGCTATCAGGGGGAAAATTCTACTTATTTAGGGGGGATTCATTCCGCTTTCCCTTTTAAAGCTATTTGAAAAACGAGAAATCCATTTTGAGGAACGTATGAATTGGGGGGTTATAGTACTTTTCAGGGGGTTAAACTCACCAGCCTATATGCCAAAACTCAGGGGAAAATAAGGTTTTTGGATTTGGACACTTGCAGGCAGGATATTGTTTCCGAAGCCCTCCATAATTTAATCTCAACTATTGCCTTTGTAGCCTTTTGCCGAAGCGGGAACGTTTTACCTTCTTGGAATTATTGGGGTTAGAAATTGAACAAAAGGTAGTTTCGTTGTTCCTACCGGAGGCAAACCAAGGTAGGGAAAATGGCAAAAGTCGAGTTAATGGAACCTCAGCATAATTTTTGGCTAGACTTCTCTCTAACACAACATAGAGGGGTGCTAGCGTTGCTAGCAGCCAATAGATAGGTAGTTGTTCGGAGAAAAGAATCCAACGGCTAGAGAATCAAAAGTCCATAAAGTTCACTATATGTTCAATATTTTGGAGAGGTTCCGATAGCACTTTTCTGTGCTAGCACTCCTATAAGTTGGGTCGGAGAAGGGAGGAAGCCTAAAATGGGATCAAAATCTCACTGTTGCCTGATGCAGAGGTTGCTCCGATTATTTCCCTGAGAGGCCGGGGGCGACGCCCCCGTGGCGTCACCCCGGCCCTCAGTCATGGGCCTTGTCGTCCACTGCGTGCCGAGGCGGCCGACCCAGAAACCGCCCGACCGGCAACTGCAATGTTCCTACCCCAGGAGGGAGGGTAGTGCCGGAGCTCCCGCAAACTCCGGACCACCGACAAGGCCCCAAAACTTGGTTCCTGCTATTCCCCTGTTTGGCTTCCGGAAACGGTCATCGGCCAATTGGTTTCCCGGAAACGGCACCCTTTGGATTCTGTTCCCCGAAAAACTGGACATCTAATCCCCCGGCCAGTTCGACGGATACAGATGCTCCAAACAGGTATGGACTACCGCTCGATCATCCCATGGGGAATTTTCGGTTCCTAGAGCCGGATAGGTCGTCGGCAACCGACTTAGTACAAGGACACAATCTCCCGGCTGTGCTTGCTGTAGGGCGGTAAAGATTGCCTCCCCTCGGTCAGCTATCCAGCAGGCTTGTTTGGGCGGTGTGCAGGCTGCCAGAATGGGCTTGGTCCAGGCAGGCGGCTGAGTAGCTGAGCGGTGGCCTGAGGGCTGTTCCTCGGTCAGTAGCAGGCGATCCCCATCCCGGAGCAAAAGCCGACTAATCAGTCGAACTTTTTTCTGGGGCAGGCAACCTAAGGCGGCCACACACCACAACCGACCTTTGCACCTACGCCGCAGTGTATGCAAACCGTTTTGAACTTGAGCGACGGAGTAATCTAGTTGTAAAAACACGGTAAACGGCTGACCCCGTTCGATCCGTTCCAAATGCCCTGGGACGATTTCAACCGCTTCTAACGCTCTGACCACTTGTGGCAACTCCAGGCCGAAGGCCAAGCCTATAGCGGTTGTCAAAAGGCAACTGGTTATATGTTCCTTGCCAATCCGCCGGGTCCGCACCGGCACGATGTCAGCCCCCGCATGCAGGAGAAAAGTTTGGTCTGCCAATTCGGCTTCTAGGAGCAGGCCGGTAATTTCGGCTAAATGCCGCTGTCCGACTGTTAACACCGGCCCTTCTAAGTTAGGTAAACATCCGGACGAAACCGGATCATCTATTGAGAGGACACTGAAGCCTTCGGTTTTTAAATACCGGAAAAGCTCTGCCTGCAACCTAGGCAGCCACCGAGCAGTTCCTCCCGAATGCTTTTCATCCTGGTTAAATTCGGTTTTGCTAATTTTGGTTGGAGGTTGCTCAGAGGAGGGCAATGTGGGAGATCGAGGGGGGGAGGGGACCGTTTGGCCCGGACTAGCGGACATCCCAAACGGACAAACACACACCACCTCCAACTGCATTCCAGCCAGCAGTCGGTTGGTCAGAATTCCTGGCCTAAGTTCCAGCAGGGCATGAGTACACTGGTGGTGAACCATCCGAGCCAATTGGCTAGCTAATACTTCCGGGCTGTAGAGGCCCTGTTGGGTGGGATGCCAGGTGGTTCCATCGAAGTAGCCCAAAGCACTCAACAGGCCGGGCCGATAACCTGCTTGGGCTAGAAGTTCCTTTAACAGCCAGCAGGTGGCTGCCGTACCCAACCGGCCGGTTACCGCAATCACCCGGAGGGTTTTGCTAGGCTGGCCTGCCTGAGCCTGACAGATCCGGCCCCAGGCCTCATGAACATCAGGTACTAAAACCAAGGGGACGGGCAAATCTTCGTTAATAGGGCAATCAGTCACAACAGCCGCAGCCCCCCGAGCCAATGCTAGAGCCAACCCTTTCGCGGCAACTGCTGATGGCCGGTTGGGAAAGCAGTAGTTTCGGCTATCTTTTGCTCCCCTGCCAAGGTGCTTTTGGGAGATCGGGACGGCTACCCATACATCTCCAGGACGAACCTGGCCGGGTTCCTTTACAAACCGGCGCACCACCAGCTCCGAAGAGCCAATGATCTGAGCTTCGGGCAGTAATTGTCGGAGGTGGAGACCACTTTGGACTATCCGAGGCTGCGGCACGTGGTGGGCCTCCTTGCCCATGCCCGTCTGAAATTCTTGTAGGGGATATTTTCCTATCGACTTTTGCCAATTTCCATAACTGGTTGGCTACTCGAGGTTAGCAGGTAAGTATCATTTATCTACCTGATTTCTCAACCCCTATATTTGCCAACAGGGAAGAGATCGACCCGGTGGTAGAATCGAAAAATGGCAAAAATCGAGATTTTCTCGCTTAGGCAGAAAATGCCCGATTAACCCGCCGATAGGGGGCACATACATCCCCCTTACGTTCTTTTTGCTCTTGGGTGGGCCTCCTTGCCCCCAAGAGAACCCAGAATAGAACCCAATTCCCAAGGAAAATAGACAGGCAGTTCAATCAACGGCGGTGATTTTTCGGACTTTTGCACGTATTGTCAAGGGCGAAAATGCGAGAGGAATCTCCCCAAATGGAGGTAGGGAAACCCTTCCACAGGAGTAAAAATGGCTCCCTGTTTCTGCTTGCCTAGAGAGTCGAGAGATCTCGACTTTCGGCCTTTTTGGCATAATGCCGAAGGGAAAAGCTCTAATTCCCTTAAATTATTGGGGGTAGGAAATGAAGTGCACAAACAGGGTGGCGTAACTGCTGGAGACTTACCAAGTTAGAGAAAACAAGTTAGAGAAAAATGGCAAACGTTGAGTTAAGAGTTTCTGAGGCTCTGGTGAAACCCTTTCCGGTCGGAGGCTTAAACCCACGGAAACTGGCGCAAAACCGACCACTATGGACAAAACCTCCCCTGACTGCGGACGACCTTTCAACAGAGCCAGCCTCTTACAACAGGAGACTCCGGAGAAGTCAGTGGGGACATTTGCTTATCATAAAGTGTGGACTTATGAACAGATGAAAAACAGCTAGAGGCTCTAAAACTCTAAGTCGTAGAGCCGATAGGTTTTCGTACGGATAGCACCCCCTTTTTCCAAACTGCCTCGAGACAGCCAATTGGACTCCAAGACCCAGGAAAACTCTACTTCTTCCAGCCCCCAGTCCAAACCTCTGGGGACCAGGCCGTTGAGCAGCACCATGCCGATCCCCAGCCGTTGATATTCCGGCACCACATTGGTGCTGATTAGTCGCATAGCCTTAATTCCCCGCTTATTCCACAGAAGGCGGATAAACCCAAAGGGGAACAATCGCCCATTAATAGCTCGAATCCGAGGATTGTAATCCAAAAGGCCGAAGGTAGCTCCGACCAGTTGGCCGTCAATCTCCGCACCTAGGGCTAATTGCGGCACAATCAGCCATCGCAGCCCGGAAGCTACATGATGAATTTCTTCTTTGCTCATCGGGACAAAACCCCAAGTGGCCACCAAAGAACGATTATATACCTCTAAAAATGCTTCTACATCCTCCAGGAATCGTTTGGGATTCAGTTCCCGGATAGTAATGTTCAAGCGTCGGCGGATTTCATCGCAGATGGGTTGCAATTTGGCCTGCACGGCCGGGAGCATATCCCGCTTTCCCCAATAAGCGTAAAGGTCCTGAGTTTTTTCAAAGCCGCATGCCAGCACAAGTTTTTCATAATACGGCGGATTATAGGTCATCATAAAATAAGGAGAGGAGTTGAAGCCTTCGACTAAAAGGCCCAAGGTATAGTTGAGCGAGGGGTTGGTCGGGCCTCGCAAAGCGGTCATACCTCGGTCGGCCAACCACTGTTTGGCTGCATCAAATAAGGCCTTGGCCACCTCCGGGTCATCCACACACTCGAAGAAGCCGAAAAACCCCCGCCGCTCGTTGTACCGCTCGTTGTGCCCGTGGTTGATGATGGCGGCAATCCGGCCGCAGACTTCACCCTGCCGGTACGCCAAAAACGTTTGGATTTCATTACGAAGATAAAACGGATGCGGCTTGTAATTGACCATTTCCTTCTGGTCGATCCGTAGCGGAGGAATCCAATACGGATCGTCTTTATAGAGGAGCCAAGGAAAGTTCAGAAAGGCTCGTTTTTCTCGCCACGTCCGCACAGGCTTGACTACTACAGGATGCATCCGCGGCTCCCTTTCCTAAAGGGCAGCAAATTTACTATAATGGAAATATGTATCCTCCTTAAACTCCCTAGAATCGCCTAACCCCCTATTTTTAAGTAATGTCGAGGCAGATACCCCGTCGGCCAACACCCGTTGGAAACCGACAAAATCTTAATTCCGAACAGCCCTCGACTTGAGTTTTACCATTTTCCCCCACTTGGTTTGTCTCCAGGAGTTACGGTGCCTCCATCCTTTACCCAATTTCATAACTCCAATATTTACAAGGAGTTAGAACTTGTCTCACTTCGTCTGTAGACCAAAAACGCAAAAGTCAAACGAACAGGCTGTCCGGCAAAGGCATTGGCATAGGAAAGGTAGTTCCCTTTCCTCAACTGTCCATGATCTCCACACTACCTTCTTTGACGGAACCGGGAAATAGGGCTGATCAGCCCAAAAACATATCGGAAAGTTCAAAATTCGATCAGGAGAGCTTCTAAGTTCGCCTTTTGCCAATTGCTCGAAGGCAGCTGCGTTGGGATGTCCTAACCTCTGAAAATATTGAAGTTCGGAAAATTGCGAAGACAGAATCTTTAAAGCCTAACGCCTTAAAATAAAGGAAGTTACAAAAATGGCAAAAGTCGAACCAAAGAGACCGAAGCTACCCATTTCGGCCAATTTGGTTTAAGCGGACAGGAAGTGGATTTTCTAGAAGGCAGTTACTCGATCTCCAGGTGGGTTAAGGGCCCGATGGTGATCGTGGCGGCCTGGTTCAATGGAAAGTCGGTTAGGAGCGACTGAACCTGGTCGAGGCTCACCTGCCGAATGGCATCCAATTCCTCTTGAAGCGACAGATACCGGGCTCGTTGGACCCATTCGGCGGCAAGCGCAAACAGACGGTTTTGGCACAGCTCACTAGATAGTACCAAATGCGAACAGATCTTCGTTTTAGCCAACTGCAGTTCATCAGGGCGTATTGGCTCACTACTAGCGGCTCGAGCATAAATCTCCCGAACCATTTGGAAGTTTTTAAGCATAAGCTCCGGCGGAGAGATCAAACAGGTGGTAAACAGCCCAATTTCTCGGTATTCTGAATAGGTTAACGTAGCTGTTTCTGCCAGCCCCGTATCGACCAACGCCCAGAACAATCGGCTTCCGGTTTCGTCCCCTAGGATAGTAGCTAAAAGACCAGCAGCATATCGTCTGGGGTCTGCTGCTCCCGGAGCGGCTGCCAATTGGATTACATATTGCTGGCTGGCTGAAGGTTTTTGAAGGATTTGGAAGTGTTGGTGTGGTTGTACCGGAACAAGCTCTCGGCAAACTGGGCGGGGTTCCCAGTGACCACAGTACCGCCGGGCCGATGCGACTAGCCGATCAAAATCCACCCGACCCGCCGCAGCCAACGTAATATTACCCGGTACATACCGCTGGTACCAATACTGCCGCATCTTCTCTACGCTCATCCCTAAGATGCTTTCCACAGTGCCTAGGATGTTCCGGCCCAAGGGATGGCGACCGAAGAAAAGAGCCCGACATTTTTCGTCTGCACCAAACGGCGGCTGATCTTCATACATGCGAATTTCTTCCAAGATAACTAATTTTTCCGTTTCAAAATCCTCTGGCCGAAGCGCCGGCTGCAACATGTCGGCCAATAGCTCCAGAGTCCTGTCCTGATACTCTGGCAACATCGCCGCAAAATACACTGTGTTCTCTTCTGTTGTAAAGGCGTTGCAATACGCTCCGATGTCGTCAAAGGCCCGGTTCAATTCTTCGGCTGTGCGAGTGGTGGTACCTTTAAAGGTCATATGTTCTAGGAAATGACTGACACCCGCTAAATCGTCGGTTTCATCCCGAGCGCCGGTCCGCACAAACAACCCCACTGCCTCCCCATGGGCATGGGGATTACATTCAGCGATGATCTCCAAACCGTTTTCAAGCCGAGTGTGCAAAAACTCCATCGTTTTTCCCAATAGTTCGGCCAAACGAAAGAATCTCTCAGCACGAAAAGAAAAGATCGAAGCCAAAATTTCTTGGATAAATGTTCTAGGGAACCTCTGCCTGATTCAAAGAAGATATTTTTACACTATTTTGGTGTCCTCCACATCGAGGCCAATCTATAGGATTGCTAGCCACCTAGGGAGTCTCAAAAAGGAATGCACCAATCCAAAGGTTCAAAAAATTCGCTGCATCTTCAGGGATTTTGCTGAGGTTCCTGGACACAAACCAAGTTAGCAAAAATGGTAAGACTCGAGTTAACCCGTCTCTATCCCGAAAAGCTTGCACAATATCGGAATCTGGCATGGCAGGCCAAAAGGTTTGGTGGGTAGTTGCAACCCCGATGCCTTTAGCCTTTTTTCCCAAACCGAGGAATCATCACTTTTCTCCCATTAGTTTGCGGTACCCTGCAATGGGCCAAAGGATGCGGTCAAAGCACTGTCTGAGCTGCTTGGGTTTCGGGTAATTGCAGCGGTTTTGGCCCTACGGCGAAAATGCTAAAATCCTTCGGTGGGCATTGGGCCAAATAGGCATTAATCTCTTCTAGGCTGAGAGACTGAATCATTTGGCCCAGTTCGTCCAACGTGCGTGCTCGGCCCAGATGATACCAATCGGCGGCTAAGGCTTGGCTTCGGGCGGTGCTTGATTCCTGCTGAAAGACTAACGCACTTTGGACCCTAGCGCGAAGCCGATGTAATTCTTCTGGCAGCAGGCCTTCAGAAAGGCGGTTGAGTTCACTTAAAAGCACATCCAATGTTTCCTGTGCCCGTTCTGCCGTGGTGCCTGCATAGCAAAACACTCCCGCACAATTCCGCAAGGAATGATAACTGGCCGAGATTGCATAACACAAACCCCGCCGCTCCCGAATTTCCCTAAAAAGCCGAGCACTGGCTCCCCCACTTAAAGCATGTACGGCACTCCAAGCTCGGAAGTAATCTTCATGCCGATAGGGTACCGTCGGATAAACCACAGCCAAATGAGTTTGTTGAGACTCATAGCAGTGGTGGCCTACACAGGGCGGATTAATCCCCTGCAGGGGCTCCGAGGGCGCTCCTGGGAGCCAATCCGCAAATAACTCCCCGACCCAATTCACCAAACTTTGCCAGTCCACTCGCCCTGCCACCCCGATAATACAACCATCGGGTCGATAAAACTTCTCCCAAAACTGCACTACCTCCTGGTGGCGGATAATCTGGAGGGCTTTTAGTTCCCCCTGGCTGGGCCGACCCCAAGGCATCCGATAATATCGCCGGCGCAATTCAACCACCACTTTCTGCGCTGGTTCGTCCTCCAAGGATCGGCATTCTTGCAGGACGGTTTGGCGGGCCGCTTCCAGCTCTTCCTTGGGCAGATGAGGCCGGCGGAGCAGATCGGCAAAAAGTTCCAATGCCTGCGGCAATTTCTCCGCTTCGCACGCCGCACTATAACTACTATGAGCATCGCTGACGGATTGCGACCATTCGATGCCCAGAGCTTCTAAGTCTTGCAAGAATTGTCGGCTATTTCTGGGCCCCGCGCCGCGGAAGGCCATTTCCGCAGTCAGGCTGCTTAAGCCGCCACGATCGGGTGGTTCCTGAGCCGTTCCGGCTGGCAAAAGCATAGTAAATGCCGCCGAATGGAGCCAGGGCATCGGCTCTGCCACCAACACCAACCCATTGCTGTAGATGTAGGAAAAAATTGGCTCTCCCACGCAGGTACCCTCAGTCTATTTACACTGAAAAACTATTCTAAAACCTCTTATTTTCCCAGACAAGCTTTCTTTCTATTTTTCCTATTTTGTCTATTTTGACCAGATTTCTGAGCCGTCCACACTCTGATGCTCGGCTTTTGGCTACAACCATGAGCAGGCTGAAATTATACCCTAAACAGGGCAATAAAATACCTCTATAGTGGGAAATCCCTTGCATGAGCGTAAGATTTTTGCTAACATTCCAACAGCTCAATGACAAGCCCCTAGTATTGAGTGCCCCAAACTGATTAGTTGGTATTACAGCAAATCTGGAAAGTTAGATCAAAGGCGCAGAATGGATAAAATAGACAATATATGAAAAATAGTTTCCGAAAAACCACCCCACCTGATTCCCAAATCGGAACCTCTGCCTCATTTTAGGCAGACGGTTTGATACCATTGTGGTTCTTCCGCGTATGACCCAGTCTATTGGGTTGGTAGCACTATTAGTCTCCTACATAGACTAGGCATTAGGACGGGGGCAGCTAAACTCGACTTTTGCCAATTTCCATAAGTCCTTTTGTTTCCAGTACTGACGACGAGAGCTCCTTTTGTTCACACAATTTCCTAACTCAAATAGTGACAAGGACTTAGAGTTTTCCCCTTCCGGGAGAAGGCCTAAAATGGCAAAAGTCGAGCTAAAGCCTACCACATCAAAAAGTCGATAAAGTGGACTCCAGGTGGAATGTTGCACAAATATTCATTCATCTGATTCAGATGCCAATTCATCCCAAAAGATCTGTATCACAGCGCCGAAAGTAGTAGTTGGTTTACCAGGACATTGGAAAAAAAATGGAATTCCTAGTTCCCCACGAGTATCAGAGGATGGTGCTTTTGGATCATAAATTAACTTTCCTATTCCGTTGAAGGATTACAGGTTTCGATTTTCCTTAGGGAGATGAAACCTTGCCAAAACCCATTCTGTTTGTTTCGACTACGGTTATGGTGAACAGATTTGTGGTCTCGGGTCTGAAGCCATCCAAACCGGCGCTACCCATATTTAGATGTACGAAGATTCCCCAGAGTAAGGAAGACTTTTCACCAGAGCCTTCGGCAGCCCAAAAGTTGTGGTGTGTCCATTGGCGTCAGACCAAAACCCGGAGAGTTCTAGGAACTTTGCTGTTTTGGTGGTTATGTTGGCAGATTGGTTTTGGAGTTGGCCCTACAGTCCGAGTGTTTGGGGGGCCTGCTCCGGGGGGTTGGTCGAAAGAAAAAGAAAAGGAAAAATCCTCCGATTCGCTTCTTACCTATGAGCAACGCCAACAGATTCAGAAATTGGTGGGGATGTATCGCCTGGCGAAGGGGGATATGGAAAAAAAGAAAGAAGCGGTGCGGTTGGCGATCCAGCATAGCCCTGGGGCTGCCGGGGCTATGC
>JANXAQ010000021.1 GCA_025062105.1 Thermoguttaceae bacterium
TTGCTTCAGCCACTAGCCCCAGGGCAATGCACTGGCCGCCTAAAACCAGCAGTCCCACGCCTGCCACGGCCAGCGGTTGCAAAGGGAATTGAGCCAGGAGCCATCCCGGCCACCATGCCGCCCAACTGCCTAGGCAATACAGTAGAATCAGGAGAGCTAGAAAGATAAAAATCAGGCCAGTTGTCCCCAACAGGTGCTGTGGCCGGAATCCGAAGGTGGTCAAGAACTTCACCGTTAGCAGGTCCAGCACCCCTTTGAACGCCCGGGTAGGGCCATATTTGGAGCGACCAAATTGGCGCGGCCGATGCCGGACTGGGACTTCCGTTACCCGGAAACCCCGGGCGGCGGCCAAGACCGGCACAAATCGATGCATCTCCCCGTACAGGCGCACCTCACGGATTACCTCCTGCCGATACGCCTTCATCCCACAGTTATGATCATGCAGATGCACTCCAGTCAGCCGACGCACCACATAGTTAAATATCCGAGAGCCGATTACCTTGCCCCAAGGGTCCTGCCGATGCTGCTTCCAACCGCTTACTAGATCAAAACCTTCCTCCAGTTTGGCTAACAGGTTAGGGATTTCATGAGGATCGTCCTGAAGGTCCGCGTCCAGGGTGATAATATATTCCCCTTTGGCGGCGGCAAACCCGGCGTCCAAGGCGGCCGCCTTGCCAAAATTGCGCCGAAACCGAATGCCCCGCACCCGCTGGTCCCGCTCAGCCAAGCGCCGAATCACTTGCCAGGAACCGTCTGTGGAACCGTCATCCACAAAAATGATCTCCATCGCATATCCACGGACCGAGCCTACCTCGACCAATTCCTGGTAGAGCTTTTCCAGACTCAGCTCTTCGTTATATAGAGGAATCACCACCGAAAGCATCTATCCAACTTCCTTTGAGAACATGCCCCCCAGGAGATTGACTACTCTTTAGAGAAGCTGGTTTCCTCCGAAGAAGTCCTTCCGATTCTGCCATACCAATAGCTCCCGTATAGAATAGCCGATATTGCCAGTTCTGCCACTAGCCAGACCAGGCGCAAAAGCACGGCACTGGCCAAAGCGGCGGCTTTTCCTACCTGAGGGGCTAAAAGACTCAAAAGGACCGCCTCTCGGACCATCAGCCCACCTGGCACCAAGCTGACAAACCCAGCCACCACGGCCAACGCTACCGTAGCGGTCCAGAGGGCCCATTGGTTTGGATGATCCCCATGGGCTTGGACCCCCATCCCCTGCAGACAACAACCCAAACTTAGCCCCAAAACCGCCCAACAGAACGCCATATAAACCCACCCAAGCAGCATAGTGGAGAGACGGTATTGGCCGACCGCTTCCTGAATCGTCCTCCCATTTTGCGGCCAACGGAGCCAACCCAGGATAAACCGCACCACCCAAGGCAAGGTAGGCAGGCCAGAAACCACCATCAGCCCCAAGGCCGAAAGCATCAGCCAGGGATGCTCTCGAAACTGGGCCAGCAAAATGGCCAGGGCCAGAAACGCCCCGACGGCCATCATAGTCAGCGTCTCAATAAAGGTGCTGACCGCGGCCATGGCCAACTGCACCCGCTGGCCGAAAATCAGACCAGCCCGCAGCAGAATGACCATCGCTTTGCCGGGTACATATTTGCCCAGATGGCTGATATAGTAAGCCCGCAGGCTTTCGGCCAAGTGCGGTTTTTGGCCCAACCGGTGGAGCACCTGGTACCAAAAAAGGGCTGGACCGAGAAGTCCGAACAGATAGACCCCACCAGAGAGTACAAGCCAACCCCACCGCAAACGCCAATGACCCTGCTGAAGCTCCTCCCAGCCTTCCTGCAAGGTTTTGCGAACAAACCATAACACCAGCAGGAGGACCAGGAATTTGACTACGGGCAGGAGCCATTTGCGGGGGGTAGGCCAACTCGTATTCACTTGGGTAATATACACAGAATAGATAGAATAAAAAATTTAGAGAAACCAAACTTAGATCCCTCTCCGCACCCAATAATTGAAAAAGGTGCTTCCGAGTCCTCCTTTTTGGGTTTTGGCAACCATCCAACCAAAACCCCTCCATAAGAGGGATCCCCTAACCCTTAAAAGCTTATTCTACGTAGGAGGCTTTTTCAAAACGAGGGGGAAGATCGGATTACCAGTCGGGGGATTAGGACTTGCCGAACCGCCGGGCAGGAAGTTGGTACTCCCAGAAGATCTTGGGCACGGGCCGACCGGGGGGTCGCCATTGCCAGCCTGCGTCTCGCCCCCAGGAGAAGGGGGAGAGTTATATAGGCAATTCGTAGCCCGCTCGGCGAGGTCGGCTCAGCAGCTTATTGGCCTCCTCGCAATTAGTAAACCGTTCTGCCACCGGGTCCCAGCGGAGCACCTCGCCCACTCGGCCTACTTCCCGCACAATGTTGACCAAATGACACAGGGTGGTCGAGCGCTGGCCGATCTCAATGTCGGCGGTGCACCGCTGCCGGGTTTTGATACACTCCAACCAGTTTTCAATATGGTAGGCGGTTTCTGGCCGGGTGATCGGCCCAGGATTGTCCGGCGAACGAACAATGTCTTTAGGATTGCTGGCCAGCTTGTTGCGGTTGATTTCGAGTTTGCCCTGCTCACAGATAAAGATAGCCCCTAGCCCGGGGCCTCGGTCGCCGTCCAGATGGAGTTTCAGCTCCGTGCCGGTGGCAAACTTCATGGTAACTTTAGCCCGTGGCCCGCGCAGCTTGGCCATGTGATGATAGTCGGTGCCGGTGTCGATATCGCCGGTCTCTCCAATCACAACACCGCCAACAGTTTGCCGGGGAGCAAATCGTCCGCTGTCCCGCACTTCGCACTTTTCTTCCAGGATGATTTCGACCGGGCCGGTATCGTCGGTGCCAAGAGCTCGGTTGACCTGATCATACGAATGGGTACCCCAACCAGTTACCCCAAAACACAGTCCGCCGCCGTCATAGTCCCACCATTGGGCCCAGCCTCGGTGCAACGCGGGATGATAGGGCCGATACACCGCTTGATTGGTCCACTGGTCCCACCAATTCTTTCGGCCACCGGGGGGCATAGGCTGCTCGGGCTGCTCCTTCCAGCGCTCTGGGCCGATGAAGTTAGGGGCGATGACCGTCAGGCATTTTCCCAGTTTACCGGTCTTTACTAGGTCGCTTGCCCAGTTGTTGATCGGCATGGAGCGCTGCTGCGTGCCGACTTGAGTAACCCGGCCGTATTTCCGGGCGGCCTGAACCATACGCCGGCCTTCTTCGATAGTAAGGGACATGGGCTTTTCAATATATACATCTTTACCTGCTTGCATACAAAGCACTGTTACCCAGGCCCGGGCATGCGTTGTGGTTTCCACCATGACAGCCTCGATACCTTTTTCTTTATCTAGCATCTGCCGGACATCGTCGTAGATTTTCCAAGGTTGGCCTTGGCTGAGGTCTTTGGCAAATTGCTCGGCCGCCGGCAGGTAGCAATCACAGACAGCCACAATCTGCATCGGCAGACCACGCGCCTCCTGCACAATCGCCCGTGCTCTACCGCCCAAGCCCACAATGGCTACGTTCACTCGCTCGCTAGCTGCTGGTCCTGCTTGGCCGCCCAGCACCTGCCGCGGCACCACCATCGGCGCCGCCACGCCTGTACCTACTACCTGCAAAAATCTCCGACGAGTACAAAACCGTTTCATAAAGGCTCCTTTCGATATGTTAGGGAACATAGAAATTTTCGAACTATACGAAAGTACTCTTAATCAAGCTTCCTTTTCTCCTTTAGAAACGGCTTACCGGCAAAGCGCGTGTTGGCGCATCCAGTCTAGGTAGGTGCGGGCGTAGGTGTCAAGGTTTTCCAAGGAGCCGCCGCCTCGGATTGGTGAGCACATTTCGTAGCTGGCCACTCCGTCGAAGCCCCCGTCCCGCAAGCCCCGGAAAAACTCCTCAAACGGAATTTGGCCTTGGCCAAAAGGTACGGCCCGGACAAAGTCCGGCTCCACTCGGCGGTAATTGACCACCGACGGATCATAGGCAAACCGAGGCAGACGGATGTAATCGGCGTTGGTGGTGATTGCGGTATGCGGGGCGGCTTTTCGGGCCGCTTCATAAAGCGATTCCCCTCGTAAAAACGGCGACCAGGCGTCGAAGGCCAGTTTGCAATTGGGCCGATCCACATCGGACAATAGTTCCAGCAGGGCGTCGGTATGCACGGCCAAGTCATGGTGGTTTTGAACTGCCAGGGTCATTTGGTGCTCGGCCAATCGGTCGGCCATTTCCTGCAAAGTGCGGACCACCTGGACCCACTGGGCCTGAGGAGAAAGCGGACCACTGGAATAGCCGGTAAACACTCGAACATATTTTGCCCCCAACCGGGCTCCCCATCGGCCAAGCTCGCTGACATAGTGGATTTGCCATTCCAGGTGCGGTACTTCTGCCGGAGCCGGTAGGCAAAGGTCCGTATAGGCGGCCACCACCGCACATTGGATGTTCGCCTCCTGGAGAACCTTTTGCAGGTTTTCCAAACGCTTTTCGGTCATGTCCACCGGTGCCAGATGCGGCCGCTTGCCTGCTAGCATCACGCAATCAAACCCTAACTGAGCGGCCCGACGGATAAAATCCTCCAGGCTCAACGCCTGCTGCCCCCAGTAGCCAGCATAACTTACTGAAAATAATCCCAGTTGCATAGGTTTCCCTTTCCAAGGGATTGGCTCTGGGTTTTCCCACTAACGCCAGGTTGTTCTCCTCGGCTGTATGACGCCTCATTTTCAAGAGCATTCTACTGGTTTTCTAGCCGAATAGGAATACAATGAGTGATAGAGGGTGTTCCAGGAGCGATTATGGAGGGGCTGTTCGTTTCGGCGGGAAGCAATAATGGGCCAGGGGGAATCGTCGTATTTCGTCAAGGAGTGTATCCAATGGACACGATCCGAACGATCGCAGGAGTTTTGTTGGGTGGGCTATTGGTGGGGATCGGCTGGGTGGAAAGCCTAGCGGCCCCGCCGGAGCCAATTCAGGCCGGACAGAAGCTTTTTACCATGAGTCCAGCTCCCTTACAGGTATCGACAGAGACTTTGGCGGTCGTCGGGCCTGGGGTAGAGCTGGTAGCCGAGCAGGTGCAGGACCAGTGGGTCTGGGTAACAGTGCGTGGCTGGGTCCGTAGCGGCCTGGTGCAGCTTCCGGTGGGTGGCCTGTTGCAGTCGGGGCAGACTCTGGTTACCCGTTCGGAAGCGCCCTTGCAGGTGGAGACGGAAACCCGGGCGGTGGTCTTGCCCGGCCGCAAAGTCCGTTTTGAGCAAGCCCAAGGGGATTGGCTTTGGGTGGCAGTGGAAGGCTGGTGCCAGGCACAGTATTTAACCAAAGAGCCTCCGACGGTCTGGCAGGCTCCGCCGCCTGCGGCAGACACCGGTTGGCAATACCAACAGCCCAGCCAATCCTATTACTACTACTATTACTACTATGACTCCTCCCCCTATCGGTATCCTTCTTATTGGTATTACTACGATCGGTATTGGCCGGGGTATTATCGGTATCGGTATTGGCCGGGCTATTATCCGTATTGGCCGAGGACCTGGATCGACATTGACATAGATATTTATCGGTATTGGCCGCCGGAGAGGTATCGGCCGCCGTATCCCCGGCCGGATCGGCCAGACGCCCGTCCGGATCTTCCCCCGCATCGGCCGCCGTATCCCAAGCCGGATCGGCCACCCTATCCGAAGCCGGATCATCCGCCGCATCGGCCGGGTGGACCTGGAGATCGGCCAGACGGTCCGCCCCATCGGCCGCCGGATGAGCATCGGCCGCCGGAGGGACATCGGCCGCCGGACCGGCCGCCCTATCCGAAACCAGACCGACCGCCGCAGCGGCCGGATAGTCCACCGCTGCGTCCGCCTGATAAACCCGATGCTGGTCCCAAACTCCCTCCCAAATTAGAACCGGGCCCGAAAACACCCGGTAAACCGGACGTTGGACCGATAGCGCCTCCCAAATGGGAACCGGGCCCGAAACTTCCCAAGGTCGGCCCGCGCCTGCCCAAGGTCTCGTTGGACCAGCCCAGCCCGCTGCCTGGTGGCCGACAGGATCGGCCTACGATCAAAAACCCGCCCTCCGTGCGACAGGATCGCCCGGCCATTAAGGCCCCCGGAGGAAACGTCCACCCACCAGAGACAAACCTCCGGCCAGATACGCCTTCGTCTTCGGCCCGTCTTGGACGCCCAAAAGAATTTCGGTAACACGCATTGGAGATCCCTCTTTGTCATCTCTGCGAAAGCAAGGGATCTAGTGCAGTAAAACCATCAGAACTTCTGCATGATTCAAAGGGGATATTTTTATACCTTTTGGTCGACCTCCCCCTAACACAACCTATAGAGCTGCCAGCATCGCAAGCACCCAATAGCTAGGAGCTGTCCAGGAGGACAATCGAACGGCTAGAGAATTAAAAAGTTCACTATATGTTCAGGGGTTTGGAGAGGTTCCCATTGGATAACCAACCTGGCTTACCGCTTCAGGAGGAACAAGCCTGCATGTCCCCCTTGCGTGGGAATGTGGATGTGAAGTAGTATCTGCACTAAAAATATTGCTCAGCCCCTCTGCAGAAGTGGTGTGAATTTCGGAAGTTCTCGTGATTCCTGCTGGGCTATACGTTTGGGCCTTTCTCCTTTATACTTATCTATTTATGCCATCCTTACTCAGTAGTACCTTTTTTGCCGTTGTGTGCAACATTGATTCGGTATCCCGGTTAAATTCGGAATTGGCTAATTCTTCAACCGAAAGCAGGCTTGTTGCCTTTTATTCCTTAGTAGTTCAAAGTCAGGTTGCCAGAAGAAAATAGTTCTAACCTTTTATCTTTAAAGGACTTATGTCACCTTCTCTTTACACCCCTTGTGGGGGGAAGGACCAAAAACGGTTGGCTGTTCCCGCTGGGCTGCCCAGCCTCTGTGGGAGGGCCGGTCCAGCC
>JANXAQ010000159.1 GCA_025062105.1 Thermoguttaceae bacterium
CTTGCCCTAACATATGGAATCATTATGAGTTAGGTTAATTGGCCTTCTTAAGAGGTCTTGGATATACCACGAAAGAGTTATTTTGGGCGCCTTCGACCCTTGGATTTCTTCTGGGTGCTCTGGCAGGCCAGAGCAAAAACCCCTTGGAAAACATCTCCGGAAGGTTTTCGGGTAGAAGAAAGATGCTTTTTCTACGTTTACATTAAGGAGTTACAGATAAGTATTATCCGTTCACTAAACTTTGAACTACTTTATGATGAAATGAGATTTCCTTCCTAAATGTCCCAAAATTCCCAAAATCTCTGTTTTTAAGGAGTCTGGCGGGTAGGAGCCGGTCGGCCAAAAACCCATGGGAAACCGCCCAAAACCCAATGTCAGGACAGGCTCTTAGTTCGACTTTTGCCATTTTTGGCTTCCGCCCGGAAGAGGCATGTTCTGACTCCTTATGAATATTGGAGTTAGGAGATTATATGAACAAAGGCCCCCTTCGTCCTCACTCCTGGAAACACAAGGACTTAGGAAAAATGGCAAAGGCCGAGCTGAGAGACTCCTTGTTTCCCGCGTAGGAGGGTGGAACATTTGGATAATATGAACCGCAAACTATCTTCCCTGCAGCGTAAGAGGGATTAAAAGAGAGATTAGGGGACGATGAGTTGGCCGGTTTTGGGGTCCCAATAGGCCGTAGCGCCGGTGTATCGGACTGCAGTCTTTCGGCGCTGGGTGGCGGCGATTTCCTGCAAGATCTGGTGGGCCAAGGCCTTTTCCACCTCGGGCCGGACTTGGTCAAGCGTTTTTTGGCCAGGACGAATCTGGTTACAGCAGATCAAGTGGACACCAAAGGGAGTCAATACTGGTGGGCTGATCTGGCCAGGCTCTAACGCAAAGGCCGCCTTGGTGAACGATTCGACCATCGGGCCGGACCGGCCGATCCAACCTAGCTGCCCACCCTGGGCTGCCGTCGGTGCCTGAGAGTAGCGACGCGCGGCTTCCACAAACGACAATTGGCCCGAAACAATCTCTTGGCGGATCCGCTCGGCTCGGGCTACCAACTGCTGATGCACTTGGCGCAGGCTGCCAGCCCAGGGAGGAACCTTACCCGCAGGAGGCGATTGGGGATCGAAAGGTAGCTGAGGAGCAGAAGGCAGCTGTTGTGGGCCAGCCGGCTTGGCTTCGGGATGCGACCGGAGACTAGAAGACGGCTGTGGAGCAAAAGACGATGATGGAGCGGAAGGTGGCGGTCCTGCTCCAGGTGGCTTTCCTTCAAAAGAGGACGGGGAAGATGTCGGCTTAGAGCTAGTTGATTGGGCGGAAGGCCAGTCGGGGTATTTGAGGAGGATGTGGCTGACATGCAGTTGTGTACCGTCAAACTCTCGGCGATGTCGTTGGAAGTAGTCTTCTAGCCGCTGCGGGGTTATCTCCTCCTGCAATCGCCGGGGCCAATAAAGTTGCCAGGCTAACTCCCGTCGTAGCTCAACCAACGACATTTGTTCCGCTTGGAGGTATTCTTCCAGGGAACGATTTTGGCGGGCTAGCAGTGTTTTAAGTTCGCTCAAAACGGCGTCGATTTCCGCCGCGCTAGGTGCTTGGCCTTTGCGCTCGGCCTCTTGGAAGACCAATCGTTGGGCCACCAACTCCTCCAAGGCTTGAGCTGCTAGGACAGCCTGGGCCAAGGGGCTAAGGGCCTGTTTACCCATCGCCTTTCGTACGAGTCTCTCTACCGCCTGGGCAGAAATCGGCTCTTGGCCGACCCAGGCAGCCACCAATGGCTCCCCCTTGCGCTCAGCGGTATTTTTAACAAAAGCCGGTGGAGAAAGAGGGGCCTGGGCTTCGTTCGGCGCTGAATAATCCACGGCCGGCGCAGCAGCTTCAAGCAACCAAGAGCTTTCCCATAGGAGATATAAAATCACTATTCCCATGACCGGCTGTATGCCCGCCAGACCCCATCGTATTGGGAAATACCCAAGTTGCCCCCTTTGCCTTGGCATGGCGAGTTCTCCTGATCGAATTCGGCCTACCTGCTAGCCGAAGGGGGAGAGCTGATTGTTGTGTTCGGACGGAAATGATTTTTTGGGTCCATGGGAGGATTTGGGTAAGATAGTTTGCCTTCTGCCCCCTCGAACCATCCTTCCCCTTGCTAGCTTCCACAGTCCAAGAGGTTCCATACTGGCGAGACCAAGAGTCGACCGAAGGAGTTTAGATCCCTATATGTCGGGCTCGCTGTTATACACATTTTTGATTTTTGGAAGGTATTTCTCATTCTAACGGCGGTAAATTATTACCACAAACAGGGAAATAACGAACCTTTCTCAAAGAAGCTAATTGTTCCTTTGGAGAAATTGCAGCATTTTGGAAAGATCACTTCCAAGAGCAAAAATTGCTTGGTTTCAAAGACTGTCTTAGTTAGATCACCTATTGTATCCATTCTGCGTTGTTCAACGAACTTTTGGGATTTGCCTAAAGTGAAGTTCGAACGCTTCAACGCCAACTTGTGTATAACAGCGAAATATCTGGGGAAGGAAAAAGGGAAGGAAAAGGGTTTGTTCTATGGGTAGAGGCTGTGGAAAGCTGGTTTACGGAGGCCGAAGGCTATTTTGTCTTACCTATCTTGTCCAGTTAACCCACAAAATATCAGCCACCCCCCTCCCATTTTCGTAACTTTTTTATAAAG
>JANXAQ010000167.1 GCA_025062105.1 Thermoguttaceae bacterium
ACTTAGAGGCTGTCCTAAAATGGGGATTGGGCTGGTTTCCCATAGGTTTTGGCCGATCGGCTCCTATCCTCCCCACTCCTTAAAAACAGGAAAACAGGGAAGTTGGGATTCTGGGGCATTGAGGAAGGACACCTCCTTTCGTTATAGAAAATGCTTTTTCGGATAGCCCCTCAGCTCGACTTTTGCCAATTTTAGCTTCGTCCCGGAGGGGAAAAGTTCTAACATCTTGTAACTATTGGACTTAGGAAATTGGGTGAACAAAAGAAGGTTTCGTCGTAACTCCTGGAAGCAAAAGCAGTTAGGAAAAATGGCAAAAATCGAGCTGAGTGTATAACAGCGAGCTTGGTGTGGGGGGAGAGGAGCAAAATAGGCTTACTCCATTCGGGGGAAGGAGGACGTGCCTTTTAAGCTGGCGAAGAACCCTCTTGATGGAAAAAGGCTACAGGGATGTCAGTGAGTTTGGCAGAGTTGCTTTGCCGGGAGCATCGGCCTCGATTATTGGTTGTCGGGGATGTGATGTTGGACCGATATATCTGGGCTGATGGGAGCAGGCTCAGTGGGGATCCCTCTGAGGTGGTGCTGCAAGCGAGCAAGCGGGAAGATCGGCTGGGTGGGGCAGGCATTGTAGCAGCTATGGCGGCGGCCTTGGGAGCGGAGGTATCCGTGGCTGCTGTGGTAGGGGGCGATTCGGCGGGGCGGCGAGTAATCCGGCTCTTGGAGAAGGCTCACGTCGATGCGCGAGCTGTTTTTCCTATGGCGGATAGAAGAACTTCAGTTCATCATCGGTTCCTCAGCCGATCCCAGGGCCGATCGTACCACTCCTTAGTCCGGCTAGAGCGGCAGGAGAGTCGACCGATCGATGCGGCCACTGCAAATCAGCTTTTGGAAGCGGTTTGGCAGCGGTTGGACTGGGCGGATGGTATCCTCCTGAGCGACTATGGGAAGGGGGTTTGCGTTGGGGGGTTTGTGCCCCAATTGGTGGCGATTGCTCAGTCGGCTGGGGTGCCGGTTTTGGTGGATCCGGCTCGCTCGGCTGATTATCGTCGGTATGCGGGTTGTAGCTGTTTGCTGCCGAATCGACTGGAGGCTGGTTTAGCCTTGGGCATGAGGATTGCTACGGTCGAAGACGGACTTCGGGCGGCCAAGGGACTATTGGAATTTGGGGTGGGTTCGGCTGCAGTCAAATTGGATCGGGACGGGATTGCCTGGGCCCAAGTCGGCCCACACTCCCAATATTTTCCTACCCGACCTAGACAGGTGTATGATGGCACCGGCGCAGGTGAGATGGTCTTAGCTGCCCTGGGGTTTGCGATTGCTTCCGGCGCGGACTGGCCCACTGGATTAGAGCTGGCCAATTTAGCCGCAGGCATGGAAGTCTGCCGACTCGGCTGTGCCCCCATCCATCGGGCTGAACTGCGCAGTGAACTGGTCCGCCTCGCCCACCCTGAAGCAAGCCGCGCCAAAATCCTCTCGATGGATCTACTTTTTGCCGAACTGAGCTACCATCGGGCGAAAAGTCGGCGTATTGTGCTGATAGAGGAGAATTTCCAGTGGCTGGATGCCCGTTATTTGGACAGCTTGGAATTTGCTCGCAGCCAGGGCGATCTGCTGATCGTGGCAGTCCATGAGGGGCGGAACGCTCACCAATGGGAATGCCCCTGCCAGCCCTGCTTTCCGAAACCGCTTCGGGCGCGAATGCTGGCTGCATTGGCCTGTGTGGACTATGTAGTGGTGGTTGAGGAGGCAAGCATCAGGCCGGTTATAGAACGGATTCGGCCCGATGTAGTGGTCCAACTCCAGGGCCATAACCCCGCCAATGCGATTAGTGGCGATTGGGTGGCCAGCTACGGCGGCCGGCTGCTCTCAGCCCCTGCCGTCTAGAAGTATTGCCTCTGGGTTTCCAGAGGTGAGAACCTCTGCTCCGGTGATTTCAAGCAAAAGGGGAGAGACTCTACGCTCAGAAGAACCCCGTCCACGGGAGCCATACCATCAACCGGATGGGGCTCTTTGGCAAGGGGGGAGTCGTCTCCCAACTAGGCTTTGTTTCGACAAACGGAAGCCTATCCTCTGGGCGGATAGGAGGGTTTGGGAGTTGGGGTTCGTTCTTCGCCCCTGGTGGGGGGTTTAGACTTGGATTTGGGTCGGCCTGTTTCCCCTGGAGCCAGTTCGCCCGGCACACCGGCAGGCGGCGGCATTCCTTCTAAAATGCCGGGCGGCATCCCCATCCAGCCAGGGCCAAACCGGTCATCGTATTTAGGCGCCCGGAGTTGAAGGATTTTTTCATATTGGATGGCATCGTCCAGTTCGTTTTGTACGTACAGATACCCTTCCGGGTGCAGCAGGAGCATTTCGCCCGGGGCATTATAACTGGGATCAGCGTGAGGAGGCCGACCCTGCCCCCGGAGATCGATCCGATAGCCCCCCCGAAGATCTATAACTAAACATTCGGTCAGATAGTCGATATCCAGAGGTTCTTTGGGTTGAGGTCCCATCGGCCCCATCCATTCTGGAATCAGGGGAGTCTTTTCTTTCTCTTTTTCTTTAGGGCTTTTCTTTTTCGGCGCCCCAACTTCCATCAAGACCTGCACGTCTTCCATTCCAGGAACAACTCCTGGTGGGGATTTGCCAGAAGGCTTACTGGGTTTGGGTGTGGAAGGGGTTTTTCGGATATCTTCCTCGGGCCATTTTTGATTCGGTAGATTCAGTATTTGTCCTCGGAAAACACGTTCTTCTTCTTTAACGGCCATTTCTCCCTCGGTATGAAGCCATTTGAGCAAAGCTACTTTGGCGCTAGTTTCTGCTTGATAACTGGCTGAGGGTTTGACGGCTAGCAGCAGGAGACGATCATCCCGCGGCACCTCCACGACATTACTTGGCTCGGACCAAGGGGTAATAATCCAGGGGTCCTTACCCAGCTCTGGACGTTCCAATAAACGGGCTGGTTGGTTGTAGTTCGGATTGGCTAACAAGAGACGGACCCGATACCGATAGCGTTTCCCTGGCTCTACGGTTCGGTCGATGAAGCGGAACAGTTTGTGATCGGGTAGGCGGATGGTTCCGTAGAACGAACCGGGCGCAGTACCAGGCATAGGGCCCATGGGGCCATAGCCTTCCATACCAGGCTGCCAGGCACCTGGGATTGTTCCCGGCGGCGGGGGCCCCATCCCGGGCGGACCGATGCCGGGCACTCCGCCGGGCAAATCCGGTAGGTCTTTTGGGAGGGTTTTCGATCCAGGGAGTTTTTCTCCGGTAGCAGGTGGCGTGGACTCTGTGGTTTCACTGGAAGAACTCGGTGGTATCGGGACGGGGCGGCCATCCGGGCCTATCTGCCAAGTCCTCTTTTTTAAAAGAGGGATTTCAGGCGCATGGGCGAACGTGTCGTCCAAGCTTCGTCCGTCGGCAAATCGAGGCAACGGAAAATCCAATGCCTGCTCCCAAAATATCGGAGAAATACCAATCTCCCGGGTGTCCGTCCCCGTGCCACTACTACTACCCCAGCGGCTGGTAGCTTCTTGTTTGGCTTTTCGGATGTTGATCGTACCGGCTTCCCAGGCTGTTTCGTCGATGGAGTCGCTTTCGCTAGAGACTTCCACCCGTTGGACATGGTAGTGCACATAAACGGGCATGTCCGAGCTAGCCCCGGTGGGAGCACCCGCTGGTCCGATCGCACCAGGCATGGCGCCTTCCATCAGTCGGGCGGCGGGGTTAGGAACCACCCCCGGAAATGCCTCCGCCCCAGCAGCCTGCAGCCCAGCAGTTATGAGATTTTCTCGCATCGCTGCCCGGAATGCTTCCCGATAGGCCTCAATCTGTTCTTTGTAAGGCACTAATCCGGTTAACACCACCCACCGTTCTCCCCCGGTGGTTTCTCTTCCTAGGCCGGAGACTGGCCCTGTGGCAGGGCTCCCTTCGGTCAAGCCCATTTCCTCCGGCGAGAGGGTTGGCCCAGTCGGCGAAGCCGGAGTTACATAAACTTTCGCACAGCCTGGCGCTGCCCGTAAATCTCGCACCGTCAAAAGCCGCGGTTCGCCTCGTTTAGGCAATGGATCAAATATCGGCGGACACCATAAGACCTGATGGCTGTAATCTTTCGGATCGATCCGTCCGATCGTCTTTTTAATGATCTCTTCGTAGTCTTTGGCTTGGACGGGGAGTTTTTCTGGCGGCCTTTGGATACGTTTCCAGGTATCCTCCACAAGCCGGGCTAGCTCAGAAGGAGTTTTGGAGATCCCTTCTCGGTGGAAAAAAGTGTACTGAGCAAACCATACAAATCCTAAAACCACCAGACCAAATAAAATTTTTTCTCCATGGCTCAGGAGAAACTCCTGGAGCTTTTTAGGATCGAATTTGACTTTCATGGCCTGGGTTCCTCACAGTGCCTTTTCAGATTAAGGTGTTTCAGGGGGAATTGCTGGCTTAGGTCCACTGGGTGGTAGATGGGCATCCGGCAAGGGGTTTGGTTGTGGCTTCGTGGCGGGAGGAGTTGGTGCAGGGGGGCCAGCAGCAGGCGATCGTTCTGAACCGGGCGGGGCAGCCGCGCCAGGAGGGCCTGGGGTAGGAGCAGACGGACTGGTGGACGGTACCTCAGTAGCAGTAGGTCCAGCCCCGCCAGCGGACGGAGACGGCGGGGCACTAGGCGGTGTCGGGGTGGCTCTTTCCGGAGGTGCAGCTGGTGGCAGAGTCGGCGGAGCCGAAGGGGCTGTTTCCCCCGCCTGAGGTGTACTGAGGGCAGCCCCGGTCCCTAATTTCGTTTCATCGGGCGGTTCGTAAATATAGATGATCCCTAAGAGCTCTACAACCAAATCATACGGGCCTTGGTAGAAGGTTTCGCCAGCGCCAGGACCTCCTAGGCTCAGGCCGGTTGCCGCCGAAACAGAAATCGGTGGTGTCCACAGCCCTTCTAACCCAGAGCTGCTCGGTCCTATCCCCGCCCCCCCAGGCCCTATCGGAGCTCCCCCCTCCATGATAGGGCCGGTGCTAGGCATCATCAGTGGGGCAGTACTAGTCCGACTGGTGCCGTAGTTGACCTTCGCCGCTCGACCAGGATTGATACGCACTTGGCGGACTTCGATCGGCATCTTTGAGTTGGCACATAAGACGAGCAATTCCGGGATTTTGCGTTGATCCATCAACAGACGCATCCGGATGGGCATCATTTTGAACTCGGAAAAAGGATGTTTTGGAACGCCGTTTTCTACCGGCACAGGTTGTTCATTTTGATCGACATAGCGATAAGCATACAGCTGATCGAGTTCGGTAGTTCCAGCAGCCGGGGAGGATGGCAGGCCTGGGCCTTCTAACATTCCAGGCGGCATTGTTTGAGGTATCCCTGAGGGGCCGGCGGTCCCTGGAGGAGGTGCTTCGGGCATCGGCGCTGGGGCAGCTCCTGGCGCACTGGCCGGCTGAGGCGGCCCGCTCATCGGACCCAATTCGGCCGGCATCCCGCCAGCTCCTCCAACACCTGCCAGTCCCATGCCACCTAAGCTGCGAAGTCCCAAAGCATCTCGTGCTTCGTAAAACGCCCTGGTCGCATGTTGCCCAATATCCAACGCAAAGATCCGTTTGACGACCGCATTGTAATGGCTGGTGGCATCTTTATTCAGTTCTTTGATAATTCCGAGCAAAGTTTCATATACCCAGAGGTCTTCCTGGGCCAAACGGACCTTTTGGGTACTGGGCATCTCATTCCAATGGAACCGTGCCAAGAATTGCTTATAATTGCTATCCTCCCAGACCACGATGCCTTCATATTCGATTTGTTCAGTAGTGCCGATAGGAGTCGTGGGGCCTGTTTCGGCCGGTGCGGTCAAACCTCGCCCCAGAGTCCAGCCTGCCAAGCGTTCCGGATTCTTCGGCCGACGGATCCCCCCTCTTTCCAAAAGCTTAGGAAAATATCGCTCGATGAAGTTCCAATAATGTTCCCGTAGATCGGGGGGGAGTTCTTCGTTTGGACCACGTTTTTCCCATTCCTCCTTGAATCGTTCGCCTAATACGGGCGGCAACGGATTGTTTTTCTTCTGCTCTTCATACAAATAGCGCCAGCCACGCATCACGTTCTTTTGCAGTTGCTCATGCACACTCCGAATGGCTGTATAGACCATCTCATTGACCGGATCGGGCATGCCGGCCAGTTGATAGATATTGTTGAAGTCCTTCTGGATTTGCTCCTCTCGGTTTTTGTAGGTCTGGTAAAAACGGGCACTAGCTGAGCTCCAAACCACGCCCAATACCACGACCACTAAGACAGCTACTGCCCAAAAGTGATATTTCCGTGCTACGGTGAGGATCTTTCTTACATAGTCCATGGCCTATCCTGCCTTAGGAACCAGCACAAAAGCGGGAAATCTTGACGGAAAAAATTTACTAACAACGTTTTCTAAGCTCCACTTTTGCCATTTTTCTTAACTGCTTTTGATTCCAGGAGTTATGACGAAACCTTCTGTTGTTCACCCAATTTCCTAAGTCCAATAGTTACAAGTTAGAATTTTTCCGCTCCGGGAGGAAGCTAAAAATGGCAAAAGTCGAGTTTTCTAAGAGGCTGTACTGAAATTAGGATTTAGGCGGTTTCCCATGGGTTTTGGCCGACCGGCTCCTACCCTCGACACTCCTTAAAAAAAGGGCTTTGGGGAACTCTGGAGCATTTAAGAAGGAAACCGCCTTTCATCATAGAAAATGCTTTTTATTAGGACAGCCTCGAATAACAAGGGTTTTTAAGCTCCGAAGATAAGATATCCCTGCCCTCGACTTTTGCCATTTTTTCCTGAGTTGTTTTGTGGTCGAGAGTTACCCCGATCTCTCCTGTTGTTCATGCAAGTTCCTAACTCCAATCATTCCAAGGAGGTTGATCTATTCCCTTTGACCAAGAGCCACGAATGGCAAAAGTCGAGCTGACAAGGACCAAGGATTATTTTTCCTGCACAAGCCGGATTACATGGTGGGTTTTTCCGGTGATATTTGACTTGACGGTTGCTGGGCGGCTTGAGCCTGGAGGGCCTTTTGACGCTCCTCGGCCCGTTTACTGGGCGGAGTAGGCCGCCAGACAAATTCGACGGTAAATGGATATTTCAGCACATCAATGGTTTCGGTCGGGCCAGTGGGTTCTTTTTCAGCCGCTGAGGTACCTTGCTCGGCAGAAGCGGGAGTCTCTGTTTTTGGAGCTGTGCCGTTTTGGTTGGCCTTGAGCATTTCGGCGACCACCGATTTGGGATGGGGTACCTTCCAGCGCTGCAGCGGTTTCGGTTCCACCAGAACCGGATACTCGATGCCCAGTTCTTTCATGGTAACCTTTTCTTTCTTGCCAGTGGTGCTCCCTTCCGTAGCAGTAAAGACGGGCAGTTCGATCGTTTTACTGCGCAGATTTTCGATCAGCGTTCGCTGGACGTATTCTAGGCCGGAAAGACGTCCTTTAGCTTCCTGCGGGGGGTAATTGTGAAAATGGTAGCCAGTAAGGCGGACTACCCAACCGGGTCCGGAAGGTCCTGGGGCCGCTGAAGCGGTAGTGGCAGCTTCGGTGCCCGAGGCCCCCGCCGGTGCTGTTGCGAGGGCAGGCGTGGCAGGCGGCGAAGCGGCGGGTGGAGCTGCGATCGCACCGGGAACCATTCCCGCTGCTCCGGTCCCACCGGCCCCCCCCGGAGCAGGGGGCCCAACTGGACCACTGGGGCCCATAGGTCCAGGCATACCCGGACTGCCCGTCGGCATCGGCTCCCCGCTTGAACTTGCAGGGCCCCCAACTGGTGGTCTGCCTTGGACCGCCGCATACCAATCTTCCAGTCGATCCACCCGTTGAGCCTCGATGCTTTCAATATAAATTTCGTTGCGTTCCTTCGGATCGATAGGGCGGGGCTGACCGAGTGGGTTGGCCCGATCCCCAGGCAAACATTCATTGATGGCATACAGTAATTCCGCCCAGAGGATGCGTCGCTCTACGTTACCGACCAGATTCTGCCCGATTTGATCGGTCCGTTGGAATTCCCCGAGGGTTTGTTCGATCTGCTGTTTCCAGTTGTCGGCAAATTGTTTGAGTTCTTGGGCTTTTTGCTGGGAGTCCTTCCAGGCGGATTCTTCTACGGTGCCTAGGGCCCGAGTCCAACTGACAAAGCTCAGGGTACTTGCCAGCATCAGCACCGCTGCGGCTGCCACCGCCCAAGGCTTTTTATCGCGAATCAGCCGATCCTGGAGGATTTCCTTTGGCAAAAGGTTGGTTCGGAGCAGTCCTTTGCCCAGGGCCTGCACGGCCAGCCCATAACAGACACCAAAACTTTCCATATTTTCTTTAAATGCCGGGGCATGAAGCACTTGGGGGCCTACCAAGCCACGGAACAGCTCGATTCGCTGCACTTCGTAGCCTAAGCCTTGGGAGAGGTATTTTCGCAGGCCTGGCAATTTAAAGGCATTGCCCATAGCGACCACTCGGCCAATATGCGCCTTGCGGTTGAGGTTGCTGAAAAACGTGAGCGACCTTTGGACTTCGGTCAAAAAATCTTGAAAGACGGGGCGCATTGCCTGGAAAAGGGCCTTCGGGTCTTCGGCCGCTGAAACGTTGCGTTTCAGGTGTTCGGCTTTGGCAAAGGTAAGGCGTAATTCTTTGGTAAGAGCTTTTGTGAAGTGGTTGCCACCGATCGGGATGCTTCGTTGCCAAACTCGATAGCCATTCGTGACGATCAGGTCTGTAGCGTCGGTGCCCATCGAAAGCAGGACCACCGATGGCGGGGGGTTTTCTGGATCGTATTCTTCCGGGGGGCCTAGATCGGGCATCTGGTCGAAGACTAAAAAATTGTATAATGCCAGGGGGGCCAATTGTACTAAATCCACCTCAATGCCTGCCTGCGTCAGCGGTTCCAGGATTCGGAACACCTGTTCCCGCTTCATGGCAAACAGCCCGATTTCCGTCTCCAGGGCAAAACCCTCTTCTTCCGTGTCCCCGCCCATACGTTGGTAGTCCCAAACCACATCCGCCAAATCAAACGGAATCTGCTGTTTGGCCTCGTAATAAACAATGGCGGGGATTTTTTTCTTTTCCACCGGCGGCAATTTGATGAATCGGGCAAGCCCCGTTTGCCCCGGCACTCCCAAGGCCACCCGGTCTCCTTTGAGCGTATTGCGAGACAAGAATTCTTTTAAAGCGTCGGAGACCAGTTGGGCTGGTTCGGCTCCCGGTTGGCTGAGGATCTTCGGATATTCGATGTAATCAAAGGCGTCGGCCACAAGCCGATCCGGCCTTTCATCCGGTAGGCACCGTAAGGCCTTTAATGAACATTGTCCAATATCTAATGCCCAAACAGCCTCCGACTTTGGCATCGTTACGTCCTTCCCCGTTCCGGTTAGACAAGAACCACCAGAAGGGTATATTTCCCAAGACCTACATCCCTGCCCGCCTCGGATGAGGTCCCTGCCCCAGCTCATCCAACTTTATGGAAAAGCCTCCTCTTTTAATTTACCTATCTCAATTAGGAATTGTCAATGATGCCCTGGCACCGAATGGACTACTCTCACACGCCCCCCCTAATAGGGGGATATCTGAGCGATTTCCCTATCTTTTGCCGCTTTCCTTCCTACACCCAACCGTGGCTAGGCTCACTTGGTAGTAACTACGTGTTTACTTCTGAAACTACCCCAGTTCGGAGTTGATTAATGCCATATGCCCGGGTCCTATGGGGGCCCAAAACTTATCCTGGTCCAGTGCATCCGAACTGCCGGGGGTATCGTTAGCGAAATTCGAAAGAAACTTCGGCAATTTTCTCCGCGGAGCCCCGGAGGATTTTGCTACCGCCAATTGACATAAAAATCTATCGTATCACGTCCTCACTTGGCAATAGGCTACGCTGCCGCTACTGACAACCGACATAGAAAAATCCAAGAAATCATAGAAATCCAAGAAATCCAATGCTTCACTGAGAATATCTCCGAAATGGGAATGCGGAGACGAAGTAGTTCAAAGTCTAGTGAACGGATAATATTTATCTGGAACTCCTTAAATAAAAGTTAGAGAAAGCCCCCTTCTTGTACCTGAAAAGCTTCCAGAGATTTTCAACTCAGCTTTTGCTTTGGCCTCCCAGAACAACCCAAAGGAGATCAGGGGTAGGAAGGCACTAAAATTAACTCTTTCGTGGTATCACAAAGAGCTCTTAAGCCGGAAAATGAACCTAACTGATGATCGTGCAATATGGTAAGGCAAAGTATTCCTGTCCCCTCTATGGCCCGAGCGAAACAGCTGTACTGGACTTTCGGACAGATCCTCGCCAACCCAACTGGAACAGTTAAACAGTTAAGCCGTTTTTGGTCCTATCCGTCCAAACTGTTATAAAGAGAAGGCGATAGAAGTCCATTAAAAATAACAGCTTAGAACTATTTCGTTTTGACAACCCAACTTTGAACTACTGAGTGGCTGTCCGAAAAAGCATTTTCTATGATGAAAGGAAGTTTCCTTCCTCAATGCCCCAGAATCCTCAAAATCCCTTGTTCTTAAGGAGTCTGAAGGATAGAAGCCGGTCGGCCAAACCCCATGGGAAACCAGCCACATCCCCTTTTAGGACAGCCTCTAAGCTCGAATTTTGCCATTTTTCCTAACTCCTTTTGCCTCCAGGAGTTACGACGAAACCTCCTTTTGCTCACCCAATTTCCTAACTCCAATAGTCACAAGAACTGAGAACTTTCTCCTTCCGGGACGAGGCCAAAAATGGCAAAAGTCGAGCTGAGAGTTCCTAACGGATTTTGGGCTGAGAGGCCTGCCATCGACGATGCTGTAACATAGGCTGGTTTGGGATTCTAGCGATCTCGAGAAAGGTAAACTGTTTTTCTCATTCTCATGGAAATCCATGTGAGCATAGCCTCTCAGATAGCAGAATCGCCCTTCCGGTTGGCGTTGTCAAGAGTCTAAAAATTGAGCCGTGTGCAGGAATCGGCATCTGCCCAGCAGCGGGAAGAAAAGTCAGAACAAAAATACCCTGAATGGGGGAGCAACAAGGGACCAAATAGGGCACCATTCAAGCTCCCCTTCTTCTGGTTGAGACCACCCCGGCGTGGATGAAATATTCCGGCAGGAAAAAAGATGATCTAGGGCCTATGCCCCCCTCGAACCCCCCTCCGGTTCCTGTTTTCCTGGAAAAACTCCGGCTTGCCACCGCTTCCCGCAGCCACACCAGAACCGCTCCTCAGAGCCAAACCGACTTCCCGGCTCGGTCAACCTCCAAATCCGTCGTCTGTACTAGGGTTGCCTTCCGTTGACAAAGCCCATTTTGCAACCGACAATTGACATAGAATGGCATAAAAAATTTCCTCCCTTTGAACACAAGCAGACACGCTCGTGTGAGGGCTTTTTTCTTAATCTAAAATGTTGCCTCTACTTACAGCCGGGCCTTTCTAACCAACATGCTCCTGTCCTGAATCCTTTTGTTCAAGGAGACCCCATCGGTGCCAGCACCCTGGATTACCTATCGACCGGAAATTAAAGTTCTGGATTGCACGCTGCGGGATGGCGGCTTGGTGAACGATCACCACTTCGACGATCCGTTTGTTCGGGCCTTGTACCAGACTTGTGTGGAAGCAGGCATCGACTATATGGAAGTCGGCTATAAGGCTTCGAAGAAGATTTTTGCCCGGGACAAGTTCGGAGCGTGGAAATTCTGCGATGAGGACGACCTGCGCCGGGTGTTCGGTGAAAACCAGACCCCGCTGAAACTGGCTGCCATGGTCGACGCTGGTAAAGCGGACTACAAGACCGACATCCTTCCCAAAGATAAAAGTATCCTGGACATGATTCGGGTGGCCTTCTATGCCACCCAGGTTTCTGAAGCCGTCGATATGATCAACGATGCCTACCAGAAGGGCTATGAAGTGTCGGCCAACCTGATGGCCGTCAGTCGAAATACCGAGGTGGAAATCGAGCAGGTTCTGGAGCTTATTGCCCAGACACCCGCTTCGGTCATTGTGGTGGTGGATAGTTTTGGCTCTTTATATACCGAGCAGATCGAGATGCTGGTAAAAAAATATCTTCAATATGCCAAACCCACCGGCAAAGAAGTGGGGATCCACTCCCACAACAACCTGCAACTAGCTTTTGCCAACACGATTGAGGCGATTATTCACGGGGCCAATCGGTTGGATGCCAGCATGGGCGGTCTGGGCCGAGGAGCGGGCAATTGCCCGATGGAACTGCTGATTGGCTTTTTGCGGAACCCGAAGTTCCGCATCCGCCCCATTTGGGCTTTTGTTCAGGATTACATCGAACCCCTCCGCCGACAAATCGAATGGGGCCCCTATGCCCAGTACATGATGACCGGTATGCTCAACCAGCATCCGCGCAGTGCGATTGCCGCCCGCAGCGACGGCCAAATGCGCGACCGGTATGTCGATTTCTACGACAAAATCACCGCCGAAGACTAACCGAACCTGACCACCCAACGGCCGATGATTAAGGGCCAACCCAGTCTCTGTTAGTCCTCTCCCCTCTACTGCAGGTACGCATACCTAAGTTGGCTTCCCCCTCGAAAGACGCATGCCTGGGGGCACCAGAATACGTACCATTTCTCCCGAAGGAAGTGGCCCTATTTTTCCCTCTCTCCATAGCGGGATCGCTGTTACACACAAGTTGGCGTTGAAGCGTTCGGAGTTCACTTTAGGCAAATCCAAAAAGCTCGTTGAACAACGCAGAATGGATACAAACAGCCTTTGCAACCAAGCACTTTTTGCTTTTGGAAGTGATTCTTTTCTAACTGCTGCAATTTCTCCAAAGGAACAATTAGCTTCTTTAGAAAGGTTCGTTATTCCCCTATCTGGGGGAATCATTTGCTCCCGTTAGAATGGGAAATACCTCCCAAAAATGTGTATAACAGCGAGCCACAGCGGGAGAGGGTGAGGGGAAGGGGGAGAGGCAAGGAGGGGCTTTTAGCCGTTCACCCCGGCCAGCCAGATGACTCAGCCAGCCTATCCCGCGGAGGGCAACGGCGGGTTTCGACACTCTGCTGAAATGTTCCGATTGATCCAGGAGGAAATTACTGTGGCAGTTGCACGGGTTCGCCGCCGTCGCGGGTGCCCAGTTGGTTGAAGAGTTTGTAGTCGATGGTTGCACTGAAGAAATGAGCGCTTCCGTCGCACATGGCGAAATTGGCGCCGCCCGGATGCCGACTCTTAAACCCACAGCCCCGCCACCAAAGCGTATCCTGTCCTTCGATCGTCTGTTCCATGGTGTTGATCGGAATCTGGGTAGCCAGGGCGGGGAAGTTGTGGTTATAGGCCCCGTTATAGACGCAGTGTTTCGGTAGGGTTTCGCCGAGCATAATTGTGTTGGACAGGCCGTCAGTGATATGATCGAATTTTACACAGTTGGGGCTTCGATCCATGATGCCCACGCCGCCGTTGCAATTGGGCCAACCGCATCCGTAATCGGCGGTATTGGCGCAGCAATAACTCGGCGGCGGCTCCGGACAATACACACAGGAGGTACTGGTAGAAGTACCGTCCCGCGTCGGGCCCATCGACGGACAATACCAGGCGCCCATCGACTTCCCAGGATTATTGACCCCGGTTTGGATTCGTCCGCCTAGCAGCGGATCTCGGCTTTCTGGATCGCTCGGACAGATGTACGTGGGTACCACAGTCTGCACCGCCGGTACATTCGCCGAATCCCAGATATAGACTTTGAAGTTGAATTGATCGAAAAGTGGCTGTTGTTCGATATACGGCAAGATAAACGCTGCCCATGTGCCGCCCCGTTTATCCCGGTAGTTGCTCCCATAGGGCAGGCTGTTCCGGGCCGAATGGTAGTTATGCAAAGCCAGGGCAATTTGTTTGAGATTGTTGATGCACTGTGCTCGTCGGGCAGCCTCTCTGGCTGCCTGCACCGCCGGTAGTAGCAGCGCTATCAAAATCCCAATAATCGCAATGACGACCAACAATTCTACCAACGTGAACCCATGTGTCCTAGTCGGAAAAGAAAACCACAAACTCTGTTGTCGCGGGCTTTTTCCGTCGGCCATGGGAGTCGTTTGAGCCATACTGGCAAACTCCTTCTACTTTCAGACGCTGCTCTATGCCCCTGGCCCGTTGGCTGCTTTTTGTCATGGGGGTGCCACTGCCGGACGGATCGGATAACCCCGCATTAGCTATGGCCCGTTTGCTCATTTTTTGTCATACCACCAGGCTCCGATACCCTAGGCTGGTTTCAGGGTTTGTTCCCTCGGCTGTGCTGAGAATGGGTTTTTAGGGTTTGGCTTCGGCCAGCCAGCCGGCAGCCTGTTTGGCCCAGTAGGTGATAATGATGTCGGCCCCTGCCCGGCCAATGGCCGTCAGGATTTCCAGGGCGATCTGTTTTTCATCTAGCCAGCCCCGCTCCGAAGCCGCTTTGACCATGCTATATTCGCCCGAAACATTGTAAGCGGCCAAGGGGATCTCCGGCCAACGGCACCGCACCTCCCGAATCACATCCAAATAGGCCAAAGCGGGTTTTACCATCACCATATCGGCCCCTTCGGCCAAATCGAGCTGGATTTCTCGGAGGGCAGCTTCGGTGCGGCTGGCCGGATCCATCTGATAACTACGCCGATCCCCAAACTGCGGAGCACTTTCGGCTGCCTCTCGAAATGGTCCGTAAAACGCACTAGCGTATTTGGCCGCATAACTGAGAATCGGCACATGCTCAAAACCAGCCGCATCCAGCGCCTTTCGGATTGCTCCGACCATGCCGTCCATCATGCCGCTAGGAGCTACCAGGTCGGCGCCCGCCTGCGCATGGACGACCGCTTGTTGGCCCAGCAGTTGTAGGGTAGTGTCGTTATCCACATCGGTTCGGCCTGCCCGCTGACAGATCGGCCCACAATGGCCATGACTGGTGTATTCGCAAAAACATAGATCGGTGATCACCAACACCTCCGGGGCAGCGTCTTTGGCAGCCCGGATCGCCTGCGGAATCACCCCATCTGGCCGAAGGGCTTCCCGGCCTTCCGGATCCTTTTGTTCTGGGATGCCAAAAAGCAGCACACCACCCAGTCCAAGCCGGGCGGCTTCCCGCACCTCCTGGGCCGCCAAATCCGGTGAAAGCTGCCAATGGCCAGGCATGGATGGAATTTCTTTTTTCACCCCTCGGCCAGGCCGAACAAACACCGGCAAGATCATCTGCTCCGCTCGCAAATGCACCTGCCGAACCAACCGACGCATCGCCGGCAGGTAGCGAAGCCGACGCAAACGCACCGTCGGAAACGCTCCTTCTGAGTGCATGACGTTCCTCCCCGTGGGAGCTGGTGCTTTTAGGTCCAGAATCGATTGTATCGGGAGACGCAGCTACCGTGCAAGGGACGACAAAATGGGAAAAATAAGTCCGGAACCTCTGGAATAGGTTAAAGGATATATTTTTACACTATTCGGGGGTCCTTCACCTTTAACCCAATATGTACACTTGATAGCATTGCTAGCACTCTACATAGCGTAGGTGTTTGAATGGGGTGGGCCAATCCGTACCGAATCAAAATTTCATAAAGGCCACTCCCTCTTTAGGATTTTGCAGAGCCTCCGATAACATTTCAGCCCAGCGGAGAAGATCGCCTCCTGGTAGAGGACCAAGGCACCGGCTGAGCCGTGGCCTGGCCGGGTCAGACGGAATGCAGGTGGCAGGCACGCAATACCAGCTTTGGCGGAAAGGTTACCGTTTTTTGATGGTGATGCTCATGCCGCCGCCGGCCGTAAAAAGGAGTGTCTCAAGGTTGCCGTCAGTGGTAATGGCCTTGAAAAACGGCGAATCTGCCCAACGGGCATTGACGTTATGGGCGCAGATGATGCCGCCGGGCCGAAGCAGCGGCAACAGTTTCTGCAAGTAATCCATATACCCCTCTTTGTCGGCGTCGATAAATACCATGTCGATGGGGCCTTTGAGTTGGCCGATGGTCTGATGGGCGTCGCCTTCGACAACGGTGATCATGTCGGCCATGCCGGCTCGCTCAAAGTTTTTCCTGGCCAGAGCAGCCACATGAGGATCGATCTCATGGGTAATTAGTTTGCCGCCGGTTTTGCGCAGGGCCAGGCCCATCCACAGGGCCGAAATACCATTGGAAGTCCCAATTTCCACGATGGTTTTGGCCTCAATGGCCTCGGCCAAAAGCCGTAACAATCGGCCATCGACCGGCGGCACATTCATCCGTCGGCCCTGTTCGCGGGGGATTTCTTCCAGGATGAGGGAAAGGAGTTTCTTTTCTTCATCGTCTTTGGGTTGAGGGGGAGTCTCTAAACCGGCCTGGGCCCCGGGCTGGCCGGGCATCGGCCGAACTGGTCCGCCCGGGACAGGTCCGCCTGGTCCAAATCCTGGACCAGGTCCCATCCCGGGCACCCGGAATGTGCCGAAAAGTTCCTCCCGGTTCAATTGACCGTCGCCGTTTTTATCCAATTTTTTGAGAGTTTCAGGTGCTTTGGCGATTTCTTCGGCCGACAGGCTGCCATCGCCGTCGGTGTCCAAGGCGGTCATTACAGGCAACCGAGGTGGGCCGAACGGCTCAGGCCGCGGCCGACCAGCTCCCTCTTTACCCGAAACCGCACCAGGACCTGCCCGGCCAGGCGCACCCCCAGGAACCGCCCCGGGTTGGGTAGCCTCTTCGGCCACAGCGGGCACGGCCCCTAAACTACGCCCCTGTCCCTCCGAATAGTCCCAGAAACCCATGAGCCGAACTAAACCCACTCCCACTAGTCCTATACCGACCATCATGCAAATCCGATCTACCACTCTCATCGTCAGCCTCCTAGTAACCAAAAAGCACTAAACACCTAACCTATATTCAAGAGCTTTAACCCGGATATCCCTGGAAAGTTCCGGTCGAAAATTTCATCAGGAGTGACGAATTTTTGCCAACGCTTGCCTTCCGTTTGGTCATAGCTTACCTCCCAGGCCAACAGTCCGGGAGGCATCCCTGGAAGGAAGTTTCGGGCCACTGCATTCCAGTTTGTCAAAGGATCCCGGCCAGCCCCAAAACCTACCCCGCCGAAATGGTCTGGGCCAAAAATTACCAGAAAATTAACGGAATCCACAAAAGAAAAAGAATTATTGCAGGAACCTCTGCATAATTCGAAAGGGATATTTTTAGACCATTTTGTCTGGTCTTCTCTCTAACACAACATATAGGGCTCCTAGCATTGCTAGCACCCAATAGATAATAGGAGATGCCAGATAGGAGAATCAACCGACTAGAGAATCAAAGGTTCACATAGTTCACTATATGTTCAGGATTTGGCAGAGGTTCCTGCAGACTAACGTTCCTTTATCGGTTCGCTACAGGCAGCCAAACGTTCGGCTTTGGTCATTGGGATTTCAAGGGCTCTGTTATTCCAGATGTTTAAGTCCGAATTGGCGCTCGAATCCACGAAGTGGATTCTTTTGCCCCAAAAGCCTCTGTTACTCCAACTGTTTATGTTACTCCAACTGTTTAACGCCGAATTGCCGGAGTGCTTCATAGACGGCGATGCCAACACTGACGGCCAAGTTGAGGCTTCGGGCCTGGTTGCGGATGGGGATTCGGAGTGCTCGGTCCGGTTGGCCTTCGACCAACGAGGGCGGCAGCCCACGGGTTTCACTGCCAAAGACTAAGGCATCGCCCGGCTGGAAGTGAGCGTCCGTATAAGGCCGAGTTGCCCGTTTGGAGAAAAACCACATCGGCCGCTCGCCCAACCGCTCTAAAAGCATCTGGTAATTATCTACAATCTCCCAGTCTAGCAGTTCCCAGTAGTCTAGGCCGGCCCGTTTGAGCCGACGGTCGTCGATCTGGAAACCCAGCGGCCGAACCAACCAAAGCTTAGCTCCCACCGCCACACACGTTCGGCCTACATTGCCCGTGTTGACCGGAATCTCCGGTTCGTATAAGACCACGTGAAGAATCGGTTCGTACATACGGCGGCTTCAAGGGTTTGAAATAGGAACCTCTGCATAATTCAACGGAGATATTTTTATACCATTTTGGTTTAGAGTCTCGTTGGCCCAAAACATAGGGTTCCTCGTGCTGCTAGCACCCAACATATAGTAGGCCTTTCTGTGATACCGGCCGAAACAAAAACTCCTGTAGCTAACTATTTATTCAGTATTTTGCAGAGGCTCTAATAAATAGCGGACAGATCTGGTAACGCTTTTTAGTAACAGTTCAGCCGAAGGAGCCTTTCGGGCATTCTGCTTTCGCACCAGTAACTCGTTACGCCATTCGGCGGAACGGTCCCTCGGTCGGAACTATCTCGGGTCCAAGGAATCAAATTGGCTAAAAAGGTCGGGAACTTCTGCATAATCCTGAACATATAGTGAGCTTTATGCATTTCTGAATCGGTAGGCGTTCGTTGCCCTCATCGAAACGCCTCCTCTATGTCGAGTGGTACCAGTGCTAATAACCCAATATTGGGTTAAAGGTAAGGGGAACCAAAATGGTATAAAAATATCGGCCTCGAATTATGCCGAGGTTCCCTGCAGTAAATCGGAGATAGGAGTTTAGCAACTTTTAGAAACAGGCCCGGCTACTGCTCGAGTTTTGCCACTTTGATGACTTCTTTTTTCAAAGAGTTAGGCTTTGAGGATTTTGTTCCGTCAATTTGCTAACTCTGATGTTGTCAAACGGTTAGGAGATCCGAAAGGGGGTAGGAGCCTGGACATTGGTAAAACTGCAGCTACAGGAGGCCTCGGAGGCTTGCCAGACCGATCGGTTCTCGGCAGGTGAAAGGTTCGCCGTATCGTGTGCCGATGCACCAGCCCCAACTGGCAGCATATTCTCGGACTCGCTCGATCAGACCTGGAGGTTCGGCGGCGGAACCGACCAAAAATTGACTTCGGTAACAGGCCAAAATGGCCGCCTTCCGTTCCCAATAGGGGCTTATATCTACCACAAAAGCAGGCTGGAGCGCTTGGTGGAGATGGAAGCAATAGTAGTAGAAAATTCGTTCCGGCCAATGCGCTTGGCCGGGCAGATCGGTTTTGCTGAGTTTCGCCCAGAAGCGGGCGGCATCCACCAGAGCACTGGCAGCCACATGATCCGGATGAGCATCGACCCAATACGGAGCAAAAATCCACCTGGGCCGAGTTTGCCGGAGCACCCCCGCTAGAGCAGCCCGACTAGCCAGATCCGCCTCCAACCGACGGTTCACCAAGCCCAGGTTCTCCCGCCACGCAACCGCTAGCAGTTTGGTAGCCTCTGCCGTCTCTTGCGCTCGGGTGGTCGGGTCTCCATACGGTGTCGGTTCCCCGTCAGTCAGGTCCAAAATCCCCACCAGAAGCCCCTCATCAACCATCTTCAAAATCGTTCCGCCCATGGCCAATTCCGCATCATCCGGATGCGGGGCGATGACTAAAACATCCAGTTGCATTACCAATGGAGCCCTTTTGTATAACACGGTAGCGGTTTCGGATACCCCGAAAATATCTGTCTTGTATTGTGCCTGGTTTTCTGGGACTATTCAACTCCGATGGGCCCTTTATCGTCTGTCGGGTCTTGGGCGATTGCCTCCAGATAACCCCACTGGCCGAAGCTGGGGCAGCTTCTTACAATTCCTTGGATCCGGTGGGCTGAAAGAGCAAAGGTCGTTGCTCTCGCCCGGTCCGATTCTCCAATTTTTCGAAAAGGTTTTCGTTCCAGGAGAAGCACTGGAAGAGGTACATCAAACAGGAACGGAGGAAATGCGGAAATTCTTAGCCATTATCAAACTAGGCAGTACCTTTCCTGAGCTGGCTGCGAAGCGAGGGGATTTTGAAGACTGGGTGATCGAAGGGTTAGGACCGGTCTCTGTGCCGGTGCAAACCATTAACCCAGTTCAGGGGGAGGCATTGCCGGACTATGACTGCTTGGCTGGCGTGGTGGTAACCGGGTCTCATGCCATGGTAACCGATCGGCATTCATGGAGCGAACGGACCGGTCAGTGGCTGCTGGGCCTATTGCCTAGAGAAATCCCGTTGTTTGCCATTTGCTATGGGCATCAGCTTTTGGCCCATGCCCTTGGCTATCCAGTAGCAGATAATCCCCTGGGGCCGGAAGAAGGCACCGTGCCTTTGACCCTGACGCCGGAGGCTGCTGGGGACCCACTGTTTGCCGGCTTGCCCAATCCCCTGTGGGCTCAGGTCTCGCATCAGCAATCGGTCTTGAAGCTGCCGTCTGAGGCAGTCTTATTGGCCCGAAGTGCAAAAGAACCCCACCAGGCTTATCGCATTGGGCGATGTGCTTGGGGGGTCCAATTCCATCCGGAGTTCGACACCGAGATTCAGTTGGCTTATCTTCGGCGCGGCGCAGAAGCGTTGGACCTCGCAGAAGAGGCCTCTGATGCCCTTGCCCACCAGGTGCGTCCTACGCCCGAAGCTGCCAGCCTGCTGCAGCGGTTTGGACGACTGTGCGCGGCCTATTGGGGATGACTTAGAGGCTGTCCTAAAATGGGGATTGGGCTGGTTTCCCATAGGTTTTGGCCGATCGGCTCCTATCCTCCCCACTCCTTAAAAACAGGAAAACAGGGAAGTTGGGATTCTGGGGCATTGAGGAAGGACACCTCCTTTCG
>JANXAQ010000202.1 GCA_025062105.1 Thermoguttaceae bacterium
GTAGGAGGCACTAGGAAGCCTGGATTCCTGCTTGGAGAGGACGGATACGTCAGGCCATTGGGTTAGATGTTTCATATTTTTATACCATTTTCTCTGGCCTTCTCTCTAACACAACATATAGGGCTGCTAGCATTTTTAGCACCCAATAGATAATAGTAGATGTCCAGATAGGAGAATCAACCGGCTAGAGAATCACAGGTTCACAAAGCTCACTATATGTTCAGGATTTTGCAGAGGTTCCTTTAGGAAAAATGGTAACAGCCGACCTAAGCTGGACGTTTGTTGTTTTCACTAACTTGATTTGCCCCTGGGACTTATGACGAAACGTCCTTTTGTTTACCAATTCTAACTCCAATAGCTCCTCACAGGTGAGCGTCCCTCCCCCGGCGATCAAAAAATGACAAAAGTCGAGCTTTACACCTGACCTTATAACAAAATGGAACTCCCGACGCTTCTGGAGACTATCTGGCGCTTTGGAGGGCGTGGGAAAGCGCAATCTGTTCAGGGCTGGCTTTGTGGAAACTGGTTCCGATGGGAGGCCGAAACACACCAAAACTGAAGCAAAACCACCCCTTATGGGCAAATCCTGCCTAGACTGCGGACAACCTTGCAACAGAGCCTTCAGGGCCAAAATCCATTGTGTGGCGCTGGAGTCGACCGAGCCGACTTATTGCAGGGCTTCCAGAGGTCGGAGTCGAGTAGCTCGCCAAGCGGGTAGCAGGCCACCCAGCGCGCCCATGGCCAAAGCCAGAGTCATTCCCGCAGCTAAGGTACCGGCATCCACTACCAGCCGAAGCACCACAAATTTGCCACCCCCTTGGCTGCCGGAAACAATGCTGGTAGCAGTCCAGCCGTGCGAGAGACTCCCCAGAGCACATCCCAACGCTCCGCCCACCAAAGCAATCAAAAGCGATTCTAATAGAAACGATCCCAAGATCTGCCAGCGGGAAAAGCCCAGGAGGCGCAACACACCAATGTCGGCCGTTCTTTGGCTGACGGCGGCAAACATGGTATTCATCACGCCGAAGATGCCGCCGACGGCCATGATTACGGTTACGAAGCTGATAGCGACCAGCAGTTGACGATTGGTTTCCTGGAGGTTGGAGAAGTATTCTTTTTCGGGCCTGGCGCGGATAGCTGCTTTTTGGTATCTAGTATTAATATATTCACATAACTGACGGGCCACTCGGGCATCCGGAGTTCGGGCAACCACCGTGGTATAGGTGTTTTTGCCGAAAATGCCGGCCACCAAGCTCCGTTTGGCCCAGACCTCAGAATCAAAGGTGGTACCGGCCGATTGCATCAGACCGCAAACAACCCAGGTCCGATCTGCCAGAAAGAAGATGTCGCCTGGCAGCAAGGTGTGAGGCGATTTGGCCTGTGCCAATTCTTCAGGCGAACGGTCTTGGGCCATCTCCCGAGCAATGCCCTCGCCTAAGACCGCTTCAATGGCTGTGATTTTTTGCCCCTTGGGGCCGACAATCTCTCGGACACCGGCCGGCGAGAACCAACTACCGCCCGGATGAAGCCGAAGCTCGTGCACTAAAGCGGCCATCTGGACGTCTTCTATGCCTCGCATTTGGAGGAATCGGCGCTGAGGCCGCCCGGGCCGAGCATAAGGCAACAGTTGATTGACCACCAAATAGGTTTCCAAGCTGACCCAAGCCCGCCCCCCTTCACGCACCAACCCTGGTAAGTTCACCAAATCGCCCACATCGGTCGCAGGAATATTACTGAATGCCTCATCATTAGCACTTTCATCCAGTATCAGTACGTTCCCTGGATGGCCGGTCATCTGCGTCAGTCGGACCATCCCACTGACAAACGCCAACATCACCGTCAACAGGGCAATCACTGCCATAAAAGCTAAGGCTGTCAGCGTAGTGGGAATCCACCGGAGAGACAGGTTCCGAATGTTATACCGAAGCGGAATCCGAGCTACCAATAGGAGCCCTACTGTCGTAAGCGTCAGAATCCCCGTCACCCAGCCGAGATTTCGGAGAAAAATGTCGGTCATAACTTGTTACCTCAAGGTTTTAGGCAAACGTACACCTGGCCGCTAGGGGGTCGAGGGAAGTTTTCAGTTCGGTTTACCCCACCCGGGCGAAGATTTCGGCCACCCGAACCCGACAGGCAATCCAAGCCGGCACCAGGCTGCCGATCAAGGCAGTGCTTGCCCCCACGGCCACTCCCCACCCAAGAGAGCGAACCGGAATGTAAAACGTGCCGAAAAATCCAATAGGAAACTTCAACCCACCAAAAACCCCATTAATCAGCCAAAAAATCCCAGCAGCACTTAGCAAGCCGGAGACTACTCCTAATATCAACGCCTCGCCTAAAACCAAGGCCAAAATATGGCCCGGCCGAAACCCCAACACTTTCAACACCGCAAATTCTTTCCGCCGTTCCCGCACACTAAGGCTGATGGCATTGGCAATGACCAGACAAAGAGTAATCACTGCCGCTGGCATCAGAAAATAGCGCATACCCCAAATCAGGTCCCGAAAGGCCTCTAAAAAGGCGGCTGTTCCCGAGGCCAATGTTTCGGTTTTTACTTGGGGATTGCTAAAACTGGGAGAAGTAGCAATCTGGCTGGCTACGGCCGTAAAGGAGCGCATGTCCGGCACTTTAAGCCAGACAATAGCCAAGCTCCGTTCGGTCATCGGATGGGGCCGATTACCCGGCCGACGATTGTATGCATCCACCGCCCCATTCAGATACTGCCAATCCATGACCGACAGGTTGTTCCATCGGCCTTCGGGAAATGTCCCCACAATGTCAAACTCCAGGTCAATGCCTTTGAAACTCATCCCATAGACTTTCACCCGTTCTCCGACCCGTTTGTTGATCGCTTGTAGCCGTTCCCGACCAACGATCAGGGCTTGCCGATTGGTTCTCATGGCCTGAATCGCTTTTTCCAATTGGCGGCGCTCCGAAGAATCCGGAGGCAGGGTGTCCAATTCTTCGAACATGGTGAGCACTTTTTCTGGCTGAGTGGCAACGATAAAAAGCGCCGACTCTCGGCTCAACCGGCCCGGCTCCGTCGAACCTACATAAAACTGCCAAGTCATGTTGTCCAAAGGCCGAACATGCTCAGGCCGACGCGCCGCCCCCGCACAAAGCTCCGGCGCATATGAAAGAGGCATCCGACTAGGCATCTGCCACCGCTCAGTAACAATCGCTTTGATATTACTGGTCTTCTCCCGGGTTTGCTCGTCTAAGTACCATAGGATCGACCAAACCATGATCACCACCACGACCAGCACTATTGTCCCCAGCCCGGTCAGCACCGAGCGAAGCCAATTCCGACGGATGTTTTTCAGCACAAGCAGAAAAAGTTTCATAGCAAGCAGCTCCCTCACCGCAGATTTCATCTGCAAACCAGAATCGCTCTCCCACGAGCAGGCGATCCACTCTGGAAAGTGAGTTAAGTCCAGCTTAGTTTGCCGTTTCCCATGTTGCTAAGTTGGCTTAAATTCAAAAGTTACGATAAACCCCCCTTTTGTGCACACAATCGTCTAACTCCAACGGTTACAAGAAGTTAGGACTTCCACTTTTGGCCAGAGAGCCAAAATGAGTCAAAATCCTCCTGAAAAGCTGTGGTGAAATTGGGATCGGAAGGTTTCCGATGGGTTTCGGCTGACCGCCCACCACATCCCTTGAACATTGGAAATTCGAGGGAAGGAGAGAAAACTCTTTTCCTCATAAAAATCAAGGCAGTCGCTGAGTTCGCCTTTTACCAGTCTTGTTCTAAGTTCGATTTTTGCCATTTTTGGCTTCAGCCCGGAAGAGGAATGCTCTGACCCGTTATGAATACTGGAGTGAGGAAATTGGATGGACAAAGCGCCATAACTCCTGGAAAAATAAGGAGTTAGAAAAATTGGCAAAAGTCCAGTTAAGAGACTGCCCTGAAATTGGCATTTGGGCAGTTTCCCATGGGTTTTGGCCGACCGGCTCCTACCCCTCAGACTCCTTCGAAACAGGGATTTTGGGATTCTGGGGAATTGAGGAAGGAAAACTCCTTTCATCATAGAAAATGTTTTTTAGGACAGTCTCTAACTTGGTTTGCCCCGGGAGTTAGACTAAACGCTCCTTCTGAGGACGTAAATCCCTCACTCCAATAATTCCAAGCAGTTAGAGCTTCTTCTCTTTCGACAAGAGGCAAACATGGCAAAAGTCGAGGTAAAAGCCTATAACAAAATGAAGTTTTCTGCCTCTGAATCAGCGGTCAAAGCATCCTTCGCTCTCGGGGACTTCCATTTTGTTATGTTAGAAGCTCTAGGTCCTTTTACTTCAAGGAGTTAGGCTTGGAGGATTCATAGTTCAGCAATTTTCCTAATTCCATTTATTTTCAAAGAGTTAAGTCGACTTTTGCCATTTTTGGCCTTGTCCCGAAAGGGTAAAGCTCTAACTCCTTGTAACTGTTGGACTTAGGAAATCGAGTGAACTAAGGGGAGTTTCGTCGTAACTGCTGATGGCAAAACCAGTTAGGAAAATTGGCAAAAGTCGAGGTTAAGTCATTCCAAAGATCCGCCCCCTAGAAATTGGCAAACGTCGAGCTGAGACAGCCTCTTAGCCTTCGGTGGATCTCCTGGGCGACCGGCCAACCCCCGATGCGGCTTCCCAGGAAATCTGCTCTACTAATCGGCCTTTATCCAGATGGAGTATTCGCTCGGCTCTGGCCGCGGCCCTAGGATCATGGGTAACTAGGATGATCGTTTTTCGCAAAGAACGTTGCAACTCCACCAGAAGATCCAAGATTTCTTCGGCACTGCGGGCGTCTAGATCGCCGGTCGGTTCGTCGGCCAAGATCAAAGCCGGATCGGTAACCAAGGCCCGAGCAATCCCTACTCGCTGCTGCTGTCCGCCGGATAGCTGACCGGGCCGATGATGCATTCGATCCTTCAAGCCAACCAGTTCCAGGACCATTTCCACCTGCTGACGCCGCTGCGCTGCCGAAAGCGGCAGAAGTAACAGCGGCAATTCCACATTCTCATACGCCGTCAAGACCGGAAGCAGATGATAAAATTGGAAAACAAACCCAATATTTCTGGTCCGCCAGCGAGCAAGCTGCGATTCGCTCATAGCCGAAATACATTTGTCCCGAACCCACACTTCTCCTTCGCTGGGTTTATCCAGACCAGCAATCAAGTTCAGAAGGGTCGTTTTCCCAGAACCGCTTGGCCCCATCAGAGCCAAAAACTCGCCCTCCGGCACTTCAAGATTTAGTCCGTTTAATACGTCAAGCCGCTCGCTGCCCCGTAAAAAATACTTATGAATCCCCCGAAGTTGCACACACCAGGAATTGCTACTGGCCATGGACAGATCGCCAATCCTCTACAGTTTTTGGAATGCCTATAACGCTTCCGCCATGTGATAAAAGCTGCTGTGAGCATCCCCACCAAAACAGTGCCCCAGCTCATCAAAACAAAAACACAAAAAGTAAGATTTCCGCCCACTAGCATACGAAAGGATTTTTTGGAAAAGAGGAATCCAGATTTTTCCGCCCCCTAGATTCTCCCTTGTAGGGGACAAACCCGGCCTGCCATTCGCGCTGCAGTAAACCCGCAGACCGCTTTCGGGACTAAAAATAGTCCCCCGGTCCATTCGGCTGAAGTATTCTGATATTCCTATCCGTGCATTGCAAGCGTTCTTATAAGCGATGTTAGTCGCACAGTATTCGTTTTTGTTTGGAAAACCACTGCTCATTCGAAAAAGAATCTTTCGATGGAAAGACGGAGGAACTTCTGGATCATTTGAAAACGGTATTTGTTCCCTCTCCGTTCTGAGCTACCAGATGGAATCGTGCCTTTTGCCAATTTCCAGACTGGAGTCCGATTAGGATGTTTTAACCCTCTGAAAATATTGAAGTTAAGAACTTTGCTGCACAAAGAACCATCCAAACCAAACTCCTTGACATAAACCGTACTTTCGAAAAAGTTCCTTTTCAGAGGGTGGTACAACGGTGGCTGTGCTGGGGTCTTACCCACCACAGCTAGGAGCCCAAGAGTTTCCAAATCAAGCAGCCTAAGCGGTTCCTGCAACGGATATTCGATCGGCTATTTTGGTTTATTGCTTGGGTAGCTCGACTTTTGCCATTTTCCCTAACTTGATTTGCGTCCAAAAGTTACGGCGAACACTCCTTTTGTTCACCCGATTTCCTAACGCCAATAATTCCAAGGAGTTACAGATTTGCCCTTTCACCAGAGGCCACAAATGGCAAAAGTCGAGGGTTAGGCGTATCCGGCAAAAAAATGGATCCGGGAACTCCTCCCTCGGATGGGCCAAACCCTCCTACTATCCACAACCCTAGGGGAATTTTAGGAAGGGCCACGAAAGAAAGGAAGTTACAAAAATAGCAAACCTCAAGATAGAATTGCTAACACGTAGATCCCCTAACCTCTAGAAGCTCGCTGACAAGAGCATCCACGGACTGGCTGATGCAAAAGGTCTGGGGCACCTCTGCATAATCTTAAACATATGGTGAACTTTATGAATTTTTGATTTGGTAGGCTTTAGCTCCTCCCATCCAAACACCTATTGCTAGTCATGCTAACCCCCTACATATTGGGGTGGAGGTCCTGTAAACCAAGATGGTATAAAAATATATGCGTGGCATTATGCATAGGTTCCTAAAGGAGTGGCCGCTTTGGGGGATACATATTATCGAAGGGGCTTCGGAGGCTTTCTTTTTAAAAGGCCTCTGTCAGCTCGACTTTTGCCATGTTCGGCCTCCTGCCGAAAAGAGAAACGCTCTAAGCACGTGTTTTGCCAATTTTGGCCCTGTGCCGAAATGGGAAAGTTCTAACTCCTGAAAACTATTGGACTTAGGAAACTGTGTGAACAAAAGGGTCGTTCGTCGTAACTCTGGGGGGCAAAACAACTTAAGAAAAATGGCAAAAGTCGAATTAAGAGGCTGTCCGAAAAAGCATTTTCTATGATGAAAGGAGGTTGCCTCCCTCGATTCCCTAGAATGCCCAAAATCCCTGTTTTTAACGGATGTGGGGGATAGGAGCCGGTCGGCCAAAACCCATCGGGAACCGCCCAACTCTCAATTTCAGGACAGCCTCTACCTCCTAAAATTATTGGAATGAAATTGTGGGACCAAAATTGTAACACCTGGAGAAAAACCAAGTTAAAAAATGGCAAAAGTCGCAGTTAGGGTAAAAGTGCTTTGATCAAGTTGCGAATCGGTTCCCCAGGATAATAGACTTTGGTACTGATAATGGCTGGTCTGCCCACAAGAACCGGGGCCGGCATCAGGACTTCGGTAGCCGACGGTCGATACACCACCACCGAACTAACCGGCACAACCGGAACTACCGGGCGATAGACTACCATCGGGGTAGCTACCGGAGCAGGCACCACCGGTTGATAGACCACCACCGGCGTTGGGGCCACCGGAAGCACCGGCTCGGCAACCACAGGCAAATAACTAGTACCTATGGCCGATGAGGGGGCCGGCAATACTGGTACCTCACAACCGCATTGCGCCCAGACAGCATCGGCTCCCCCAAAAACCACCACTGCCACCACCATCCTAACCAACACCTTCACCGCTTGCATGGAAAACACCTTTCTAAAAACTTGGGGAGCACGTCGCTGAGATCGCCATTCAGGGGCTCCCCCGCCCTCGCCAACTCCCTCTGGACCAACCCACCTGAACCCTTTGGTACTTCTGGCCGTTTTCCAGAAATAGTATCTCCGAACTTCATCTCTTTAATAGTAGCGACTTTTTTTCTCTTTGAGAATCCCCTATAGGGGTACGACGGAAATTCTGTGAGTCAATTAGACAAAATAGAGATATAGATCAAACAAGCTTAACTCCTAGAATTCCAGATTTACACAGCACCTAGCTGTCTTCCTGAGATAAAGGCCTAAACTCCTCAAAGGGCTAAACCCCTTCCAGAAAGGCATATCCCCTGGAATCTGGGTTCCTGGTTTCCTTAAAGATCCCAGCAAGAAGCAGTTCGATTGGGCTGGGCACTATCTATCTTCCCCCGCCTTGTTAAACGGGACACACAAATCAGCCCATCCCCCATACAGAGGTTTTTCTCGAACCTTTGGGGAACCAATCCTTGAGCTGTAGCAAACACAAGTACTGACAAGAGGTTTAGGTGGCTCTGTTCAAACCTTTTCGGCTTCCAAGGCCAAAGCCACCAGGGTCCAAAACTAATTAGGATCCACAGAGAACCTTGCAACAAAGTCTAAAAAGTCTAAACATGTACCACCTTAGCTGAATGAAGTTGCCTTCCTTTTTCTTCTCCCCCGGCGCCAAGATTGGAAATTGAAAATACATTCTGTTGGACTCAAAAGAGGTTTTTAGTTCGACTTTTGCCATTTTTGCCGTCGTCCTGGAAAACGAAGGCTCCAACTGCTTGTTACTATTTGGAGTTAGGAGATCGGGTGGACAAAGGGAGACATCGCCGTAACTACAGGAAGTAAAAGTAAGTTAGAAAAATTGGCAAAGGTGCTAAGAGGTTGTCCTAAAAAGCCTTCTCCATGAAAAAAGGAGTTTTTATTCCTAAATTCCCAGAATGCTCAACATTCCTGTTTTTAAGGAGTCTGAAGGGTAGGAGCCGGTCGGCCCAAACCCGTGGGAAACCGTCCAAACCCCAATTTCAAGACAGCCTCTTAGCTCGACTTTTGCCATTTTAGGCCTTCTCCCGTAAGGGGAAACTCTAACTGCTTGTAACTATTGGACTTAGGAAATTATGTGAACGAAAGGAAGTCTCGTCGTAACTACAAGAAAAAAAGGACTTAGGGAAAATGGCAAACGTCGAGCTTAGAAAAATTAGCCAACTGTGTGGTTCCGAGAGGATAGACTGCTGCGCCTGGGGTTAAGAAATAGGGTGGCAAAGCTAGGAAAGGAAAACTGACATTCGAGTTTGTTGCCTCCGACGGCTTGTCTTGTACAATGCCGTGCTCAGGGAGCCATAGTTGCTTGCCTTGGCTGCAATGTTACCAAAAAGGTCTTTTTTTGCCCTCATGAAAGCTCCAGCCTTTGGCCAACCGTGGGAATCCGGCTAAGCTAGCTTCAGACAGACGCAGTGGGCAGGAGGCGCACCTGGAGTGAGCCAAATGCTGCTAGCTGGTGGGTTGCAGCTGCCTGATCCTCTGGGGGGGCCCACAGAACCACTGGGGAGGCAAATTCTGCTGCTAGCTTGCTGCAGGATGCTCTGCGGCGATGCGGTTAGCGGCAAAACGTGCCCCGATTTCAAAACAGTTGGTAGCGATCCGGTGGCAGCGGACCACTTCAATCTTTCGGGGCTTACCATCGGGAAGGATAAGAATCATTTGCTCACAAGGATATAATTGTTCTCCATGCAGGAAAGCGACTCCACTGCGGGAAATATCTTTGGTATAGACAGTATAGCAGAAAGGAGGTCTGGGAAGAGTAGGAAAACTTTGCTGGTATTGAAGCACAGCGCGACTGCGCAAATGGATTCGGGGAAATTGTCGTCGTTCGGTCATTACCCCTTGGGTCAACCCCCTTTTCTCAAAAAAATCACTCCAGTTCGGGGGAAGCCGAACCAAACAAGGACTCCGCGCTAATAGAAGGGCTAATTCGTCGGACATATTTTAGCCACCCAACAACGAACCATTTCTGCGTCGAAGTCGCTGCCTGCACGCTGTTGAAGATATTCTAACACATGGTCTAAAGGGTCCGGTGGCCGATAGGGTCTAGCTGAGGTCAACGCATCAAATACGTCGGCAATAGCACAGATTTTGGCCCAGGGATGGATTTCCTCGCCCACCAACCCTACTGGATACCCTCGGCCGTTGAGGCGTTCGTGATGTTGATAAATCATCATCAGTTGCCCCCAATGGATATCCTCTTGGCTACAGAAGGCGGCAAAGCCGGCCACAACATGCTGGCGGATGATCTCCCGTTCGCTGGGCGTGAGCCGATCCCGTTTATTCAAAATGGCTGGCGGCACATACCGTTTGCCGTAATCATGCAGCAAGGCGCCGCCCGCAATCGCCCCGATCTCGCCCGGCCGAGTAATCCCCAACCAATGAGCTAACGCCACCGAATAGGTACAAACGTTCGTCAGATGCGTATATGTTAAGTAATCATGGTCCATCACCGCAAATAAATGCGACAAGACCATCTCCCGGTCACAGACTACTTCCCAAAGTTGTCGGCCAAATTCCTCAGCAAACTCGATCATCCGCCTGGGCACGCCGCTACGAAAGGCCGACTCAAAAATAGCTCGATTGGCCTTCTTGAGCAGAGCGAATCGCTGCGTGGGCCGAAGCCGCGGGTTCCGTAACACCCCTTTGCGCAAATATTCCTGGTAACTCCGACATTTGCCTGCCGGGATGTATAACGTGTGTACCCCTTGGCTTAATAGCCGTTCTAAATCCGTCTCATCCAGCGGATAATTGGCTTCACGAAAAAGCACCGGGGCGCTATCCGCAGATGGCCAAAGATACAGATCAAAATCCAAAGCATCTCGGGGTAACAGGGTTTCGACGGCAATGGCCACCAGCCCACTGGGAGCAACCCTCGAATCGCAAATCGCCCACCCAGACATCAACTACCCCTTTATGCCCCTGGAAAAGAAGAAACTGACCGAAAAGCGGGACTGGCCGCCCCCGCTGCTGAAAAGCTTTACCCCTATTAACAAACTTAGGATATAAACCGAAACTGGGCAAATAGAATACCCTTTCGGAGGGGTAGAACTTCACGCCGCCGCATCCCAGGTTTATTAAAGTTTTGCTTTTCGTGGTTATTTCTCTGTGGCATTATCTCGACTTTTGCCATTTTCCCTAACTGGCTTTAGTGCCGGCAGTTACAACGAAATCCCCCCTTTGTTCACCCAATTTCCTAAGTCCAATAGTTCAAGTACTTAGAACAGTCTTCTGCCAGGGCGAGGCGGAAATTGGCAAAACTCGAGATTATAGTTCTTAAGGAATTATGGGTCTGTGAAAAGGAGGCTGAGCCCGGGAGGGGGGCCATGCTGGTCGATTTTGCTTGCAGTTTTGGTGAGTTTGCTCTTTAACCGGAAACGGGTTTCACAATCCAGGGACTATATTCGAAGGGACTGTTCGCTCGACTTTTGGCATTTTGGGCCTCTGGACGAACGGGGAAACTTCTAACTCCTTGGAATGGTTGGAGTTAGGAAAATTGCTGAACAAAGAATCCTCAAATCCTAAGAGGCTCTTCCTAAAATGGGGATTTGGCTGGTTTCCAATGGGTTTTGGCTGACCGGTTCCTATCCTCCAGAGTCCTTAAAAACAGGGATTTTGGGGATTCTGGGGAATTGAGGAAGGAACACTCCTTTCATCATATAAATCTCTGCATAATTCAAAAGGGATATTTTTATACCATTTTGGCTGGTCCCCCACTAACACAACATATAGGGGCACTAGCATTCTTGGCACCCAATAGATAGTAGATGCTAAGGAGGACAACGGAGCGGCTAGAGAATCAAAGGTTCATATAGTTCACTATACGTTCAGGATTTTGCGGAGGTTCTCATAGAATCCCATAGAAGATGCTTTTTCGGACAGCCTCTAAGCTCGACTTTGCCAATTTAGGCCTTCTCCTGGAAGGGGAAAACTATAAGTCCTTGTAACTATTGGGCTTAGGAAAGTTTGTGAACAAAAGGGGGGCTCGTCGTAAGTAACGGAAACAAAAGGAGTTAGGGAAAATGGCCAAAGTCGACCTAAGCTCGACTTTGCCATTTTAGGCCTCTCCCGGAGGGGAAAACTCTAACCCATTGTACCTATTGGACTTAAGAAATTGGATGAACAAAAGGAAGTCTCGCCGTAACTACTGGAAACAAAAGGGTTTAAGGAAAACGGCAAAAGTCGAACTAAGTCCTCGAAACAAGAAAGGTACAAAAACAGGAAGTGGGGGAGCTGGAATTCTGTGGGCAACTAGGCAAGATAAACCATATAGCCAAAACAATCCGTCCCCCAGAAACAAACCTTCGCACAGAACCTTTTGCTTCTGGATTTAAAGACCCCGACACCTTCCCGAAAAGTTATAGCCGGTGGAATCTGAGATACAGTGTTCCTTATGCCCGCAGAAACCAATGGAATGGACGATTCGATGGGCCTGGGGAGGAGCTATCTTCTCCATATCCCCCTAATTCACCACAAAAATTCAGCCGTACCCACATCAAGAGTCGAGTTGGCAAAAGGAAAAGCTTATGATAATTTGTAGTACTCTAGAGAAATGAGATAGGCCTATTTTCTTCCCCTCCCTTCAGTGGCAAGGTACAAGGAGAAATCCTTGACGCGTTAGCCTCCTGACAGATCTTTGCCTTCTGGCAGGACTGCTTTTTGGCGATGAGCTCTTATGAGGTAAGCAGGACGGCTCCTGCTCGGCCGAAGGGGGACAAGAATTTTTTAACGGTTTGTACCTTCCTGGCAAGTTGAATTTATGAGGGACCGGAACTCGTGGATTATCTATTTGTCCAAACTCCCGAACAACTTCAGCATTGGTGCGAGCAGGTACGGAGCTCTCGGACCATCGCTCTGGATACGGAGTTTATCGGAGATTTGAACTATCGGCCGGAGCTTTGTTTAGTCCAGGTGGAGGTCGAAGGCCAGTTGGCCTTGTTGGACGCGCTTGTCCTGAACCTAAACCCCTTCTGGGAATTAGTCGCTAGCGGAGATCGAGAAATTATTGTCCATGGTGGCAGTCGAGATATGCTTTTCTGCTACCAGGCGATCGGGAAAATGCCGCGCCAATTAGTGGACGTGCAGATAGCGGCTGCCTTGATCGGGCTGGAATACCCTGCTGGTTTTAGTACCCTGATGGAGCGGCTTTTGGGTCGGGTTTTTTCTAAGACGGAAACTCGAACCGATTGGCGGCATCGGCCTCTATCGGCCCAACAAATCCAGTACGCCTTGGAAGATGTGCGCTACTTACGAGAACTTTGGGGAGTGCTGCGGGAGCGACTGGTCCAACTGGATCGGCTCGATTGGCTCTATGAAGAGATGGAACATTGGAAGAGTCAAGTGCTCAAAAAGGCCCATCAGGAGGGGTGGCGCCGGTTGCCCGGCCAGTCGGGGCTTTCTCGCCGGGCCCTAGGCATCTTGCGAGAACTCTGGCAATGGCGAGAGCAGCAGGCACAGCGCCGCAATTGCCCGGCTCGGTTTGTGCTGCGAGACGATCTATTGGTTGAGCTTGCTCGCCGAGAAACCGCTAATATCCATCGGATTCGCGCCGTGCGAGGAATGCAGCATCCTAGTTTGCGTCCGCATCTACCCCAAATTGCTGCCTGCATTCAGCGGGCGCTGCATCTGCGGGAGGAACACTTACCCGAACCTATCTCCGCCACCAGCCCCTCGGTTTCTCCCATCTTAACCCAATTTCTCTACGCGGTGTTAGCCGCACGATCTCGGCAAGTTCAGGTAGCCCCTAGCCTGGTCGGCACTCCCAATGACCTTCGCGATTGGATCGCCTATCGCCTGGGGCTGAGCAGTCCCAGCGAGATTCCGGTTTTAGAGCGAGGTTGGCGGAAGCAGCTTTTAGGTCCGCTATTGGAAAACTTGCTCACCGGTCAACTGGCCGTCCGGATCCACAACCCTACGGATGATTTGCCGTTACAGACGCTTTGGGTTTCTAACCCCCCTATCTCATCCCCGCCCTTGCAGGGGCAGTCGGTTCCTGCTGTCTCCCACACAACCTTTCTGCCCGCTACGTTCATCGATCAATCATCAATCGAACAAGTACCTCCTGCCTCCGAACCTGCCCCTTGTCCGGCGCAAGAACCTACACCCCCTCCGGCACCGAGTTGACAGCTTCTGGTGAGCTCGGCAAACTAACCAGCTAACACTTCCGTTGTCTGGAGTGGCCATCGCCAACTCCAACCATTTGGGCAAAATGGAGAATTTAGGAAAATTAAAGACGTCTGCATAATTCAGAGAGAATATATGTTGGGTTACTTTTCTTCTAACCCAATATATAGGGTTGCTAGTACAGAATCTAAAGTTCATAGAGAATCTAAAGTTCCTAGAGTTGACTATATGTTCTATTTTGCAGAAGTTCTAGGATAGTGAAGGTAGGAGACTCAGAATTTGTTGACAGGTTTCCTGCTTTTCCTATTTTTTTCCCTACATTCACAAATACACCATCCGCCGCTGAATAGACACCTTAACAAATAGTCCGCATTGGAAATCCAGTTTACCTACCGGCTGGTTAGCAAAAGAAGCAATCAGAACGAGTTTTGTCCGTCCAAAAGCCTGAATAGAAAGGATGGATAGTGGGGTTTCATTTAGGATGGTGGGCCCGTCGGCTCCTTAGGGTGCGCCGCATCCTGGACACCCGCCCCAGCGCGGGTAATTGGGGTTTTCAATGGCGAATCCCCGGCCTAAAGGGGTCTCCTGGAAGTCGATCGTGGTCCCATCCAGATGCAAGGCGAACTTTTTTCTGGTTACCACGGCGACATCTGGGCCTGGGTAGCGGACATCCACGGCCGGGTCGAACTGCTCATCCAGGGTGAGCCGATATTGCAGTCCGCTACATCCGCCACCTTCTATGCTGATACGCAAAGCGGTCTGGGATGCCAAACCTTGAGACTTGATAATCCGCACTATCTCATTCCGAGCCGATTCTGTCAGTGTAATTCCCATACTCTTCCACTTTCATAAAATAGGCAATTTACAAAAATACAGAAAATTAACCGCTCATAAGACCTCGCTCGAAGAAAAAGCACTTATTGATCGGTCTTACAGGTGCCCCCCTCTGTAAGTCTAAAGCGGTATGCCCTCAGTCTTGGGCCTCCCTGGGTCTTCGGTCTATCAAGTCTCCACTAACTTACCTCCCCTTTAGACTGCCCTTTTGTCTGCCAACCGCTTGAATTCCGGAAGGCAGTCGCAGGCTTTTTCATCAGAGGCAGGCTGAACATCACCTTGCCTGATGAATGGAGGTTTCTCCCCTCAGTTCCCTATCCAAACTCTCTGTTTTATGAAGTGCCAAAAGAGGAAGGGCCGGTCGGCCAAAATCTATAGAAAACCACAAAAATCCCAATTTCTAGACAGCCTCGCAGCTATAAAGAAACAAGGAATCTCTACATAATTCGACGGAGATATTTTTATACCAATTTGGGTTGCAGTGCCTTTAACCCAATATATAGGGTGCTTGCATAGCTAGTCCACGATAGATAGTAGTTGTTCGGGTAAGAGAATCAAACGGCTGTACAACCAAAAACTCATATAGGTCTTTTAGGTCTTTATATGTTTTGGATTTTTCACAGGTTCCTTAAGCTCGACCTTTGCCATTTTCCAGAGGGCAGGCTTCCTTAGATGTTCTAACCCCTTG
>JANXAQ010000203.1 GCA_025062105.1 Thermoguttaceae bacterium
TCTTCCGCCGATGCGGCAACATGCCTGGAGTAGCGCCTATGCGGAATGACACCTTATGGTCTGCAGAAAAACCCACTCTTTTTATCCTCAACCTTTACCAATTTTTAGGGGCCAGCCCTTTTGGATATCCGAACTCTTTGAGAATAATTAGAGTCAGGCAAATTGCTCCCCAAAGAATCCTCAGAGCCTAACTCCTTGAAATAAAAGAAGTTACAAAAATTAGCAAAAGTCGAGTCTATTCGTTCAAAATGGTAGCCCAAAATTTCCGAACCCCTCTTGTCGGCCAGATGAGAGCAATTATAATAGGGTTAATATCCAGGGAGGCAGAGGAGGGGGCTGGGGGCAAAACCTCCGGTTTGGCAGGGTTTTTAGAAATGTCCCCCGCCTGTGCTTTCCCCTGGGCCATGACAATCCGGTAGCTCGCTGGTATCCGTAGCGGCACTGCCAGCCTCGAAAAGAGCACTCCGTCTTGGACCGCTTGGCCTGAAATACCAGGCCCGGTCTGGGGCGGAGTGTTTTTATTTACGGCCTGATTGACCACCTTGGAGAACTCCTGGGGGAGCTTATGGTCCTTGCAGTCCCCTTTTTCTAGATGAAGTTAATGCCAGGCTATTGCCGAAAACCATCGGCTTCCCTGGCTGAGATGCAGTGGGTAACCTATGGTAGTCAGCGGTTGATCTTTGAAGAGGTACAGAAGCTATGGAAGCACAACAGTTGGTCCCACGTCAGGTTCCACGGGTAGAAACTCGGCATCGGCGGATTGTTACTCCTATTCCCGTTCCGGAATCGATTCCCATCTTAGAGAAACTGCGGCAAAACGAACCCCGTTCCATGAGCGGTCAGCCGCCGGTCGTTTGGGATCGGGCTGAGGGGGTTTATGTCTATGACCGGTGGGGCAATCAATGGCTGGATTGGTCCTCGGGCGTACTGGTTACTAACGCCGGGCATAATCATCCAAAGATCCGGCAGGCTATTTTGGAGCAGGTACAGCACGGCTTGGTGCATAACTACTGTTTTCCTTCGGAGATTCGCGCCCGGTGTGTGGAGGCCCTAGCTCGAGTGGCTCCAGAACCGCTGAAAAAGGTCTTCCTGCTTACGACCGGCTCAGAAACCTTGGAATGTGCCATTAAGCTGTGTCGTACTTGGGGCCAAAAAATTGGCGGTAAACGGAAAATTGGGATCGTCTCCTTCCACAACGCTTTTCACGGGCGCACTTTGGGTGCCCAGATGATCGGTGGCATCCCGGCCCTAAAAAGTTGGATCGTCAACCTAGATCCAGACATGATTCAGGTGCCGTTCCCGGACGGTTTCCGGGGGGTCGATACCAGCTTCGACGGCTTCCTAAAGGCCTTGGAGGCTCAGGGCTACAGTCCTGACCGGGTGGCGGGTGTCATTACCGAAACCTATCAGGGCGGCAACGCCAGCTTCGCCCCGACCGAATACATGCAGCAGCTTCGCGCCTGGTGCAACCAGCATCAAGTGCTTCTAGTTATGGACGAGGTGCAGGCTGGGTTTGGAAGGACCGGGAAATACTGGGGTTTTGAACACTATGGGATCGTCCCGGACCTCATCTGTTGCGGCAAAGGCATCTCCAGCGGCCTGCCGATTTCGGCCGTCATCGGCAGACCGGAAGTCATGGACCTCTATCCGCCCGGCTCCATGACCTCCACGCATACAGGTAATCCGGTCTGTTGTGCGGCGGTGCTGGCCAATTTGCAGGTCATCGAAGAAGAAAACTTGGTCGAACGGGCCCGCTGCTTGGGCGAAATCTTCCAGCCCGAATTGCGACGCATCCGCCTTCGGTTTTTCGATCATATCGGTATGGTGCATGGCCGGGGCTTGGTGGCCTCCTTGCACATGGTCCGGCCAGGCACCATCGAACCTTGGCCGCAGTTGGCTAGCCGAGTGGTCCTCCGCTGCGTAGAAAAAGGGCTGATGCTCTTTGCGCCGGTAGGGTACGCTGGGGCCTCGGTAAAACTGGCTCCGCCACTTGTAATTACCGAAGACGCCCTCCGAGAAGGCATCGCCACCTTGGAAGAAGCCATCGAGGAAGTGATTCGGGAAATTGGGTAGAGGGGAAGACTTCAGCCGGGGCAAGAGGGGAGGCTCGGTTTGGTTGAAGGTTCTGAAGATGCACTTCCCGCGAAAGCGGCAATGCAGGCTCCTTTGCGATGCTCCTTTGTCCCCACCCCCTCCCCTCCGCTCCAAGAGGGTGGCATTGCCGCAGGCAATGCCGGGTGAGGGGGCCCTCTTTGCCAAGTGGCCCCCCAGGGAACCCTGGATTCCTGCTTTCGCAGGAATGACACCAAAGGCCCAGCCGGGTAGGGGGCCTACCTCAGCGAAGAAGCCCGCCCCTTGTCATCCCTGCGCAAGCAGAGATCCAGTTTTTCGATAATTGAGCTTTTCTAGGTTCCTGTGGAGGTGCGGACAAGCCTGAACTGCTCCTCTGCTGGGAATGCCGTAGCTCCCAAAGCACTCTCTTCTCCGTGATGGAAGGATTAGCCCTATCTTACAGCCAGCCGAGGTGTTCCATCCATTGGTAGAGCCAGGGATGGGTCCAGGGGTTCCAGGTGGGGTAGGCGGCGGAGGCGACGGAAATGGCCAAAAGCACTAGAGCCGCCGCCCGCCCCCAGCGGCGCTGGGCCAGCCAATCCACGGCCGGGATCATCCCCACAAGCCAAAGCGGCGCAAACCAAAACATCCACCGGAACCCACAGGCCTGACCGCCATAGTTTAGCTCTTTGACGATGCCAATATAGAAGATCAGCGAGGCCAGCGAAGCCAGTAGCACCGCAGCGGCCAAGGCCCGAAACCCTTTCACCG
>JANXAQ010000240.1 GCA_025062105.1 Thermoguttaceae bacterium
CCTACAGGCGGCGGACGATGAGGCTGATGTTTTGGCCGCCAAAACCGAAGCTATTGCTCATAGCCACCTGGCACCGGGCCGGGCGGGCCTGGTTAGGCACATAATCCAAATCACATTCTGGATCCGGCTCTTGGTAGTTGATTGTCGGCGGGAGAACCTGATCCCGAAGGGCCAAAAGACATATGATCAGTTCTACCGCCCCTGACGCTGCAATCAGATGACCTGTCATGCTCTTGGTGCTCGACATGGGGATTCGATAAGCGTCTTGGCCGAATACCTGTTTGATCGTATAGGTTTCGACCCGATCGTTCAGCTGGGTGCTGGTGCCGTGGGCGTTGATGTAATCGATTCGCTCTAAAGGGGCAGCATCTGCTAAGGCCATCCGTACACATGCTGCCGCTCCTCGTCCTTCCGGATGGGCGTCGGTAACCCGGTAGGCGTCGGCCGTAGAACCGTAGCCGCAGACCTCGCCGTAAATCCGTGCACCTCGCCGCCGGGCCAGCTCGTATTCCTCCAGGACCACAAACCCGGCCCCTTCGCCCATAACAAAACCGTCTCGGGTCCGATCGAACGGTCGGCTTGCCCGTGGCGGATCGTCGTTCCGGGTACTTAGGGCTGTTAACAGAGCAAAGCCGCTTACACCGAACACATGGATCATCGTATGCGTGCCACCAGCTAGCATCACATCGGCATATCCGCGGCGGATCAGTTCCACAGCTTCCCCGATGGCCTGGCTGCTGGCAGCACAAGCGGTAATACAGTTGTAATTCGGCCCTTCTGCACCGAAAAGGCCTGCTAAACAGGCGCCTAAAACCTCCGGCATCTGTTTGGCCTCTTGTTCGGGATCCAGAAGGCCTAAGCCTCGCTGGACAAAAGCAGCCATGTCCAGACCACCTTCCGGACGAAGCGCTGCCACCATCATTTCGGTAAACGGTTCAAACGCTCGGTGCCCTTCGCCGCTGCCGGTGTAGATGCCGAACCGCTCTGGTGGAATACGGGCATCCAGAATGCCGGAGTCTTCTACTGCCTTTTTGGCTGCACCCAGAGCAAAACTGACATGCCGACCATACGGCGCCCACTGGTCCGGATCCAACCCCACCTGCCGAAGATCCCAGTCTTTGACTTCGGCGGCAATCCGAACGGGAAAATGGCTAGCGTCAAACTGACTGATCCAGCCAACGCCCGATTCCCCTCGCAGAAGCCGAGCCCATACCCCTTCTATATCCGCCCCCAAAGGCGTTACCCAACCCATACCCGTTACTACAACCCGCCGTTTCATCCGCAACTCATCTGCTTTGGAGAAATCGGAATGTTTCCTCCCAAGGGAGGGACCTTGGTTTGCTCTTTCAGATGCTGGCAAACATTGGAAGACTCCCTCGCCCCTGGCCATTCAGAGGATCAGGCGGAAGGGAAATCGGCCAGGCTGGAAACCAAAGGATCCAAGACGCTTCATTCTTTAAGGAGGCAGGATTCTGGTCTGCCTTCCGCCATTCACCTTCTGGCTGTTGAGGAGGCCCCCTCCGTCGGCTACCCGGAGCCTGTCAACTCTCTCTAGCAGCGAGAGGAAACGAAAGGCTTCCCGCACTGAACTGATCTCCAAAAAGCAACCGGCCTCTGGTTTAATCCAGCCAATCCCGGTCCCGGAGCCGTTTGGGAGTGTATTCCTCTGTTACATAACTGATGTCTTTAGAGATCAGGGCTTCCACTTCTAGTTTGAACCCATTGTCTAGAAGTTGTTTAATTTCCCGTTGCCATTCTTTTTTATTGGCAAACCAGGGGTATTTGGCAATCTGTTTGGCCCGACGGCGATCGGTTTCATTCAGGGCAATCCGCACGCTGGGCGACAGGCCGCATTCCTCGTAATCTTTGGCCCGCAGTCCCAGGAAGCGGGCTGCCGGAATAGCCATCCGCTGCGATTCATAGGCCAAGTTGATCGACCCCTGTTTGATTACACTGTAGATGTAGTACCCCCAGGGGTCGTTGTCCAATAGGCAATACACGGGGAGTTTCAGTTCGTGGTGCATTCGGTACAAAAGTCGTCGGACGCCTCGGGGCGGCTGCCCACCGCCATGGGTCAAAATACAATGGTGCTTCTTCCAAAATTTGTCTTCGTTGAACCGTCGCCAGACCGTATCTTTTTCCACATGTAGGATGAACTTGGCGTTACATCTGCGGAATTGGATCACTTCCGGCTCCACGATCGAGGGGATGCTATAACCGCCTGAGCCCATCCGAGAGCAATCGATCACATCCCCACTATCCACCAGAACAATTTCACCGACCATCGCACCGGCGTTTTTGGCATATAGATGCAACTCTTCCCGTAGAGCGTTCAGCAGTACTTCCAGGTCTTCAATGGCGCTGTCGGACTCTTCCTGATCGTCGAAGGTTTCTTCGCGTGTACCTTCAATGGTATGTTTGAGCAGATAGTACATCCCACGGAGGCTGGTGGTTTTGCCTTGGGCGATGAGCCGGGCTGCCCCGCTAGCTACTAAAAGCGTCTGCATGAACGATCGGGCCTGGTTGAGGTTAAACAGTTGCCTTCGGTTGGTGGCCGACCCCATTTCGATGATACCCCGCTTGGCGTTATACTGAACATTTGATAGCGTCCTGGCCGGCACATCCAAAACCGGATCCCGTCCCGCTTCGGCCGCCGATACCACCTTCTGGGCCAACCGCTGCAACCGCTCAAACGTCCGCCGATCCTCCGGCGGAAGCCTAGAGGGATTTACCACCACCTTTTCCAAATCCGTCTTTGGAGTGCGCTTGGCCATGGCTTTATGTCCATCCTCCCCTATATCAAAAAAATCGTTTTGCTTGCCTGTAGGAAACCTTCCTAGGAATAGCTAACCGATTCAGCAGCAGGCTGGTTCTGGAGGGCCTCTGGCGGTGGTAAAGCTTCTGACTGCTCACCAAAGGCCATCGGTTCCACCACCAGCACTCCACCGCCATAATCTTCGGCCGTCTGTTGGTCTGGCGTGATCGGTCGGCCATGTTCGTCAAACTCCAGGTCGGCCTGGGCAGTTTTTCGTTTGGCCACACTGACCAACTTTTCATAAAGCTGGTCTCGGTCCACTGGCGTGATCATGCTAACAGCGGTAGCTACCTCGCCCAAATAGCGCAAAAACAGGTTCCGTCGCTGGCCTTCGTGCTGTGCCCGCTGCCGACGACGCAGATACATCCCCAATTTCCGCCCCACTGCCTGGAAGGCCAAACGTAATTCTTTTTGGATTTCCGGATAGGCGGCAATGGCCTCTTTCGATTCGCTGGTAAAGGGCACCCAGACGCTGGCAATATGGACCATCAGCGTTACTGGCCCAGTCGGTAATGCCCCCCGAGCCTGTTCCAGGCCATAAAGCCGCCAATTGGTCTGCATAACCGTCTGCGTAATGGCACAGGCGCCAGCCTGGAACAACAGCGGCACCCGGTTGGCATACCGGAGTACGGTCATCGTTTGGCCTTCAAAAAGATCGACGTTCCGGATGGCCTCATACAGACGGCTCCGCTGCTCCTGGTCCAGATTGCCGGGCATGATCCGGCGGGGAAGCTGCGCCTCTTGGAGGATTTTGTCGGCGGCCGAGGCGCCCATGCCGTCAAAGGTGGCAGCCAAAAATTGCCGAAGCGTCCGGGCATCCGTCTCCGCCAGCAGATCTTCAAAAGCCTCTCGGCTAATCCGCTGAATCGGCGGTGTGCCGCCATAGGCTAATGCCACCTCTACAATAAAAGGATTGCCTCGATACACGGCCGGCGGACGAGTTGCTGCCGCATAAAATTCGGCCGGTACCATCTGATGCAAGGCCCGCAGCAGAAGCTGTTCGCCGATCGGCCACACACAGTCGGTTGCCGGTGGCGGTATCTTCGTCTGTTGAATGGCCTGATAGAGAGCTTCGGCTTCTTGTTGGCTTAGACGCCGGGGATTAGCTCGGCTCCCCAGCTTAGCCGCCTCGCAAATCCGCTGGGCGATGCCGTCGCTTACTCGGCTAAACGACTCCTTTAAAAACCGTGCCAGCGTTGTGGCCTCCGTCTCCCGAAGCATCGCCACCAACACCCCTAGTTCCACCCCATACGGATGAGGCTTGATCTCTTTGGGTTCCGGCGGCAATTGATCGGTCAGCCGCAGAAAGGTCCTTTCATGGCCTTCCGGATCCTGGTAATGGATCGTTACATGCGGATTGGCTAAGGCCGTCAGCTCTAGATACTCTTCCACACTGCCCCGACCTCGCTGATACCGGCCCTCTAATTCAATGGTTACTCTCGTGCCGTGATCCACATCGATCCAGGCAATCCCTTGTTTTTCCATATACTGCCGGCCTGCTTCATTGGGCGGAATGTCCTCGCCCTCGCCCCGGCCGTTGAGGATTTCCGGCACATTCCGCTTGGTGTCGATCTGGATTTCGTAATAGTGGGCAGGTTTATCCCGGGCAATTTTCGAGACGATTTTGACTGGTTTTCCGGTAGTCAATAGACCATACATGCCGGCAGCGGAAATGCCGATGCCTTGCTGGCCCCGACTCATCCGAAGCCGATGAAACTTCGAGCCATACAGCAATTTGCCAAAAATAAGCGGAATCTGCTTTTTGACAATGCCAGGACCATTGTCTTGCACATCCACCCGGAAGCGGTTTTCACCGGTCGCCTGGATCTGGACCCAGACTTCGGGCAAGATACCGGCTTCTTCGCAGGCATCCAGCGCGTTATCGACGGCCTCTTTGACCGTAGTAAGTAGTGCTTTTCGGGGGTTATCGAACCCCAAAAGGTGGCGATTTTTGGCGAAGAATTCGCTTACGGAGATCTCCCGCTGTTTGGCTGCCAGCACTTGAGCTGTAGCCCGAAGCTTACCATCCGAGGTGGGCTTTTTCTCGTCTCCATTAGAAGGGGATGCCCACTTTGTCGGATTCTTGTTATCAGAAATCTCAATTCCTTTTGTGGCCATCATCCTTAATCACAGCTACTTAAGGTGCCTTTGCCCCTTTTATAAAGTTTATCGATTATAACGATAAGAGAGGTAAATGCCCAGGGATGTTTGATTTTGGGCCGACAAAAAATAACCCCCCTTTTATAAAGGATTTACTCTCTGGCCGATCCACAACCGACATACGGTTATGGGGAACCCCGGACTCGTGACAAGGGGGCAATTGTGATCCCTCGTTAGTGGTATATATCTAAGGAATCCTTTTCCCGAATTCAGGAGGAAACATCCGATGTGGCAAAAGATGTTGGGGGGCCTGATGGCTGGAGTCCTGCTTGGCATGCTGGCTGGGGCCGCTTGGGCCGATGGCACCCATGTAACATTCCAGAATGGCTACGGATATTACCTGCAGCCTGGGCCTGCCCCGTTAGGTGCCCAGCTTTATCCGTGTCCTCGGCCTGTACCCCCGGTTGTAGGGTACACCTATATTACTTATCAACCCCTTTCCCCCCATGAGTTTCTTTATAAACATTGGCGTAAATATCGGGTGTATCATTCTACGGATGGCCGAACTCGGGTCTTTGTCTGGTGGCATTAATCTCCCAACAGAGCCGATCGGAAATTTTCCCTGGCCATTAGATTTATTACTTTGTTTCTCGATATAGTTAACAAAACTACCAGATTAAAGGACCACACGCCATGAAACGGTGGATTCTTGGAGCAGCCGAAATAACTATCTTCGCCTTGTCCACCTATGTTTGGGCTGGCGATCCTTGTCCTCCAGGTTCCCCCAACCCTAGAGGGATTGTCCGGGGGGATCATGGGCGTTTGCACCAGACTCTAATGGGTGCTTGGGCCCAACGCCGAGCACAAACTATCTCTTGGCATGATTATTACTATGATCCTGCCTGGGGAATGCCTGTAGCTGTTGTAGTACCCCCTCGGGCGAAAGCTCAAACCCAGTGGGGCTGGGGGGTGGGCAATACCCGAGTGATCGGCATCCCCCATCAATTTCAGCCGGGGTATCCGGCCCCGGGAATTTTTGACCGGAGTCTATTCCAGCCTACCCCACCTTGGCCAAACGATACTACCCAATTCGGCTACTATTACATCCGAGGGCCTTGGTAAGCTTCTCTCTTCTGGGTTTCCTATTCCTCAAATAGCTGCTTTATAATACCCCGCTTAGGGCCTCTTTTTTACATCTTAAGGGGGCAGCTACATCTTTATAAGATTCCAGACCAATATAAGATTCCAGACCAATTGCTGAGACCGCCTTTTTGATGCCTCCCAGCGGAGGAATCAGCTTACCAAAACTACTGAGACAAAATCTCTGGGGACTGCCGTTTGTGCAGGAACAAGTCTAGAGGCCCGCTTACCCGACCCTGACAACGGTAAAGTCCCTTCTGGAGCCAAAAGGCCTCTAGCCCAAATTCTTGAGCAAACTGGTCAATTACAATCCCATGTGTTTCTAACGCATTGGAAGGCTGTGGATGATCTGGTACCATATGGGGCTGCTATGAGTGCTAGCTAGCCTATATGATTGAGGCAGAGCGTGTGTGAACCCAAATAGTATAAAAATATCTCTGGGAAACTCTGCAGAATTCTAAACATATAGCGAACTAGATGAACATCTGATTCTATCCGGATGGGCCTCCATTCAGCGTCCCACGATATGGAGGTTGCTCGCAGGGCTAGCAATCCTATAAGATGGAGTTAAAAGGGGAGGGGAGCCAAATGGTGTAAAAATACCTTCTTTGAATGATGTCCTATGTTCCGTTATGCTGACTTCTAAGCCCGCTGTGCGTGCGGAAGTATTCCGCGATTCTTTGAACTGCCAGTAGCCACAGTATCTACAGTTTACTATTAGTAAAAATGATGGTAATTTCTTCATCGGCAGCCTTTGAGCGGGTTGGGAGTCTGCTTGGGGAGGCAATCCCATGGATTTAGCAAGGCTTCGCCAAGAGGTCTGTTATGTAAATCAGATGTTACTCCGCAGCGGTTTGGTCAGTATGCATTCTGGCAATGCCAGTGGATTAGATCGGACAAGTGGTCGGCTGGTGATCAAACCTTCCGGTGTCGATTATGAGCAGTTGCGCCCAGAGGATTTAGTGGAAGTGGACCTAACCACTGGGCAAGCAGTTGGTGGGCAGTTCCGTCCGAGTGTGGATTTACCGCACCATCTGTTTTTGTATCGCCATCTGCCGGACATTGGGGCGGTCATTCATACACATAGTCCGTATGCGACGGCGTTTGCGGCGGTAGGTCGGCCGATTCCGATGTGTCTAACGGCTATGGCGGACCAGTTCGGTGCAGAAATCCCTTGCACTCCTTATGTGGATAACCAAGAGGACCATATTGGGCAGGCGATTTTAAAATATCGAAACCAAGCCCCGGCGATCCTGCTTGGCAACCACGGCGTATTTGTCTGGGGGCCGACGCCTCGGGAGGCGCTAAAATCGGCTGTGATGCTCGAAGAGATTGCCAAGACGGTCTTTTTTGCTATGCAGCTTGGCCAACCGCAGCTCCTGCCGCCCCAGGAAGTAGCAAAGTGGTTTATCCGATACCATACCACTTATGGGCAGCAGAAACCGCTTGAATCCTAGCTAAACTCCACTTTTGCCAATTTCCAGGGTAGCCCCCTGTTTGGATGTGCTAACCCTTTGAAAATATTGACGGTAGGTAATTTGCTGAACAAAGAACCCTTAAACGAACCCCCCGTTGAAATAAATACGTTACAAAAATGGCAAAACTCAGGCTAACATCTCCCTAGCCGAAGGGGGATGAGGGTGTAGGAGAATATCAGTTCATCATGTTCCGGAAACTGCGGGACTTCTTGGAACTGATCCGATTTAGTCATACGTTGTTTGCCATGCCGTTTGCGCTGTTGTCGGCTGCGATGGCCTGGGCAGACGGCGTAAGGGCAGATCCGCCAGTGCGGTTCCGCTGGCAGGATTTGGTGGGACTACTTTTGTGTATGGTAACGGCCCGAAGTGCGGCGATGGCCTTCAATCGGCTGGCGGATCGGCATTTGGACGCCTTGAATCCTCGGACGGCCAACAGGCATTTAGTCACTGGCCGATTAACCCCAGCGGGAGTCTGGGCCTTTACGATCTTTTGTTCGTTGGGGTTTGTGGCTTCGACAGCGCTGTTTTTACCTAATCGTTGGCCGATCTATGGAGCGGTGCCAGTGTTACTGTTTTTGTTTGGCTATAGTTATACGAAGCGGTTTACGGTGCTATCGCATTTTTGGTTGGGGGCGGCATTGATGCTAGCGCCGATAGCAGCTTGGGTGGCTATTCGGGCTGAGTGGGCTTGGGCCCCGGTGGTCTTAGGTGCAGCAGTCCTATTGTGGGTAGCTGGGTTTGATATCTTGTATGCCTGTCAGGATGTGGAATTCGACAGAAGGATGCATTTGTATAGTATCCCCGCTCACTTCGGTGTTCCTGCCGCTTTACAACTGGCCAAACTCTGCCATGCCGCCATGGTGCTGCTTCTGATCGGCTTGCCAGCAGTATTCCCACTATTTGGACAGATCTTCTATACTGGACTCTTAATCATAGGAACACTGCTTGCTTATGAACATGCGATTGTTCGACCTGATGACTTGAGTCGGGTCAATCAGGCCTTTTTCCATGTCAATGCGGTAGTGGGGCTGGGCTTACTGGCCGTAGGATTGGCAGACCTATGGTGGTAGGCGGAAGGAAACCGCCGTCCGAGCAAACCTCCACTCATTTTGCCCGGTAGGCCAGTACCTTTGGTTCCCGCGAAAACGGGAATCTCAGCCGGGGGGGCAGCCACCTCTCAATCCCGGCCAAGCGGCAGGGTACTATGAGGTTCCTATTTTGTCAATGCGGTAGAAAGACAAACAAGACGGCTGCCCTATAGAAGTCTGGAGGCCTGCTGGTGCGGGCATGACAAGAGGGTACGTCGGTTCGGCTAATAGGCTGTTTCGGGACGACTGGGATGGATTGGAAGATCTGGGAGCGGATTGAAGCGAAGGTGGAAGCGGGCCGACGGCTTTCGGCCGAGGAAGGGCTTTGGCTATTTGATCCCAGTCTGAGCTTGCATCGGCTGGGCCAGTGGGCGGATCGGGTTTGCCGGCGGCTTCACGGCCAAGTGGTCTATTATGTGCGCAATGCCCATCTGAACCCGACCAATGTTTGTGCGCTACGATGTCCGATTTGTGCGTACAGCCGAGCGGCGGGTGATCCGGATGCGTTTACGATGAGTGTCGAGGAGGTGTTGGCGGAGGTCCAGGAGGCGGTGGACGCTGGTTGTACCGAAATCCATATTGTCGGAGGTCTTCACCCGGAAAAACCTTATCAGTGGTATCGGGACCTTTTACGTCTGGTGCACGAAGCGTTTCCCCAGCTTCATTTGAAGGCTTGGACGGCGGTAGAGATTGCTTGGTTTGCCCAGCAGACCGATCGATCGATTCGGGCCATCCTGGAAGATCTGATCCAAGTGGGCCTAGGTAGTCTGCCTGGCGGCGGGGCAGAGATTTTTGCCAACCGTGTCCGCCAGCAGATTACCCCCAGGAAGATCGACGCTCAGACTTGGCTAGCCGTGCATCGCGAAGCCCACCGGCTGGGACTCCGGTCCAATGCCACCATGCTCTACGGCCATCTGGAGACACCAGCAGAACGAATCGATCACCTGATCCAGCTTCGGCAACTACAGGATGAGACAGGGGGGTTTTTGGCGTTTGTGCCGTTGGCGTTTCACCCGGCCCGAACACAGCTAGCCCATCTGTCGGGGCCGACCGGCCTGGACGATCTGCGCACTATGGCCGTCAGCCGACTGATCCTGGACAACATTCCTCATCTGAAAGCCTACTGGGTTTCTCTTGGCGTGGGGACGGCGCAGACGGCCTTAGCCTATGGGGCCAATGACTTCGAGGGCACGGTACGGCAGGAACGGATCCACCATGCTGCCGGTTCTCCTGCACCGCTGGCGCTTTCGGTACAAGAGATTTGCCGTCTGATTCGAGAAACCGGCCGCCAACCTGTAGAGCGGGACAGCCTCTACCGGCCTATTTCAAGCCGACCGGCGCCTGCCGAAAATCTGAATTTTACCTAAGCTCGCCTTTTGCCAATTTTTCGGACTTCTTTTCTGCTCAGCTTTTCTGCTCAGCAGTTCCGGCGGAACTTCCGTTGGTGCACATAATTTCCTAACGTGAGTAATTTCCGGGAGTTAGAGTTTACTTCTTTCGACAAGACTCCAAAAATGGCAAAAGTGGAGCTTATACTATTTGGTTCCTTCAGGAACTGGCCCAATAGATTGGGTCGCTAGCACTGCTAGCACCCTACATATAGGTAGGAAGTATTTGGATGAGGGCAGTGAAAACTGCCTACCGAATCGAAAATTCAAAAATTCATTTTATGTTCAGTATTATGCAAAAGTTCCCTAAATATATATGTTTCTATAAAGATGTGCAAATAGAAAACCTCCAGGCGCAAGGGGCTGCCACTTGCTTACCGTTGTCGGAGTGGGAGGCTTCAGATCAAACTCAAATCGCTGCATCTCCAGATACAGGAAGACAATAGCGCCGATAAGAGCTACCAGCGCTATGGCTAGCAGCACAGTATAGAGATCAGGACGGGGTTTGCGATAGGCGCCTGGCTGGGGATTAGTTAGCACTGGTGAGGACATCGCTCAAGTCGCTCCGTACTTTATCGCCTGGTTGGATGGCACCTTGCTGGGAACCTGGGACAATACGACAGACGGCACGATCCGGCTGGGTTTCCAGGACTTCGATTTGGCCTAGATACATGCTGCCGTCGGCCCGGATGACCCGCAGAATCCCGCCTTTGCGCAGGCCATCATCTGAGCCAATAGAAATTTCCACCAACCCGTTCGCCCGCACAGCAGTAACCAGCCCCTGCACCGCCGCCACTTTATAATAGTCCGGATCAGGGTTCAGACCGAACAGTTGCAACACGCCCAAAGCATCGGCATATTGGTCGCTTACTTGGCGTAATTTATCCTTTAGCCGCGCTAGTTCTCCCTCGGCTTGCCGAAGTTGTACGGTGGCCGTGGTCAAGCGACTCGAGATCTCATCTCGTTCTTTTTTGGCCTCCATCCATTTTTGCCATAAATCGGAGGTATCATCTGAGAGTTTTTTATTCAGTGCGGTGACCTCGCCAAGGGTCTGAGTGGCCTTATTCTTTTCAATGGTGACCTCTTTGATGGCCTCTTCGAGGGTTTTATTTGTCTGTTTCATTTCCGCCAGTTCGGTTTTGAGTTTGCTGACGTCGTTTTGGCGGGCGGCTTTTTCAGCGTCCAATTCTCCTTTTAATTTGGTCAGTTGATTCTCCAGCTCCTCTTGCAATTTTTTGGCGTTTTCTAACTGCCATTTTAGACCAAGGGGTTTGCCCGCTTTATGTGCTTCTTCGCTCGTAAGCAAGACAAGCTCCCGCCAGTTTTTGTGCGTCGAATAAACTGCCACCGCAAAGGACATAAAGACTAAACTCATGATGAAAATAAGGACGGTAAAAATTTTACCCAGCAGATTCATATCCGCACCTTTCTCTTAAGAAACCGACGGGATTCTGCATGCCCCTTCGGAAACCACTGACGCTCGAAACGTCCTCCTTGGGCCGCTTCCAAGCCTATCCAATTCGGGGCGAGTGTTTTGCCGAGGGCTTTGATTGCGGCCCAGCCTCTATAGACAAGCTACCCATCGTCCAGCCCATAGCTGCCAAAGACTCGGGCCGAGTCCATCTTCGGCACCCAAACAGGGGCCGGTCTGATAAAGCTAGTATAACCACGGCAGATTTCCATTGTCAATCAACAACCTCTCAGAATCTTCTTCTGCTTCAACAGAAGCCCTTCCCATCACCACCGGAAGCTCCACTCGGCAAAGCGTAGAGGACATCTCTGCTTTTGGTCTGTTTTTACTCCCTGGTTGTTGGTACTGTTAGAAGGCCTTCGGAGGAAGCCCGGGCAATCGGCCAGCCAATTTACTGCTGCTCCGGGGTGCTGCTGTTCTGGGAAGGGGCTAACTGAAATGAAGAAAAATTTCGGGTTTTCCGAAAGTTTTTTTCGGGATGTCCGTTCGATCCGCCAAAACCCAGCTGGGTTCTTAGGTGGGGTGTTAAAGGGCCTTTTTGAGAAGCTAACCCCCCAGTTTTTATAGATATATTCCCCCATAAAGAGGGAATCGATCTCCCCTCACCGCTCTCCCGAAGACGGCAGAGAGCCGATGGCAGGCAAAAAGCCGATGTTCTGGCTTTAAGTTTCCGGCCACATTACCCCTCTTCATATAATTGGGTAGGGTGTTGCACGGAAAGGGATATTCTCTTGTCCCCCCTATAGAGGGGGATGGAAGAAAATCAACTTCTGGGTGGGTGGGAGTGGGCCAAGATTTCCAGACCCTCAGGACCAAAAAGCCTAACCCCCTCTATAAATCCGTTCTATTCCTACGCTGGTAGTTGGAATGATGAGTCGGAAAAAACAGCAAGGAAAGCTTTCCCCACCGTTGGCCGAGGCTGTCCCAGAACCCTCCGACCAGGGGACGAATGCCTTACCTGCTGCCTCGGCGGAGGCAGGTTCGGTTGTTTCCGAAAATCAGCCCCAATCCACTCCGGAAGCTTCTGGCGGTGGCTCCGTGGAGCAATCGCCGGAGCTCCCCCGCTCGGCCGAAGCGAGTGACCCGGCCGAAAAGGTCCGCTCTTTTCCTCACAGTCCGGGGGTTTATCTAATGAAAGATGCGGTGGGCCGGGTGCTTTATGTAGGTAAAGCGAAGGATTTGCGCCATCGGGTCAGTAGCTACTTTCTGAAAGCGGCGGCCGAGGACCCCCGGACCGCCTCTTTGGTCCGGGAAATCCGGGATGTGGACTATATCCAAACGGACAGCGAGGTGGACGCCCTTTTGTTAGAAGCCCGCCTAATTAAGGATATCCAGCCGCCCTACAACCGAGAACTTAAAGATGACAAGACCTTCCCTTATCTAGAAATTTTTATTCGGGAGGATTTTCCTCGGGTGCAGTTTACGCGGGAACCAAAGAATAGGGGAACGAAATTATATGGTCCTTTTGGCAGTGCCTCCGGCCTACGCGGTGCTATTCAAGTGCTGCAAAAAATCTTCCGCTTCCGTACCTGTACCCTCGACATCCGGGAGGGGGACGAACGCTGGCGGTGGTATCGGCCTTGTATTTTATTCTCCATCCAGCAGTGTTCTGCCCCTTGCAATATGCGGATCAGTAAAGAGGAGTACCGGAAAGGGATCCGTCGGCTCATGCGGTTTTTAGAGGGGGATAAGCAGCGTCTGCTGGAAGAAATGCGAAAAGAGATGGCTGTTGCCTCGAAAGAACTCCGTTTTGAAGAGGCCGCTCGTCTCCGAGACGAAATCCGGGCATTAGAAACCCTGGATCAGCGCGGTGAATTGGACACCCATGTGCAGCCGGAGGTCTTTCATGTGGATCCTCGTCGGGGCTTGATGGGGCTAAAGAAGGTCTTGCAGTTACCTCAGCCGCCCAGAACCATCGAAGGAATCGACATTGCCCATTTGGCTGGTACGGAAACGGTGGCCGCCCTGGTACAGTTTATCGACGGTTTGCCGTTCAAACCAGGATATAAAAGATATCGGATCCGGACCACTCAGGGAGGCGATGACTATGGGGCGATTCGGGAGGTGGTGTTTCGGCGGTTTCATCGGCTTCAGGAGGAGGGCCAACCTTGGCCGGACTTGCTGCTGATCGACGGCGGCCCCGGACAGTTACAAGCCGCTCTGCAGGCCTTTGAATCCCTCCAGCTCCCGCCGCCGCTCGTGCTAGCCCTGGCAAAGCGAGAAGAGGTGCTTTATCGAATTGGCCAAGCAGAACCACTTCGGCTGAGCCGACATAGTTTCGCCCTCCGCCTGCTGCAATACGTCCGTGATGAAGCCCACCGCTTCGCCCAACATTACCACCACATCCTCCGACGCAAATCTACCCTAGGAGAATAGGCAGCCCGACTACCTCCATTTGGATGGTGCCCGCTTCGCCAAACAAGGCCCATTCCGCTTTCTCCTTTGCCAGGGATTTGCTCGCCTCGGCAATGGTGAAAGCCGCTTGCTTAATTGGGGCACAGTCCGCTTTCTCCTCTAGCGAGGGCCAATTTTAGTTTTGTGGCTTCCGGCAATATGCTTCGGCAAACAGAGTTCATCGAGTGTTCTCCTCTGGCAAGCCAGGGAAGTGTTTATAAATACATTTATACAAAAGGCCAAGTACCTTAGAGGCTGTCTAAAAAGGGCTGACCCAGACTTCGTTATTCCACCGGCCGACGAAGACTTTAGGTAGCCAAAGTTTCCCAATCCTGGGCTGCAGTCCACCTTAGCTCGACTTTTGCCATTTTAGGCCTTCTCCCGGAAGGGGAAAACTCTAACTCCTTGTAACTATGGGACTTAGGACATAGTGTGAACAAAAGAAAGGAACATCTGCATAATTCAAAGGGGATATTTTTATACCATTTTGGCTGATCCTTCCTGTAACACAACATATAGGAGCGCTAGCATTGCTAGCCCACAATAGATAGTAAGGGGCCTGATAGGAGAA
>JANXAQ010000251.1 GCA_025062105.1 Thermoguttaceae bacterium
GCTTCCGAGGCTCTTAGCTCGACTTTTTGCCCATGTTTAGGGTGCAGTCTCTTTGGGATCTTCTAACTCTTTGGAAATATTAGGTTTAGGAAATTTGATGAACAAACAGTCCTCAAAACACAACTCCTTAAAATAAAAGAAGGTACAAAAATGGCAAAAGTCGAGGTCCAGAGCTTTCATTATTTTCCCCTGATTGGGGTGGGATGTGTTCTATAGGGATTCCAGTTGGCCGAAGCTGGCCCGAAGAAGCCCCCATGTCTTAGGCTCCAGTTTCACCTGAGGCCAAATTCGACACCGCATCCGTTTATAGCCACCTCGGCGTCGGCTATTTTGATCCCCTTTCATCTGGGTGCAAAATTGCTGAACCTCCATGTCCGAGGCTCGCACGATCTCTACCCAGTCGAAATCAAACAAAAGTTGCCTTTCCTGATTCCACTGAATCCAATTGACGCGGAGTTGTTCTCCTCTACGCTCTGTCTGCTCCGGCATCTGGACATCGAGCACACACACCACCTGGGGGACCCGAATGAACCTGAAGTCCCCGCACTGGGGACAGGCAAACCATTGACACTTCCCCCACAAAACTCCTCGCTTTTTCGGCTGCAAGCGATGGAAGTCCTCGGGACACAAAAGTTCTTGCCGGTATGGTGCCAGCGTCTGATAGATCTGGTTGAGGGCTTTTTTAGCCAGGTTACGAAGTTTCCAACCCTTTTTTAGCTGCCCCAGTAGCAGTCGCAGAGCCCGACTGTCTCCCTGCAGCACTAAGCCAGCGAGCTTTTGGCGGGCTTCTTCTTGGCCATCCATAGCACCGAGGACCGCCTGGGCCAAATGCGATTGCCCAAGCTGCTCCAGGGCCTGGCCAGCGGCCCATCGGACATTCCAATCCTCATCCCCCAGCCGGATTATCAACGGTTCCATGGCCCGCTGGTCTGCAAGCGCCAGTAAAGCGCGGCAAGCCGCCTGCCGAATCAAACAATCTTTATCCTCTAAAAGAGCGATCAACGGTTCAAGAGCCTGTCTATCACAAAGCCGACCTAAAGCCAAGCACGCCTCTTGGCGTACCCATCGATCTTCATCCTGCAGTCGAGCAATCAACGGTTCCACAGCCTGGGGATCGCCTAGGTCGGCCAGCACTGTACAAACATCCTGGCGAACCTCAGAATCCGGATCATCTAATCGTGCGATTAGCGCCTCAACGGCCCGCAGGTCCCCAATATCACGTAACGTGTTGCAGGCCTCTCGGCGAACCACAGCCTGAGGATGTTCCAGTTGTCTGATGAGCCACTCCGACGACGCAGACCCAAATCCCGCCAGGCTCCAGCTTGCCGCCTTCCGAACCCAACTATCCTCGTCTGCCAAACGTGCAATCAGTGGTTCGATGGTCCGCAGGTCTTTGAACCGACCTAATGCCCGGCAGGCCTCCGCACGAACAAAAGTATCTGCATCCTTCAATCGTCCGATCAGCGGCTCGACAGTGCGGGGATCCTTAAACTGAACCAAAGCTTCGCAAGCCGCTCGGCGAACCCCTGCATCCTCGTCTTCCAACCGTCCAACGAGCGGGTCAAAAGCCCGGAGGTCTTTGAGCTGACCCAATGCCCGACAGGCCTCCGCACGAACAAAAGTATCTGTATCCTTCAATCGTCCGATCAGCGGCTCGACAGCGCGGGGATCCTTAAACTGAACCAAAGCTTCGCAAGCCGCTCGGCGAACCCCTGCATCCTCGTCTTCCAACCGTCCAACGAGCGGGTCAAAGGCCCGCAGGTCTTTAAGCTGACCCAATGCCCGGCAGGCACCCTGACGCACCTTGGCATCCGGATCTTGCAGACGAGCAAGTAGCGGTTCGACGGCCGTAGGACCAAACGCTGCCAGTGCCTCGCAAGCTACCACCCACACCTCCCCAGTTCTTTCCCCCAGGTGCCCAAGGAGGGCTTCTATAGCCCGTGGATCGCCGAGCCGACCCAGCGCCCAGCAGGCCTGCCGACGAACATCCAGGCAATCATCTTGCAAGCAAGCAATCAGCGGTTCTACAGACCGCCGGTCCCCAATCTCCCCGAGTATCCGGCAGACAAGCACACGAACCCCTCCCTCCGGATCTTGTAACCGAGCAAGGAGCTGGTCGACGGCCTTGGGACCAAATGCTATTAGCGCATCAGAGGCCGCCGCGGAAACTTCTACATCCCTATCCCCCAGGTGGGTAAGGAGGGCTTCTATCGCCCTGGGATCGCCGAGCCGACCCAGCGCCCGGCACGCCGCCTCCCGAACATTCCCCCACCTGTCCTGTAGGCAAGCAATCAGCGGTTCCACGGCCCTTAGGTCGCCAACTGCGCCCAGGGCCCCGCAGGCGGCCTCCCGAACCTTACTGTCGGAATCTCTCAGGCAGGTCAACAGCGGTTCTACAGCTCGCTTATTCCCGAGCGCAGCCAAGGCCTGGCAGGCTGCCTGACGAACATCAGCCCACTCGTCCCGCAACCAACCGAGCAACGGCTCCAAGGCTCGCAAGTCTCTCAGTTGGCCCAACGCCTGGCAAGCTGCCAGACGGACCAATTCATTCTGGTCGTTTAGTCGGGCGATCAACGGCTCTACCGCTCGGCGGTCTCCAAGCTCCATTAAAACGTTACATGCTTCATAACGAATCAAATAGTTTTGGTTCTCCAGAGAGGCTATTACCGGCTCGATGGAAGCTTGTCCCAGTGCTATTAGAGCCAGCCTGGCCGCTCCCCGCACTCTCCAATGCTCATCACCCAGCCGACCCACCAAGACTTCCACCACCTGAGGATCCTTCAACCGGCCTAATTCATCACAAGCGGCTTCTCTTTCTCGCCAATACGTACTGTCTAATTGCTTAATCCACTTTTCTACCTGCATCCTGTCGCTCCGCTTGGGCCTTATGCCAAGTTGAATGGCAACCCTACAGCCAAGTGAAGCAGAATCCCCATTTCTAGGGCCTGTAGCTCTGCGCGTCATTGCAACGAAGCGGGGACCAAAATTCCCTTCGCCTACCACGAAAGAGGGATGTACTATTTGTACCCGCTACTATTTGAACCACTCAGCTTCGAGTTTCGCTTTTTTTACAACCAAGGAGTTAGGTTGTTCAGTAAATTTTCTAAGGCCAAGATTTTCAAAGGGTTAGAACATTCAACGGAGCCTGCACCCCGAAATTGGCAAAAATCGAGCACAGAGTTTGCTAATACCATCTATGCTGTTGGCTCAGTACACAATCTGTTTTTGCACAACAAGGAGCAAGAAAAGGGGTTTGGTCTCCCTTCAGTATATGCTTGCTTGTACTTTCACAGAAGTTCCAAGTGTGGGTTAACAAAAGAAAATTGGTATAACTTTTCATTTTTTAAAGAGTTATATCATCGTATGTTTGAGGAACTTGGCATGGAGTAAAAGGAACCCTGTTCGGAGGCTAACTATGCATTTTCTGGGGGGTTACCCAGCCTGTTTAAGTTCCCTCCATAGATCAGACGGACAAGGTTCACTTCACTTCCTGAAAAATCATCGGTGAGGTCAATCTACTCCAAAAGGGGGGGGTATTATATATGCTTCAAAAATCTTGTTTTTAGATCCCCTCAGGAGTCCTGGTTGCCCAGCTGCATCCGGGTTTCCTAAGAAAACCGCTTGAAAGTTTTCTCTGGAACCCAGTTAAGCCAGACGTCAAAAATCTTCTTAACTTCTTACGAAAAGAGAGTTAGAAATAAAGGAACCTCTGCAAAATACTGAACATATAGTGAACAGCAGGAACTTTTGTTTCGGCTAGCAGCCATCTGCTTTCGCCGAGGAACTACTATATGTTCTGCACTAACACCGCCAGACCACTATATATTGGACCGAAGCTGGGACAAATCCAAATCGTATAAAAATATCTGCTTGGAATTATGCAGAGCTTCCTAAATATTATCCGTTCACTAAACTTTTACCTACTTTTTGAAAAGGTCCCCTTTATGAGGGGTTAAGTTGTTTTGGCCCCGGCATGGCTTCAGGGGCTGTCAGCCAGGCCTTTAGGGATGCCTAGCAACGAACGGGTTGGAAGACCATAGGGTAGAGGAGCCATTTCGGAAGGGGTACAGCCAGGGCTAGAAGTGAGCAATCGCTTTCGGGACTACCGGATAAAGCTGTACTTTCTGAAAAATCCCCTTTAGGGGGGTAACTTGCTCTGGCTCCGGCTTGCCTTCCAGCGGCTACCAGCCCAAACCCTTTGGGGCACCTACGAGCCTAACCTGTGGGAAGGCCATCGGTTAGATGTGCCATGGTTGGTTAGGGCTTCGGCCAGGGTGTAGAAATTGGAACCCTTTGGGAAGGGGCGGCCCGGTTGAGCTGGCTCCATCATTTCTCCCCTAAAGAGTAATGTTGCACAAAGTACAGATATAATAGTACAGTATATCCAAAATAGTATGCTCTTAGCACCTAGGGGGATGGAAAAAAATCACCGTAGCAATTCAGAGGAATGCAGAAGATCTAATTTTCCTTCTGCCCTGGCACCAAAGGGAGGAGAGAAAATAGAGGGAAAGCGAAACGCAGAGGGCAGAAGGCCACCGGAGCCTTACGCGATTCTAATATGTTCTCCCCTATGTTCTGCCCTCCGTCGGAGGCCCAGTCGGCCTGGGGCTCGGAGGATAGCGGCGGGTGTCTTCACTCGGCTGAGATGGTACTTGTTTGTGTGGTTTGAGTGCTTGCAGCCAGGGTTTTCTTTCTCTTTCATGAAGAATATATTTTTATGACGTATGGCACATAACCGCTTGGCAATCCGGGGAGCCTTTTCTCCTCTTTTCCCCAGGGGGAAGCCAGCCGATCAATCCGCCCCATTGCAGGGGTGAAAGAAAAAAGGTCTATCCGGCTCAGAAGGAGCAGATTGGAGAACCCATGGCACATGTATTGATCGGTTTAGGTTCCAATTTAGGCAGTCGGGAGGAAAATCTCCGAAGGGCTTTGGATTTGCTGGATGAAACCCCCGGCATTGAGTTGAGGGCAGTAAGCCGATGGCTGTGCACTCGGCCAGTGGGAGGCCCGGCCGGTCAGCCTGATTTCCTGAATGGCGCTGTGTTGGTTCAAACTTCGTTATCCCCAGACCATCTGCTTTATCGGATACAAGAGATTGAATGGCAGTTGGGCCGGGTTCGGCGCGAACGGTGGGGGCCCCGCACGCTGGATCTGGACATCCTGCTGTACGAGCAATTGGTAGTGGACAGTCCTCAGCTTCGGATACCCCATCCGGCCATGGCCTGGCGGCGGTTTGTCCTGGAACCAGCCGCTCAAGTAGCCGGCTGGATGTCCCACCCCCAAATCGGTTGGACGGTCCGGGAACTGTTTGAGCATCTGAAATTGGCTTTTCCTTATGTGGCTATCACCGGACCCTATCCTGATTTGAACAAACGACTGGCTCAACGTGTCGCACAGCAAACAGGAGCGGGGCTGCTCTGTGTCCCCGGGTGGTTGAAGACCTGCTTACGAACCCTCACTCAACAGGTTAAGGACCTTTCTATATCCCTGAAGGAGTGTAATGAGCGCGGGGACCCTGTTTCTGGAAACTACTGTTTGGCTGGAACAACCTTACCTATTCCCCAGGATGGGGGAAATCCTCGGCATCCAGAGGAGCCCACGGGAAAGAATCTTGCCCAGACTACCCAGATTGCCCAGGATATTGTACAATGGCTTCATGTATTGACCGAACGCTTGCCCTCGTATCGCTACCGCCGTCCTTTAGATGGTTGGATAATAACCGATTTTTGGCTCCATCAATGGTTGTCTGAAGCAGCAACCGTGCTGGGGCCCGCTCTTTCGGAACCCGACCGAAAACACTGGGAGTCCCTAAGCAGGTTGATTGCTTCCCCAAAGTTGTTAGTGGTTCTCACCAAAGAGGGGGCGAAATATCCCACTAATGGAGAAAATGAACCCCCCTATGTGAAGGTGGAAAACATCCGTTCGAGCTGGCGAGGGCCGATTTTGCAGATTTCCTTAGCTCGGGGAATTTGGCCCCCTCGCCTCACCCGAGCCGCCACTGAAGTCCAAACCGCCATGGAGAGCATGGATTAGTTCGATATGGCTCCGCTTTGGGATATAACCATTTCACCTCACTGATTCCCCCTGGTTTCCACTTGTGGTCTCCCTGTATAACCAATTAGAGTTCAGGGGAATCAGATTTCAATTTAGGCAAATCCCCAAGGCTTGTTGAAGAACACAGCATAACAGAAGGAAGTTCTGCATTATTCAAAGGGGACATTTTTTATACCAATAGTGGCTTACTCTCTTCCTAACACAATATATAGTCTTGTTAGCATTGTTAGCACCCAATAGATAGTAGGTATTCGGGTAGGGAGGCCATCGATTATAAAATCAAAAGTTCATAAAGTTCACTGCATGATCAGGATTTTCCAGAGGTTTCAATAAAACTAGAAAGCCGAAAACGAAGGCAGAAGTTGTCAGCATTGCAGAATTCTTCATCTGCCTTTACCCTCTCATTCTAGCACTCTGGGTGAGCAATTCCCCCGAAGCTGTTGATCTCTGGGGAAAAGAGGAAAAAGGAATGCTTCACCGAGTGAAGGAACAGTTGGAACAGTATTGAAATCCCGCATTTGGAGAAAATGGGTAATTTAGCGAAAAGAGTTAGGAAAAGAAATTTTAAAAACTTTCTTTATTTTGCACATTTTCTCCAAATTCACATGTTTGTTCTATTGAATAGGTCTGGAAAGATCATTTCGGTTCATTCGGCTAAAGGCTTCCTTTTGTCGCATTTCGCCCTTGAGCAAAGATTTTGTCAGAAGATCTGCTACATTGCCCTCCCCCGAGCGAGACTGCCGAGATTTCTTCACCTGTGTTTGTAAGCACTGGATCCCTGGTTTGGGGGATGCATTACCGGCTTTGTTATTAGCTAATAGGTTGGTTTTATCCCCCATAAAGGGGATTTCCTGGAATGATAAGAAATAACATGGACTTTCCTTGGACTGAAGTACGAACTCGCCTTTTGCCATTTTTTCTAACTTCTTTTATTTCAAGGAGTTAGGCTTTGAGGTTCTTTGTGGAGCAATTTTTCTTAACTGCAATATTTTCAAAGGCTTAGATCATGCAAAAGGGCAGCACTCCTGAAATTGGCAAAAGTCGAGTTCCCTCTAACGCATCCATTACCCATTGTGAAGGGGCTTCCTCTCTAGAAATTGGCAAAAGTCGGCTTAACAAAGGCCCCGGCCGAGAAAAGTTCTTCCATTTTAGCAAACCATCTCCTGTTGGCTTTTGGGTCCGCAAGGAGCGAACTGGATGAAGCATCAACCTGAAAAACCTCGGGTGGTTACTACAGTAGCAGAGATGCGGCAGCTAGTGCAATCGGCCCGGCAGGAAGGTAGGCGAATTGGCTTTGTGCCCACGATGGGGGCCTTGCACGAGGGGCATTTAAGTCTGGTTCGGGCCGCCAAAGAAGCTTCCGATTTTGTGGTGGTCTCCATTTATGTCAATCCTACCCAATTTGGGCCTCAGGAGGATTTTGCCCAATATCCTCGCACTTTGGAGGCTGATCTGGACCTGCTGGCTGTCTACGGGATCGATGTGGTCTTTGCCCCATCGGACCAAGAAATGTATCCTGCCGGGTTTGATAGTTGGGTGGAAGTCGGCGGGATTGCCGCTCCCTTAGAAGGCCGATGTCGGCCGGGCCATTTCCGAGGCGTAGCCACCGTGGTACTGAAGCTTTTTAATATTGTGCAACCTGATATTGCCTGGTTCGGCCAAAAAGACTATCAACAAGCTTTGGTTATCCAGCGGATGGTAGCCGATTTAAACGTTCCGGTGGAGATCCGGGTTTGTCCGACGGTTCGGGAGCCGGATGGCCTGGCGATGAGTTCCCGAAATCGGTATTTAGGTCCGGAGAGCCGACAAAAGGCCACCATTTTATGGCGGGCGCTGTGTGAAGCCAAGCAGTTGGTCGCCGCAGGCCAGAAAGACACAGCTGTTTTGGCTGCCCATTTGCGCAGTATGATTGCTGCTGTGCCCGGGGCACAAATCGATTATGTAGCTTTCGTAGATCCACAGACTTTATCCCCGGTTCGGCAGGTGGATCGCCCTGTACTGGCCGCACTGGCCGTCCGTATCGACGGTACCCGATTGATCGACAATGAATTAATTGCTCCTTAATGGAATGGCTTTTTTGGAGCAGCTTTTACCATCTTTGCCTCTTGCTAAAACGCGAAAGCTCTAACTCTTTGTGTAAATATTGGACTTAAGAAATTGGGTGAACCAAAGGAGGTTTCGCCTCACTCCTGGCCGCCAACCCAAGTTAGGGGACCGGCAAAAGTCGAGCTTATCTGCTGCCAGGGAAGTGTCTGTTGTTGTTCGACCTCCGGAGTTGTTCTGAGCTGGCAGCTGGAAGGAACCAAGCGATGCACCCCACTTTGCTCCATATTCCGAAAGAAATTGGTGGAATACCGCTTTTTGGTTTTGGGCTTTTGTTTTGGGTATGGGTGTTGGGTGCAGGAGGTTGGTTGAGTTGGCTGGTATGGCATCAGGGATGGACGCAGGAGACGCGCTCGTTTATTCTGCTGCTAGTACTGGTGGGTGCCATTTTGGTCTTATTGTTACCGGCGATTTGCGACCAGCAGGGGTTGCCTATCCGTAGTTATGGCACCATGGTGTTGTTCGGGGTCGTGGTAGGCTTGGCGGTTGCGGTCCGTCGGGCAAAGCAGATTGGGCTAGATGCGGAATATATTTTCAGTCTCACTTTTTGGATCATTTTGTGCGGGATTGTAGGGGCTCGATTGTTTTATGTGGGGGAATATTGGGAACATTTCCTACGGCCCAGTCGCGAGTCGCCGGAGTTTTGGCCTACCTTGGGGGCCATTGTCAATGTTGCCCAAGGCGGCCTAGTAGTCTATGGTGCCCTGCTGGGGGCGATGGTGGGTTTGGCTGGGTTCTGGTGGAAATATCGCACAGTGTTGCAAAAAAACGATGTCTCTCTGCTCGGGTTGGCCGATCTGGTTGCTCCCAGTTTAATGTTCGGTTTGGCCTTAGGTCGGGTGGGATGTTTTCTAAATGGTTGTTGCTATGGGGGATTGTGTGATCTGCCCTGGGCGGTGCGGTTTCCTCAGGGGAGTTTGCCGTATGAAAGCCAGGTCCATCGAGGTCATATGCACGGATTTTCCCTAATCGAGCATCCTAAAAAACCGCCGATCGTCATTGCTGTTCAACAAGATGGTCCTGCCCATCAGGCCGGCCTTTCTCCAGGGGATCAGCTTGCCAAAGTGAACAGTATCCCAGTCCAAACTAGTAGCCAGGCTCAACTGGAAATTGCTAAGGCCTTCTATGGCCAGACGCCCCTACGGGTGGAAACCATTTCTGGTAAACAAATTACCATTCCATCGGCACCCATCCCCGACCAAAGTCTTCCGGTCCACCCTGCCCAACTGTATGCCGCGGTGAACGCCCTAATGATAGGTCTTTTCCTTTTGGGCTATAGCCCCTTCTGTCGTTGGCCAGGTCAACTTTTTGCTGCTATGTTAGGCCTTTACGCCGTTACTCGCTTTCTGCTGGAAATCATCCGTACTGATGAACCGGGCGTCTGGCCGCTGGGTCTAAGCATCAGTCAAAATATCAGCGTGGTGCTTTTGATTGGAGTGGTTATTTTCTGGCTGGTGCAAGCCCGCCGGTATCGCTCCGCCTAACGCATCGCCCAAGCTTCACCAGTGTCTCGGAGCCAGCTGGTTTTCTTCTCCCCTTGGCCGTACAATAAAAACAGTTTGCCTTTCGGCTTATAGGGGTTCGTTTTGGATGTATGTTTATCGGTACTTTCCGAAGGATATTGCTCGGAGGCGTTTGCATGAGCCAACCACCTTATTCACAGCCTAAACATTCGTTGCCTATTCCTCGGCGGGAGTGGTTCCGGCTGGTAGGTCTTAGCGGAGCGGCTGCCGGTCTAGGCACTTGGGCTCCCGGTTCCTGCTTTCCGGCCGAGGTGGGCGAACCGGGTGGTTTCCAAAGTTCGATCCTCGCTAAAAATAAAGTCCAAGAAAATCGGGCCAATCCTACCATTGTCGATGGCCGGGTCATTCAGCCTCAGCGGGAGCTACCCGTCTTGCATCGGACCGATGTGCTCGTGGTTGGCGGCGGGCCGGCTGGTGTTTGTGCCGCTTTGGCCGCCAAAAGGGCTGGTGCTGATGTTACCTTGGTGGAACGGTATGGACATTTCGGCGGGCTTTGGACAGGGGGCCTAGTGCTGCTGGTGATTGGGCATATTGTCCAGGGCGGCAAACAGGTCTGCCAGGGGATCGGCGAAGAGATTCTACGACGGTTGGATAAGCTCGACGGAGCCATTATTAACCGTCGGCCCGGCGCGAATCCCACCGTCGATGCCGAGGCCGTCAAATACATTATGGTAGAAATGATTGAAGAGGCGGGTTTGAAGGTATTTTTACATTCCTGGTGCGCGGACGCCATTATGGCCGACAACAAAGTCCAAGGCGTTGTCGTTGAGACCAAATCCGGCCGCCAGGCTATTTTAGCCAAGGTAGTGGTGGACGCCACAGGCGATGGCGACGTCTTTGCCGCCGCCGGCGCAGAGTTTGAACACCGTTCCCACAATATCGGTCTGGTAAGCCGGATCGGAAACCTTGACCGAGTGGATCCGGAAAGGGCCAAGCAGGTGCCGAAGCCTCGGCTGTTGGGCAGCCCGACGCCGATACCCGGTGTCCACTGGGTCAACATGTTGGGGCCGGAAGAGGACGGCTTGGACGTGAATGTTTTGACCCGGCTGGAAATGCAGCATCGGAAGTTCATCTGGCGGCACGTGCAGAAGGTGCGATCCACTCCAGGATACGAAAAAGTGTATCTCATGGAGACGGCCCCTCAGCTCGGTGTGCGGATCACCCGGGTGCTGCGAGGACTGAACACAGTACGCCTAGAGGATTTGAAAAACGGTACTCGGTTTCCGGATGTGGTCGGCGTGGGCGGTTCTTCCAACGGAAGCCACGGTCCCTGGCAAATCCCGTATGGTGCCTTAGTGCCAGTGAAAATTGACAACCTCTTGGCGGCTGGCCGATGCATTAGCGCAGAAATCCGCATGGCCGATTTGGTGCGGTTGATCCCGAATTGTTTTGTAACCGGTCATGCCGCCGGTGTAGCGGCAGCGGTAGCGGTCCAGGATGGTTGCACCCCCCGGCAGGTCGAGGTGGCCAAGCTGCAGAAAATCCTCCGCCAACAGGGCGCCTACCTGGGCGAACCAGACTAGTTGGAAAGCAGTCTGTGGCAACCGAGGAAACTGCCATCTAACAGACGGCGTTAGGTACCTTATGTCCAGCCTAATTTAAACTACCGGAACCTCTGCATAATTCAAAGGATATATTTTTATACCATTTTAGTTCCCTCTTCCACTGACCCAATATATAGGGTTAACGGCACTGCTAGTGCCCTACATATAGTAGTTGTTTGGATGGAGCGGCCAAATGCCAACCGAA
>JANXAQ010000002.1 GCA_025062105.1 Thermoguttaceae bacterium
TAGATGTTCTAACCCCTTGAGAATATTAGGGTTAGGAAATTCGCTGAACAAAGAACCCCCGCATCCTAACTCCCTGAAATAACAGAAATTGGCAAAAGGCGAATTAAGAAGTTAGGTTTTAAAGGTTCTTTGTGCGGCAAATTTTGTCATAAGTTCCATATTTTCAGGAGCTTAGGCTATCCAAAAGGAGCAGCCACCTAGAAATTGGCAAAAGGCAAGCTCAGCGGAAATGCTCCAACCGCTCTTTTTGCTCACCCCATCCCTTTAAGCTCACGTAAGTTTTGGAGCTTCCGTACCCTTTGCCCAACAGGGGCTTTCTTGCTATCTTATGGCTTCCGAGAGAAAAAACCAAGAGTTTAGCCACAGATTCACCCCATTAGTTATCTTAAGTGGTTACAAAAACTGCAGTTATGTCGAAATTTTTGCTTCCTTTAACCAGAGCACTAGATAGATAGAGGAAAGGAAAACGGTAACAGTTCAACCCTGGAAGGGGCTTTAATTTTTCTACCCTGGCCCCAAATGGGAAGGGTAGGAAAATTCACTCTCCCGTCCGCCCGCTCGCTGTTATACACCCGTTGTTAGAGCTGTTATACACCAGTTGTTAGAGTGGATCGGACATCATTTAGGCAAATCCCGAAAGATCGGCAAATAACATTAGGATAAAATAGCCAAATAACAAAGCCCTTCCTGAGTCCTTAAATCCTACTAAATGCTGCCATTTTCTCCACAAAGGAACAGTCCGCTTCTTTTGAAAAGTTTGTTATCCCCCTATATGGGGCAATTATTCTGTCCGATTGGGATGACAAATCCATCCGAACGATGTGTAGGCCCCTTTCTCGGGAGGGGTTATGGTGAGGCAAAAATGAAAGGTTCACCTGGTCTTGTTGGCCCCCAGCCCTCCTCTCCCCCCAGTACAGTGCTTGCTGTTATACAAGTTAGAGTTCAGGGCTCGGTCATCATTTTAGGAAAATGCCGAAAGTTTGTGGAAGGACATTGAATGGATAAAACAGGTAATATAGGCAAAATGGCTTCTAAAACTAAACACTTCCTGATCTTCAAAGGATCTTTCCCTAATGGTGCCATTTCTCCAAAGGAACGGTTGGCTTCTTTTTGGAAGTTTGTTATACCCCTAGGTGGGGCAATCAGTTTTAGCCCATTCAGATGGGAAATCCATCCCAAAAGATGTGTATAACAGCGAGCAGTATAGTAAGGGACGTCTTCGCTCAGCTGATATGTGACGTTACTTTTGCACTAATTAATTTCTGAGGAGCAATTAAAAATGAATAGTTTCTATCCCGGCCCGAAAGAAGGATTTTCTCCTGGAGGAGATGGCGGAAGTGATGGACCCGGTCGCTCCCCAGGACAAACCCCTTTTCAGGTAGATGATTCTAAGGCCTCCACCTCTTACGCTAATTTTTGCCGAATCACCGGCACGCCTGAAGAAGTCTTTATCGATTTTGGCATCAACCTTCAGCCGTTTGCTCCTCCCGCCGGTCCTATCGTCATCACCCAGCGGATCGTGATGAATTATTATACAGCCAAACGGCTTCTGCAGGTGTTACATTTAACGATCCAGCGACACGAAGCCACTTTCGGGGTACTGGAAACCGATGTACAAAAGCGTATGCGGGGCGGTCCCAGCAGTGGCGGACAACCATAAAACCGAAGCACTGGGCAACTCAATAAGTTCTCTGCAAGATGCGGAAGCCCAAGCAGTGGCGGGAAGCCATAACACAGCCTAGGACGGCGAATGGGTATTTAGATCCGGCTTGTCCATCCCAGATAGGGGATTTCTCATGGCGGAATCCGCCTAAGCTGGGTTCCAGAATAGCTATCCATGGCCTACGGTGCATACATCTGGGCCTTTGCCATTTTTGCTAACTTGGTTTGTGGCCAGCAGGTACAACGAACCTGCTTTTTGTTCACTCAGTTTCCTAATCCCAATATCGTACAAGGACTTAGAACTTTCTCCTCTCGGCAGGAGGGCAAAATGGGAAAACGCCAGATACATACTCTTCCCAAAAACAGACTCAGAGGCTCTCTGACAGCAGATTTTACCTCACTTGGCTCCCAAGTTGTTTCTCCCCTTAGGAGGGACTACAGCCTAGGATTTGGACACCTGGGCTACCCAACGTCTTCACTGGCCAGTGGAATAAGGAAGACTGGTTCAGCCGTTTTCAGACAGCGTGGCTCTGTTGAAAGGTTGGCCGCAGTCTGGGGAGATTTTGCCCATACTGGTCCGTTTTGCTTCGGTTTTGTGGGTGGGGTTAGGCCTCCGACCAGAAAGGGTTTCAATAGATCCAGACAGCCTCTCGGCTCGACTGTTGCCACGATGGGCTTTGCCTTGCAAGAGGCAACTTCTAACTGCCTGTAACTCTGGAAGTTAGGAAATTGGGTGGGCAAGGGGAGGGTTTGGCGTAACTCATGGAGGCAAAGACAGTTAGGGAAAATGGTAAACGTCATGATGGACCAAAATAAACTCTCCTCTCCCCTGGGCTGAAGTCGTACCGTTTTAGTTTTCTAAGGAAGCCTTATGTTTCGGTGGCGATTAGTGGTAGGCACTGCTCTAATTGCGCTTTTGGTAGTATTGTGTTGGGCTGATCATTACTGCCCTGTACCTGGAGTAGTGCTATTACCTTTAGTGGTGGTTATTTGTTTGCTGGGCACGGCGGAATTTTTGGCATTGGTCAAAACCGCGGGCGTTTGCTGTTCGACTTGGCCGGTGTATGTAGGCAATATCGCCATCCTGTTGGCTGCCTGGGTACCGGGGCTGGTCTGGGGGAGCTGCCAGCAGTCCGGCCCTGGGCAATCGATTGGCACCGAAGCCCTCTCAGCTGCCCACGGATGGCTCCTTTGGACCTTAGCCGGGGCATTGATCCTGCTGATGCTAGAGGAAATCCGGCATTTTACAGGGCCGGGCGGAATAGTGGCCCGGCTTGGCACAAGTAGTTTGGGTCTCCTGTATGTAGGTTTTCTTTTAAGTTTCTTGGTACTTCTACGGATGGGCTATGGCATTAAGGCGCTAGCTTCGGTAGTGATTGTGGTCAAAATGGCCGACACTGCGGCTTACTTTGTAGGACATCTATTCGGTCGGCGCAAATTGGCCCCTCAACTTAGCCCTGGCAAAACCATCGAGGGTACCCTGGGGGGGCTTTTGGGGGCCTGGGCGGCTTCCTGGGCCGTTTTTACTTGGCTTACCCCAGCTCTAAGTCCCTGCGCAGAGCCATACAACCCCACTGCAGCTGCTTGGTGGGCCTGGACTAGTTACGGCCTGGTGTTGGGGCTGGTAGGCCTAGGGGGTGATCTAGCCGAATCCCTTCTGAAGCGAGATGCTGGCCGAAAAGACTCCAGCCAATGGATGCCCGGCTTAGGTGGAGTGTTGGATCTGATGGATTCCCTTTTGTGGAGCGCTCCGGTCGCCTATCTATGGTGGCATCGGGGCTGGGTCCAATAATAACCTTCCAATAATATCCTGAAGAATCCATGGGGGTGAAACAATCGCTGCTTCTTGAGGTTCTGCTCGGCCTTGCTCGACTTTTGGCATTTTGGCCTCCTACCGAAGGGGGAAACTCTAACTGCTTAGGAATCATCGGACTTGGACATCGTATGCGCAAAAGGGAGTTTCGCCGTAACTACTGGACGCAAAACAAGTTAAGAAAAACGTCCAAAATCCAGGTTAGAAGCCTCCTGAAACGCATTCTAGATAAAAGCTTCTTTCCATTTGTGATTCCCTAGAATCTTCAAAATCCCTAATCCCCATTTTTAAAGGCTTTCCAGGAGAGGGCCGGTCGGCCAACTTCATCGGAAACTGCTAAAATCCTAATTTTCGGCAACCTCAGCATAATTTCAAAGCAGAGTTCGGACGCTACTACTCTAACCCCATAGATAGAGTTGTCCTAGCACTGCTAGCATCCTACCTCTAGGAGGTCTTTGAATGGGCCTGTCCAATCCCTCCCGAATCAAAGATTCATAAAGTTCACCGAATGTTCAGGATCTTGTAGCTCGATTTTTGCCATTTTAGGCCTTCTCCAGGAGGGAAAACTCTAACTCCTTGTAACTATTGGACTTAGGAAATTGCATGAGCAAAAGGAAGTCTCGTCGTAACTACTGGAAACAAAAGGACTTAGGGAAAATGGCAAAACTCAACTGTAGAGGTTCCTCAGGTAAGTCTCTTAGCTCGACTTTTGCCATTTTGGCTCTTGTGCAGAAAGGAGGACGCTCTAAGTCCTCGTAAGGTATTAGAGTTAGGAAATTGGGTGAGCAAAAGGGCATTTCGCCCTAACTACTGGACAAAAAAAAAGACTTAGTAAAAATGGCAAAACTCGGGATAAAAATATCCCGGAAACTCTGAACAAATCGAGGTTTTAGGGAAATTTTGTCCTTTTCGCCGTTTTTTTCATGTAAAGGAGGCTTATCGAGAGAAAAAGGGATCGGGGGGGAGGTTCTCTAATTTCTCTCGTTTGTCTGTTTTCACTTCTTTGGACGCCTCCGGCACCCACCGGCAGCCGTCTCAGCCAAAACAAAGCGCCGGGCTATCCCCCTCCAGAGAGTCCACTAACCGAGGACGTAGGGATAAATGTTCCACATCAGTTAGCCGGCTAGGATTGCCTCCAAGCC
>JANXAQ010000070.1 GCA_025062105.1 Thermoguttaceae bacterium
GCCTAGCCTGCCCAATCCGCCGCACCCGCCGGTACCGCCCAATTATGTGCCCCAATGGCAGGTCTTCTTCCAGGCGGTTAACCCTTCTGACTTTCCCGGCTTGATTCCTAATCCAGATCAATATGCTGGCGATTTTGGCGGAACGGCCATGTACATGCGGAAAAATCACCCCATGAATCCGAACATTTACTATTCGGATGCTGATTGGATTTCGGAGATGCAGCGGCTGAATTATCCCAATTACCAAGGTAACCCGGTTACCGAACCGCTGCGCCGGGGCGATCTTGTCCTAGTGCAGGCCAAGGCGCCCGGCATGTTTTTCCGCGGCAAACGTAATATCAACGAGATGCACAACACCCATCCAGACTATGACTTTTACATCACGATTTTGGCTCGGAATGTGCCGCTTACGGCGCCCACCATCACCCTGGCCGACCTGAAAAATCCGGATGATACGTTTAAGTTTGACCAGACCCGGCAGACCGGTTGCGAGCGGTATCAGGGCAGCCTGGTCCATCTGCAGAACCTGCTATTGGTCGATCCGCATAACTGGGCCTTGGACGGCACAGTTACGGTAAAGCAGCGGGTCGGCCAGGTCGATCTGACCTTCCCCCTGAAGCTGGGCATCGACCCGGGCCTGATGGCTATCAATGCCAGCGTGCTAGCTACTACGCCGTTTAGCCTCACGGCCATCCTAGATCAAGAGGATTCCGCCAGCCCCTTTACGGATAACTATCGTCTATGGCTTACCAGTGTGTCGGATTTAGGGGCGGCGTTTGCGATGGTGCCGGAACCGGCCAGTTTGGCCCTTTTGAGCGTAGGAATAGCCTTGTTATGGATATGGCGACGGTATTGGAGAAGAGGCTAGCAGTCCCCCTCTCCCCTGCGCTGGACAGGTTAACCATACCCCTCTGCCCACCGTGGGAGAGGGTGGCATCCCCCCCTCTCCCCGCCGCGGGAGAGGGGGGCCCGGCGCTAGCCGGGCCGGGTGAGGGGGCAACACCACCGACGGCAGAAGGCAGAGAGCAGAAGGCAGAAAGCCCCTTCGAGGATTCTCCAGAGCTGCTATGGCCGGGGCCTTTGGCCTTCTACTGGCTATTCCCAATTTCCTCCTTCCTACTCTGCCCAGAGCTTACCCCACCTGCTTCCGCTATCGGCCAAGATTCTCCTTCACCCGGCCTGGCCTTCGGCCAAGCCGGCCTCTCCCGCAGCGGGGAGAGGCGAAAGGGGTGTCTTCTGCCCTCTGCCTTCGGTCCTCAGCCCTCTGCCCTCAGCCATCTGCCATCTGCCTTCGGCCATTGGGCGGAAGGCCCCCTCACCCGGCTTGGCCATCGGCCAAGCCGGCCTCTCCCGCAGCGGGGAGAGGCAGAAGGTGTGCCATCGGCTCTCTCCCCTCGGTCCTCTGCCCTCTGCCTTCGGCCATCGGCCCTCTGCCCTCGGCTATCGGCCCTTCGCCCTCAGGTATCGGCCTTCACCCTGGTGGAGCTATTGGTTGTTATAACGATTATTGGCATCCTGGTGGGGCTGCTTTTGCCGGCGGTGCAGGCGGCCCGGGAAGCGGCCCGACGGGCACAATGCGCCAATAATCTCAAACAGATCGCTCTGGCCCTGCACAACTATCATACGGCCTGGGCTGTGTTTCCGCCCGGCAATATCAACCGAACCGCCGGTCTTTGCCCTGGCATGGGGGAGCCGACCCAGTCGTATTCCACGCAGTTTGGTAATTGGCTGATCGCCATTTTGCCGTTTGTCGAACAGCAGGCCCTTTTCCAAAAGTACGATCTGCGCTACAACAATGAATCACCGCAAAATCAGAGCGTCCGAGAGACATTGGTGCCGATTTATGTGTGTCCCTCGGACGTGAATTACCGGGTGCCTGCCCAACCGGCCACTGGACCGGCTGCCGCCAACGGAGCCAAATACATGCCCGGCTCCTACCGGGCCGTCAGCGGCCGAACCCATGACGGCTACAACTTCCTCGATTCGGAAATGATGTTTGAATATCGGCGGCAGAACCGAGGGCCAATCCACGTGGTAGGCGTCTGGGGCTTCGATTGTGAGTCGGTGGAAACCATCCGAGACGGTACCTCCAACACCTTGCTAGTCGGCGAATGGAGCACCCAGACAAACCCTGGGTATCGAACGTTTTGGGCATATTCATTTGCTTATTATAGCCTCTCGGCTGGCACACCCCAAAGCCGAACCCTGCAAGGGGATTTCGACCGATGTGCGGCCCAGTATGATGTGGGCATGGACCTGCCCTGTAAGCGATCCTGGGGCGGCTTACATCCGGGCGGCATTCAGTTTGCCCTGTGCGACGGCTCCGTCCGGTTTCTTACCGCCGGCGTAGATCCATCGCTCTTTAGCAACCTGTGCACCATTGCTGGCGGCGAAAACGCGCCGGTACCATAGGGTTTTCCTCCCCCCGTTCTCCGATTACCTGCTTCGCCGGCAAAGAAAAGCGGAAACGCCAATGCACCATTGTGTTTTCTTCTCCCTTAGCCGAACCCGAGACTAGAAGGTGGCATTCCTGCCCCAGCAGCAAGCCAAACCTCCCCTCTGGCCTGCTTCACAAGCCCCAGTCCCGAAGGGGAGAAGGGATTTGGTCGTTGTCTCCGCCTAAGCTACTTCTGCTTACTCCTGGGGGAGCTGCTCCCAGCTTTGGGACTCGATGAGCCGCTGCACATACTTGGCCAAGAGGTCTGTTTCCAGATTGACCGGGTCGCCTACTTTTAGAAGTCCCAGGGTGGTAACGGCCAAGGTGTAGGGGATCAGGGCCACACTGAAGCGGTCCGGCTCGCTATCGACGATAGTCAGACTCACGCCGTCGACGGCAATACAGGCTTTGGGGGCCATTTGTCGGCTCAATCGGCGGGGAACCCCAAACCAACAGAACGACCAATCACCTTGATCGGTACGCTCTAGTAGGGTGCCTACGTCGTCGATATGGCCGGTTACAAAGTGGCCGCCCAGCCGATCGCCTATCCGCAACGCTCGCTCGAGATTGACCCGGCTTCCAGGGCCTAATCGGCCCAGATTCGTGCGACGCAAGGTTTCTGGTCCGACGTCAAAGGCCATTCGATCGCCCTGCACTTCGACCACCGTCAGACAACAGCCATTGACCGCCACACTGTCGGCCACTCGAATTTCCGGTACAATGCGCGGCTCTTGGACCCAGAGTTTACAGCCGGGCTCCTCCGGCCGCAGTTCCACCACAGTTCCTAATGCTTCCACAATTCCAGAAAACATGGTATCCGTGCTCTTGTTGCATGTTGGCTGGAGTTAAGGATTTAGAAGACTTCTTCCTCTTGGAGGCGATTTTCGATCAGTTTGGCCCAGGCAAAACGCACCGGACCGCTTAAAACAAAAACAGTACAAATGATCGGCACCGAGTAGCCCCGAATGACCATGATTGCCACTAAAGCAAAGATCACCGCCACCAAATGGCCGAAACTTCGGTGGCCGTGGAAAATCTGATTCACAATATGGGGATAGGGGATTCTCGATACCATCAAAAGCGCCACTAAAGCGCCGAAGAACGGCAGAGTGGATTGCGCAAATATATATATTTGTTCTGCATACGCCAGTGGCGGTTCTTTGGAATACAAGGTATAAAAGAAAATAGCAAACCCAGCAATCGAAGCTGCCGCGGCCGGAGACGGCAACCCAGTAAAATGCAAATGGTCGTCGTCTTCGGTGGTTTCTACGTTGAACCGGGCAAGCCGTAATGCCGCACAGGCCACATAAGCAGCCGCAATCACCCAAATGGCCTCCCGATGAAGAAAGGTAAAACGAGGACATAACTTCACCATCAGGAAGGCCGGTGCAACCCCAAAGGTAACCAAATCGCATAAACTATCCAGCTCCGCGCCGAAATTGGTCGTAGCACCTGAAAGGCGCGCTATATGACCGTCCAATGCATCAAAGACCATTGCTAAAAAAATCAACCAGGCTGCCAACATCAGATTATAAATGTCCTCGGCGGGCAACTCTTTGAGACTTTCGGGCAAAAATTCCGGTTTGCCCACTCGTGCTGCCACTACAATGGCAAAGAAACCGCATACTAAGTTGCCCAACGTAAAGAGCGTCGGGAAGATGGCAATTGTTTTCAGTCGGCGCTTCATGAGCTAATGCCTTTGCATTGCCAACGTACAATCGGGCTACTCCCGGCCCGCACCTTTGAGCCCACTTCCACTAGCAATTCCAAGTCTTCCCGATCTGGCAGGATCAATTCGGTGCGGGAACCCAATTTGATCATGCCGAACTTTTGGCCTCGTCCCAGTTCCTCGCCGGGCCGAAGGACACACACAATCCTTCGGGCAATAGCGCCGGCAATGACGCGTACTGCCAATCGGCCATAGGGAGCTTCCAGTGCCTCCAGCCCGATCCAAAGGTTTTCGTTGCGCTGAGCGCTTTGCGGGCGCATGGCATTGAGAAACTCGCCTGGCTGATAGCGAAGAGCCACTACCCTAGCCGCACACGGAGACCGATTCACATGCACATCGAAAATCGATAGAAAAATACTGACTCGAACTGCTCGACTGCCTATAAACGGATCTTCTTCTAGCCGAGTGATTTCCACCACCGTCCCATCGGCAGGGGAAACCCAAAGGCCGGGTGCCTGCGGCACCTGCCGGGGTGGATCCCGAAAAAACCACACCAACAGGGCCAACGGCATTGCGGCTCCGGCCGCTGCCAGCCACCACCAGCCCGATTGCCAAATGGCCAACATCACTCCAGCACTCGTCAGCAAAGCCAAGGGGCCGCCCATGAACACCAGCTCGGCCAAGCCCCAACGGGCAAAAGGCAACCGCTCCCGCCACCGAAACGGATCATGCTCCGGCGCCCAATCGCACTGGACCACATTCCGGCAATATTTTAAATCCCGAGGATCCAGGATTTCATGCGGTGCGCCCTCGGTGCTTCCCCGGCGAAGCTCGGCCATCCGCCTTACATACCCAGGCCGAAACCGTTTTAAATACCACCGGCGCACTCGGCCCCAGGCCAGTTCCATGCGGGCGCACCAGCCCACACCGCCCGGCTGCACCCCGGTGATTTCTGCCGGCAATGGCTCCGGTTGTTCTACCTTAGCCCACTCCGGAACGGAGGAAATCTTCTGAGCTGTCATCTTCGACCACTTTTTGCTTAAAAAGAAGTAACACTTCAGCCCAGGAAAGAACCCTGCCGCTATCCACCGTGGGATAGGCCGGCATCGCCTTTGGCAATCCCCGCCGAGGGGGCAACAAGCCGGTTGAGCGTCTCATTTCCCCTTACCGTACAGTGTCCTGCCAGGAGAGAAAAGAAACATAAAGCCACTTCATTCGGGTGAAGTGTTCCAAAAACACGTTCAGGAATACTTCAAACCAGTGAAGAGGAAGTTACTGTTGTTCCAAGAACTAACCTACATCGTCGTTCCCGCACAAGCGGGAATCCAAAAAATCCCAGCCCCCCACCGTTACTAGCAAGGTTTAGGGTGAGACCGGCTGGAGCCCTGCTTTTGCCGGGAGGAAACCAGCGGCATCTTCCTTCGGCTGATATGTTACAGACGTTATCCTTGATCATACCCATATGGAACGGTCCTGCAAAGCCGGGGCAGTCGGCTCCTTCTCCAACCTCCTCCGCCGCTTTGCGCACCAGCTATGCAATCACTGCACTGATTCCTCCGGGGGACTGGAAAATCGCAAGCTCTATTGGTATGACAGTAAGCAATGAAAGTCCTCAAAGTGAGATTCTCCTCTTCTGGCCCGGCGATTGGCTTTAGGAGGTGAGCAAGTAAGGTGGGATCGGCTCTCGGAGAGAATCTGTGTTCCGGAGGAGTGCGACGATGGAAATCGACTGTTTGTGTATGGGGATTTTATTTGCCGACGTTACCTGCGCTCCAATTCCCAGGCTCCCCAATGAGGGGGAATTGATCGTGGTCGATCAGATTCAGTTGGCCTTGGGCGGATGTGCTTCGAATACTGCTTTGGATTTAGTCAAACTAGGGGTTCGGGTGGGCGTTTCCGGTTGTGTGGGAGAGGATCCATTTGGTCGGGTCATTGTCGAAGCCCTGCAGAAAGGTGGTGTGGATACCAGCGGTGTCCATACGATTCCTGACAAACCCTCCGCATGTACGATGATCATTAATGTCCAAGGCCAGGACCGGCGGTTCATCAGCACCCCGGGGGCTAATACCCTGTTTGGTGTAGAGCATGTGCCAACCCAGTGGCTCCAGCAGGCGAAGGTCATCTATGTAGGCGGATTTTTTATGCTTCCGAAATTGGAGACCCAAGAGACGGTGGAACTGTTTCGGCGAGTCAGAGCGGCTGGGGTAAAAACCGTGCTGGATGTGGTTATGTTCGGGCCGGAAAACTACTGGGATCGGTTGGCCCCGTTGTTACCAGAAATCGATGTCTTTGTCCCCAACGACCACGAAGGCGCATTGATTACTGGCCTGAAAGACCCGTTAGATCAAGCCAATCGATTCCGCGAGGCGGGAGCCAAAACCGTGGTGATTACCATGGGCAGCCAAGGGAGTTTATTGGTAACGGATGGCCTTCGGGTTCGGGCGGGTGTATATCCGGTGGAATTTGTGGGCGGAGCGGGATCTGGAGATGCATTCGACGCTGGTTTTATCGCCGGGATGTTGGCCGGGGAAGACCCGGTCGGTTGTCTCCGCTGGGGGAGCGCCTTAGGTGCAAGCTGTGTACGCTCTATCACTACCACCGACAGCGTCTTTACCCGGCCGGAGGCCGAACGCTTCATGCAAGAAAACCAACTCCCGTTGGAGATTGTTTAATTCAACTTCCTAACTCCTTTTCCCCTCCAAACTTATATAACCCCCTCTGTATCCTAACTCGAATGCCCACAAAAAGTTAAAACGGAGCTCTTTTAGCTCGACTTTTGCCATTTTGGGCCTCATCCCGGAAGGGGAAAGTTCTAACTTCTTGTAACTCTTGGAGTTAGGAAATTTGGTGAACAAAAGGAGGCTTCGTTGTAAGTACTGGAAGCAAAAGTAGTTAGGGAAAATGGCAAAAGTCGAACTTAGAGGGAGGACAAGTGAAAATAGTATAAAAATATTCCCTTTAAATTATGCAGCGATTCCTCCAATATTTGCGACGTCAGAAGGCTTTGCACCGTTGCGGAGCCCCTAAAAATAGCAAACATCAAGCAGTTATTAAGATCGACTCTTGTCAATTCCCCGAACTCGGTTTACTCCCAGTAGTTACGAGGAATCCCTCCTTTTTTCACCCAATTTCCTAAGTCCAATATTTTCATAGGATTAGGATATTTCCCAGAGGCTACTTCCCAACATTGGCAAAACTCCGCTTAGGACTTTTCCGGCAGCTTTACCCGGACCCGGTCGATTCGCATCCCGTTCATTTGGACCACCTCTATCTGGAAGTCCTTCCACTGCAGGCAGTCGCCGACGGTAGGAATCCGATCTAGCACCGCCAGAACCAACCCGGCAACCGTATGGAAGCTGCGGGTCTCCGTGCTGTGCAAATCCTCTCGGCCCAGCCTGGCAAAAAAATCCTCTATATTCATCCGGCCGTCCACCAACCAGGTGCGATCATCCTGTTGGATAAGCTGTTGGTCAGCCTCAGGCTGGAGTTCATCGTGGATTTCTCCGACTAATTCTTCCAGCACATCCTCTAAGGTAACCAGCCCTTCGGTGCCGCCATATTCATCTAGCACAATAGCCATCTGCACCCGTTTTTGCCGAAACATCTCCAAAAGGCGATCTATCCCCAACGAACCGGGTACCATCAGCGCAGGCCGAAGCAATTTACGAAGTTCGATCGGCCATCCCAGATGCTGCTGCCGTAAAAGGTCCTTGGTATAGACAAACCCGATAATATGATCGATGTCGCCCTCATAGACGGGCAAACGGGAAAAACCCGCCATAGCCACAATGCCAATGACCTGCTCCGGTGGGGTATCCACGTCGATGGCGTCGATTTCAATCCGGGGCCGCATAATATCCCGAACGGTTCGATCCCCAAAGCGTAAGGCCCGCTGAGCTACACGTTCTTCTGCAGGGGCGATCAGGCCTGCCGTTGCCCCCATCTGAAGCCAATGTTCAATTTCTTTCAAGGAAAGCCCTGAAGAACAGGCAGCCGGCGGACCTTGCACTACAAAAACCACCGGCTTACTTGCGGTCTCTATCAGCCAGTGGATTGGCCGAAGCAAGCGAACCCAGATTGCCACCGGCCAAGCAAGCCAAAGGACGGTCCGCTCCGAAAGGCCCGCAGCCACTCGTTTGGGAATCGTCTCGACCAACAGGCCCCAGGCTACAACCAATCCTACCACCAACAGGCCAAAAGCAACTTTAGAACTCCAGCCTACCAGCCAACCCCAAGACAGGTTTTCTATTGACTCCGCTAGAGGGCGCCAGACAGTACCAGTGCTCAGCGCAGCCCCGGCCAGACCCAACCCCCCCACCGTCCATCGAAGGATAGTCCACGTCGGGCTTTTCGGCTCGGTGAGTTCCAGGGCTTTTTTGGCGCTAGAGCGGCCCTGATCTGCCCATTGCTTCAGGAGACTCCGGGAGCAGGTTCGCAAAACGTGTTCTGCCCAGGAAAACAGTCCGGCAAAAATAAATAAGGCAAACGTTACCACCAGTCCGGCAGATGCAGCCATAAACCTGGGCTACCTTCCCCGCCCTAACGGATCCGTAGGGGAATACCACTTTCGGAGGCTATCCTCCCACACTCCCCCCACTCCCCAAACCCCTCTGACTATGAGCTTATTATAACCCATTTGCGCAGAAATGCTTTCCCCATTCGAAGACAAGACAAAGTAGTTCAAAGTTTAGTGAACGGATAATACTTATCTGTAACTCCTTAATGTATAAGAACTTAGAAAAAGCAGCTTTCTTCTACCCGAAAACCTTCCGGAGATGTTTTCCAAGGGGTTTTTGCTCTGGCCTGCCAGAGCACCCAGAAGAAATCAAAGGGTCGAAGGCGCCCAAAATAACTCTTTCGTGGTATATCCAAGACCTCTTAAGAAGGCCAATTAACCTAACTCATAATGATTCCATATGTTAGGGCAAGGTTTTCCGGTCTCCCTCTATGGCTCGCTGTGATCCACAAGTTAAAGTTCAGACGCTCGGCCATCACTTTAGGCAAAGCAGAAAAACTCGTTGAACAACACAGAATGGATCAAATAAAAAATATAGATAAACCTTTTTCTGAAACTAAAGATCTGCTGATTTTCTAAATGATTTTTCCCAAATTGTGCAATGTATCCAAAGTAACCTTTGGCTTGTTTTGAA